>NCIF01000119.1:0-8148 GCA_002256785.1 Hydrogenophilales bacterium 17-61-9
TCGGCGTCGTCGCTGTTGATTGGTAACTGCGACGAATTCATTTTTTATGAAGACCTGGTGCAAGCCAGGGCAGCGCCGCTTAAACCGCAGCAAAAGGCGCCTGCGAGGAAACCCGCCTCAGCAGCGCAGCCAGTAAAGGAAGCCGCTGTGCAGAGCGCGGCCGTGAAGGAGGCAACCCCCGGCGCGGCAAAGACGGCGAGCCGTCGCCGTGCCAGACCGGTTGTGGATGTGGCGGTGGCCGTTGATGATGCGCCATCCGCAGCAAAGGCCGAGCCGAGTGCAGAAGACAAAAAAAATTGCGCGATTGAAATCGTGGTGAGCACGACAGAGCAGTTGATGGCCGATCGTGGCGGCGAGGGCACAATCTCGGCTTCGATGATCAAGAATACGATCAAGCGTGTCCACCCGGGTTTCAGCGAGTCGGAATACGGCTACAGCGCATTCGGAAAGATTCTCGACGATGCGCATAAAAAAGGTGCGCTGGTTGTGGAACGTAAAGAGGGGGGCGCCGTCATTGTCAGCCTCTCACCCTCGCGAGCGGAATGATTGTTTGGCCAGGGCGCTTCGGCGCCAACGCTTTTTCAGGCAGGCCACCTCGCTGCCGGGGTGGGACCGGCGGCAGCAGCAGGCGCATGATGCTGGTGTGCCACGGTCTTGGCGAGGTCAATCGCCCTGCCGCTGCGGGCACGGGGTCTGCCTGATCGCGCCTGCAGGCGGCGAATCGAGCGGAATAGGGTGGCATCGCTTATCCTACAGGCTGTTCTGCATCAAAATCGCAGGCGCAAGCTCAACGGCGCCTGCCGTTGAGCAGCATTTATCCCGCTATCCAGAAAGCATTCCATGAAGAAATCCGATCTCGACAGAAACGAAGGCCTGAAAATTACAGGGCAGATGAAACAAGCCGGCACGCCGGACCGTTTCGGCAGCGCGGCCAATCCGGGTGTAACGCGCCGCGATCAGCGCAAGCTCGATCAGGCCCAGGGTTTGATCCCGTTTGCGGTGAAACTCGATAGCGGATTGGTGAAACAGATTCAATCCCTGGCCGAAACCCGTGGCGAGGGCATCAACGAAACCGTAGCGGCCTTGCTGACCAAGGGCTTGTCCAGATAAAACACCGCAAAAACAGGCCTCCGGGATTGTCCTTTGCAGGCTTGGGGCGGGTCCGGAAAAACGGACGCACAGGGAGTCGTGTTTGTTGCTGTATTCTGACGGTGGCTGGGCGTTTTGGCGGCATCGCACGCCCCCCCAGGCCGTCCCTGCGGCGAAACGGGGCGGGCGAAATCGGGTCGAGCTTTCCCCCATGAAAAATAGAAAAATGGGTTGGGGATGACCGGCGCTCCTGGAGTTTAAAGCTGAATTCGGCCTTGCCTGGAACGTCGGGGGCTGATCTTTTCAGTCTGCTCAACGATTAACGATTCATTTGGGAGAAGCATGTCTAAAGTAATCATTCCTTCGCTGGCCGGTTTGTTGCTGGCCGCAACGGCCATGGCGGCCGATGTGACATATCGCAAGGATATTCGCCCGTTGTGGGAAGCCCGCTGCTCGGCTTGTCATGGTGCGGCATCGCCTTATCTGGGCGACTTTCTGGAGCATCCGCGCACCTTCATGCAGCAGATGCAGGGCCCCCGCATGGACACCTATGCGGACCTGATCTTTTTTGTTGGCTGGCCAGACACAGGCGCGATCATGCGCCGGCTCGACGACGGCAAGAACAGCAAGGACGGCAAGCCGGGAAACATGTACCTGTTTCTCGGTGCAACGGATGAAGAGCGGCAGACAAACTTCAAGGTCTTCAAGGCCTGGGTAGGCGAGGACGCCTGGAATCACAAACGCTGGGATGCCAGGGGCGATATGCCGGGCGTGACCAAGGAAGAGCTGTCTAAAATAAAAGTGAAGTATTGATTCTGCCCGTACCCAAAGACTGAATTCCCCGACTGGATCTTGCGCTTGCGCCATACAGGCGCGGCTTCATCCTTGCCATGCAGATGAAGGGTTGCTTGTGGCTTCACTGTCATAAAGCCTGATTTCTTTTTGGTCGGGTGTGCGGCGCGCGCGTGGACGGTCTTACTCGATTCCCAGCCGTTCCAGCCTGTAACGCAGGCTGCGGAAGGTGACGCCGAGCACACGGGCGGCAGCTGTTTTATTAAAGCGCGTCTGCTCCAGGGCCTCGAGAATCGCTGCGCGTTCCATTTGATCCAGATAATCCTGCAAAGGATACTTGGCGCCGGGTGCGCCATTCGCTGGCGACAGGCTGGGGGAAAGGTTAAGGTCGTCTGCCGTGATCAGCTGGTTCTCGCACAGGGCCAATGCGCGTTCCAGCGTGTTTTCCAGTTCCCGCACGTTGCCGGGGAAGGCATAAGTGCGCAAGGATTTTTCGGCTTCCCGATCGAACTTGACTTGTCTGCCGCCCAACTTGTCGAGCAGAAAGCGCGCCATTTCAGGAATGTCTTCAGCGCGATCGCGCAGGCTGGGCATCATCAGGTCGATGACATTCAGGCGGTAATATAAATCCTGTCGAAAATGGCCGCTTTCCACCAGGGCGGAAAGATGCTGGTGGGTAGCGCTGATGATGCGCACGTCGACAGGTTCTTCCTGGGTCGCGCCTATCTTGCGGACCTTTTTTTCCTGTAATACGCGCAGCAGTTTGACCTGCATGGAAAGCGGCAGGTCGGCCACTTCATCGAGAAACAGCGTGCCGCCGTCCGCCGCCTGGAAGAAACCGTTGCGATCGGCGTCAGCGCCAGTGAATGCACCTTTGCGGTAACCGAAAAACTCGCTTTCCATCAGGGTTTCGGGAATGGCGCCGCAGTTGACGGCTACAAATGCGCCGTCCGCACGATTGCCCAATTGATGAATGAGCCGTGCGGCAAGTTCCTTGCCGCTACCCGATTCGCCTGCAATATGGACGGGCGCCTGGGTGCGTGCGAGTTTGATAATGCGGGTGCGGATATCCTGCATGATTGCGGACTCGCCTATCAGCTGGCGAGTGGGGTCATCCGTCGGAGCGGGCTCGGGAATCTTGAGCGCGGATTTGATCAGGGTACGCAGTTGATTGAGCGCGACCGGTTTGGACAGGTAATCGAACGCGCCCGCCTTGAGGGCGGCAACGGCGTTGCCCGCATTGCCAAAAGCGGTGATCACGGCTACCGGCAGCGGGCGCGGCAGCGCGCTGGCAAAGGCGATCACATCCAGTCCTTCGCCGTCGGACAGCCGCATGTCGGTCAGGCAGAGATCGTATTGCGTTTTTGACAGACACTCCCGTGCTTCGGCGACGCTGACGGCCCGATCCGTTTCGAGTCCCATCTTGACCAGCGTAAGCTCCATCAGGTCCAGCAGGTCGGGCTCGTCGTCAACCAGAAGAATGCGGGGGGAGGTGGCCATCGTCAGGTATTCCCTCTCAGACCCAGGCGGAAGCAGGCGCCCCCCGCGCCGGGCAGGAAGCTCAGCTCAGCGTGGTTGGCTTCGGCCAATTCGCGGGCGAGGAAGAGACCCAGTCCGGTTCCTTGGGCGTCGGTGGTGAAAAAAGGCTCAAATAACTTGCCCTGGTGTTGCGGGGGGAGGCCGGCGCCATCGTCCTGAATCTCAATGTGGACGCGGTCTGCCTGTTTCCGTATGCGGATGCGAATACTTCCGGCCTGCTGTTGGCTGAAGTGCCAGGCGTTGCGCAGCAAGTTCCATACAATTTGGCGCAGGTGATCGGGATCAAATTGGAAGTGTACGGATTCGTTCATGCTGACTATGACGGCATCGGTCGGAATTCCTTCAGTCTGAAGCAGTTCGTCAAGCAGGGCAACGAGGGTTTTTTCGTCAACATTGACCGGGTTGAGGCGGTCTCGCCGGTTCAGTGTCAGAACCTCTTCCACCAGCCGGTCGAGCCGACACGCATTGTTTTGAATAATGCCAGCCAATCGGGATTGCGCCGGGTCGTGAGCATCTTCGAGCAAAAGTTGCGCAGCATGGCTGATGGCCGACAGCGGGTTGCGTATCTCGTGCGCTATGTTGGCAGTCAGTCGTCCCAGCGCGGCCAGCTTGAGTCGTTGTGCAGCCTGTTCGGCCAGGTTTTGATCTTCCAGTACCAGCACCCGGCTTTGATCCGACGCGACGAGGGGGATGCAACGCACCTTTAACTGCGTGACCGGCGTACTCATGGTGAGGGTCGTCCCGGGTTTAAAGGGACGTGACAGGAGGTGCGCCAGTTCGGGCGAGCAGGCATCCAGCCGGGTTACGCCAGGTTTCACCGGTGCGGTAATTCCAAGGAGCGCCAGTGCGCGGGCGTTGGCGTGGCGAATAATGCCATTCTCCTGTAGCGCCAACAGACCCGTGGGCGAATGGTCGATTGCAACCGCGTTGACGCGGTTCAGTAAGGCGAGCTCTTCGGTTTGTCGTTGCGCCAGTTGCTCGGAGTGCAGGGCGCGACGGGTAAGCCCGTGCGCTAGCCAGCCAATGGCGAAATATCCCGCGCACAAGAGACCGATCTGGAAAAAACCGTCGACAGTCTGGTCGTGCTGGAGAATATTCCAGCTGTGTTGCAGGAGCAGCGCAATGGACGCCATCGCGGCGTAGAGCAGGGTCAGCCGTCCGCTTCCGACCAATCCGCCCGAGGCGATGGAAATCACCAGCAGCAGCCCCATGACCTCCGCCAGACGGCCGCTTGTTGTCATCATCAGCATTACAAAAGCGATGTCGGCCGTGATGTGCGCGCTCAGCTGAATCTGAAAGCTGGGCCAGCGCGCGCGTATGCCGAGGACAAAAAACGCGGCGATGACCAGGTAGGTGTAGGCAAAGCCTTGAAAGAGCGTACCCGCGCCGAAGTGAAATAAATCAGTATCGCCAAACAGCGTCCCGATAACGACCAGCGCCATCGTCAGGGACAAGCGATACAAATTGAAGTAATCGAGGCTGCGCCAATGCGACGCAAAGTAGCCCTGTGCGGCGGAGCGCGGCAAGGAGAGTGCCGCGATGCTCATGACTTTCCGAGTTTTTGGTGCTCGGGTGTGCAGTAGAATTCGCCGCCAGAATAAATGGCCTCGCTACGGGGCAGGTTCACCGCGCAATGTGCGCATTTCACCATGGTCTCGACGGCCTTTTGACTTGACGCGGCAGATGAATCGCTGAGCGAACGCTGGTAAGCGCGAATCAGCCCCCACACCACGAATCCGATCACGATCAGCAACAGAATTTTGATCACGGTTATCCCCGAAAATGGCGTTCAGAATAGCATGGAGCCAGCGTTGGCTGGGGGATTGAACCGCACAATCGTGAGCCATCCTTGTCACGCCGGGCGAAATGAGCCATGAAACAGGACACGCACTGGAGCCCCCCGCCGACGCCTGTTCAACGGTCTCGGGACCGGCGCCGCCCGGATGGCTGCGACGGCGATTCCGCTTGTAAAAATCCGATGCAGTCGAAGCCATCCGCCCGTGCCGGATCGCGCGCCTTGCCGATGCGTTGTTTAGGCATGGTGTAACATTCAGACCACAAGATTTCCGATAATCCGGATGAAGGGGATGACAGAATGTACCGTTCAAGAAAATTGTATCTGCCTGTGCTGGTTGCTGTATTGCTTATCGGTTGCGGCGACAAAAAGGATGGCGCGGCGACCGGCGATAAAAAGGAAAATCAGGTCGCAGCCAAGGTCAACGGCACCGAGCTGACCGTTCGCCAGGTGAACTTTGCGCTGCAGCGCGTTCCCGACCTGAACCAGGCGCAAACCAGGGCAGCCTCTCTGCAAGTGGTGCGCAATTTGGTGGACCAGGAAGTGATTGCGCAACAGGCGTTGAGCGACAAGCTGGATCGTGACCCCAATGTGGTTCAGGCGCTGGATGCCGCGCGCCGCCAGATTCTGGCTGAGGCCTATATGAGCCGCAAGCTGGGCGCGCCGGCTGAACCGAGCGATGCGGACGTGACTGATTATTATGACAAGCATCCTGAGCTGTTCGCCAAGCGCAAGATTTATCGTTTGCAGGAAATCGGGATCACCGCGCCAAAAGACAGGCATGAGGCGATCCGCGCGCAACTTGCCGCATCAAAGACCCTGAATGATTTTGCTGCCTGGCTCAAGGCTGAAAGCTTGCCGATTAAAGCGGGGCAGACGGTGAAACCGGCCGAGCAGATATCCCTTGAGCTGTTGCCGAAGCTGGCTCAAATGCCGGACGGTCAGGCCATCGTGGTGAATGCGCCAGATGGCCTGCTGGTGATTGTGCTGGCTGATTCGCAGATGCAGCCGGCAACGCTTGAACAGGCCAGACCAGCGATTGCGCGTGCATTGCAGACGCAAACACGCCAAGAAGCGGCCAAGGCTGAGCTGGTAGCGCTCAAGGCTGCAGCCAGGATCGAATATATGGGTGAGTTTACCGATGCGGATAAGGAAGTCGCCGCCCCGGCCGAGAAGCCCGCCGATGCCACGTCAGGTTCAGAAGTGGCGCCCGGGGGCTGAGCAGCATTCCCCGATTTATACGTGGAACCCGGGCGGGTTAAAGGGGCATCGTTGTCCCATCCCCCGCCTTGACGAGCGCGTGTTTTACCCAAAGGGCGCCAGCAAAAAATCATTCTCCAGGGTTTTCGGGCCGACATGACATGCATCGAACCCGATTTGCGGCGCACCTTCCAGGCAGGGCGGCCTGCGACCGAGTGGACTTGTTTTATTATTTGAAAGCAGACTGAACAATCATGACAAAAAAAGCCCTCATCACCGGCGTCACCGGCCAGGACGGCGCCTACCTGGCCGAATTTTTGCTGGAAAAAGGCTACGAAGTGCACGGCATCAAGCGCCGCACCTCGCTGTTCAACACCGACCGCATCGACCACTTGTACGAAGGCCCCGAAGTTAAAACGCGGCGCTTCGTGTTGCACCACGGCGACCTCACCGACAGCTCCAGCCTGATCCGCATCATCCAGCAGGTGCAGCCCGACGAAATCTACAACCTCGCCGCGCAGAGCCACGTCGCCGTCAGCTTCGAAGAACCCGAATACACCGCCAACTCCGACGCCCTCGGCGCCCTGCGCATCCTGGAGGCCATCCGCATCCTCGGCCTCGAAAAGCAGACCCGTTTCTACCAGGCCAGCACCTCCGAACTGTTCGGCCTGGTGCAGGAAACACCGCAGAAGGAAACCACCCCGTTCTATCCGCGCAGCCCCTACGCCGTCGCCAAGCTCTACGCCTACTGGATCACCGTCAACTACCGCGAAGCCTACGGCATATATGCCTGCAACGGCATCCTGTTCAACCACGAATCCCCCGTGCGCGGCGAAACCTTCGTCACCCGCAAGATCACCCGCGCGCTGGCCCGCATCAAGCTCGGCCTGCAGGACTGCCTGTTCCTCGGTAACATGGATGCCAAGCGCGACTGGGGCCACGCCAAAGATTATGTGGAGATGCAGTGGCTGATGCTGCAGCAGGACCAGGCCGAAGACTTCGTCATCGCCACCGGCGTGCAGTACTCGGTCCGGGACTTCGTCGACGCCGCCGCAAAAGAACTCGGCATGGCCATCCGCTGGGAAGGGCAGGGCGTCGACGAGAAGGGCTACCTGCTCCCCTCGCCCCCGGGGAGAGGGGCAGGGGGTGCGGGCGAGAAGTGCATCGTTGCCGTCGATGCGCGCTACTTCCGTCCGACCGAAGTCGAAACCCTGCTCGGCGACGCCAGCAAGGCCAAACAGAAACTCGGCTGGACGCCGAAGATCAGTTTCGACGAGCTGGTCGCCGAGATGGTGCGCGAAGACCTGAAGGCCGCCGAGCGCGACGAACTGGTGAAGAAGCACGGCTACAAGGCCATGGATTACCATGAGTAAGACTGCGGCGCCGGTTGAGGTCGTGGCTCATCGCATCCTGTTGATTCGCGGTGAAAAGGTCATGCTGGATGCGGATTTGGCGGCGCTTTACGGGGTGCCGACCAAAGCGCTCAACCAGGCGGTAAAGCGGAATATCGAGCGCTTCCCAAGTGATTTCATGTTTCAGCTTTCCAGGTCCGAGAAGGACGAGGTGGTCACAGCGTGTGACCACCTCGCCAATCTGAAGTTTTCCCGAACGCTTCCCTTCGCCTTTACCGAGCACGGCGCGCTCATGCTCGGGAATGTGTTGAAGTCCGACCGTGCGATCAGGGCCAGCCTGTTGGTTGTGCGAACCTTCGTTCAATTACGTCAAATGCTTTC
>NCIF01000119.1:8164-13349 GCA_002256785.1 Hydrogenophilales bacterium 17-61-9
AAATGCTTTCCAGCCACAAGGAGCTGGCAGTCAGGCTTGAAGCGCTGGAGCGAAAGAGCGGCAGCCACGACCAGGCGATTGCGGGTTTGATCGATGCGATTCGCCAATTGATGGCACCGACAGAAAGCAGCAAGCGCCAGATCGGTTTCATTACCGGCGATATGTCAGGAAAAACGAAAAAATGAAAACCGGGGACAAAATTTACATTGCCGGCCACCGCGGCCTCGTCGGCTCCGCCCTGATGCGCAACCTGCGCGGCAAAGGCTACGCCAACTTCGTCACCCGCACCCACGCCGAGCTCGACCTCACCGACCAGGCCGCGGTCGAAGCCTTCTTCAATCAGGAAAAGCCCGACTACGTTTTTCTGGCCGCCGCCCGGGTCGGCGGCATTCACGCCAACAACACCTATCCGGCCGAATTCATCCGCGACAACCTCGCCATCCAGACCCATATCATCCACGCCGCGTACAAAAGCGACGTCAAGCGCCTGATGTTTCTGGGGTCCAGCTGCATTTATCCCAGGCTCGCCCCGCAGCCGATGCAGGAAGCGCACCTGCTCACCAGCGAACTGGAACCGACCAACCGGCCCTATGCGCTGGCCAAGATCGCCGGCATTGAAATGTGCTGGAGTTACAACCGCCAGTACAAAACCCGGTACCTGGCCGTCATGCCCACCAACCTGTACGGCCCCGGCGACAACTACCACCCGGAAAACGCCCACGTCATCCCTGCGCTGATTCGCCGGTTTCACGAAGCCAAGGTCAGCCACGCGCCAACGGTCACCGTCTGGGGCAGCGGCACGCCCAAACGCGAATTCATGTACAGCGAAGACATGGCCGACGCCTGCGTCTATCTCATGAACCTGCCGGACGAACAGTTTGTGCCGCTGCTGGGGCAGGACCGCAACGACGGCCTGCCGCCCTTGATGAACATCGGCGTCGGCCACGATCTCAGCATCCGCGAACTGGCCGAGACGGTAAAAGGGGTGGTGGGCTATCAGGGCGCGATCGAGTTCGACAGCACAAAGCCCGACGGCACGCCGCGCAAGCTGATGGACGTGGGGCGGCTGAACGCGATGGGGTGGAAGGCCAGTACCAGTATGCAAAATGGCCTGGCTGTGGCGTATCAGGATTTCATCGCGCTGAACAAGTGAATTGCCTCCATCCTTCGGGCGGCGCGGGCTATATCGGTTCGCACACCGCAGTGGCTTGTCTGGCAGCGGAGCACGAGGTCGTGGTGGTCGATAACCTGTCTAACAGCAGTCCGGTTTCTCTGGCGCGCGTGTCGCGGATTGCCGGGCTGGGCCGACCCGGCTCGCGCCAGGCGAACCCGTATGAATGGCCGCTTATGTCATCTGCGTCATCGCAGTGAGGGCGCGGGCTCCCAGTGCTGCAGCTTCAATTGCAGGGAGTGCTGCCCGTTGAATTCGTTGGGCATGAGCGCGTAGACGGCATGAATGCGGTCGGGCAAGGGGTCGGCCTGGAAGAAGCGCATGGCTTCAAACACCTGTCCGTCGCGCGATAATTTCAGTTTCAGATGCTTTTCGCCGACCACGCGCTGCGCCATGACATCGAATGTCGCGGTGAACAGCGGAGCGGGGAATCCCTGTCCCCATACCGCATGATCAAGCTGTTCGGCGAGTTCGTAACTGTGCGCGGCGGCGTCGAGTTCGCCGTCGGTTTCGATGACCCCTTCCAGGTCGGCCGGGTCGATCAGTTCGCGCACGACGCTCTCAAAGGCCAGGCTGAAAGCCTCATGGCGGCCGGCCGGAATGCTGAGCCCCGCCGCCATGGCGTGGCCGCCGAACTTGTTGATCAGGCCGGGGTGGCGCTTGTCGACGAGGTCGAGGGCGTCGCGCAGATGCAGGCCGGGGATGGAGCGCCCCGATCCTTTGAGTTCGCCGCTATTGTGGCTGGCGAAGACGATGGCGGGGCGGTGAAACTTGTCTTTCAGGCGCGAGGCGAGGATGCCGATGACGCCGACATGCCAGCCGGGTTGCCAGGCGGTGAGGCTGTGGCTGTCGGTGGGGTTGAAGGTGGCGAGGATGGCGAGCGCTTCTTCCAGCATGTCGGCTTCGACGTCGCGCCGGGTGCGGTTAAGCGTGTCGAGCTGCTGCGCCAGTTGCTGCGCGGCGTTGGGGTCCTCCGCCAGCAGGCATTCGATACCGAGTGCCATGTCGTCGAGTCGACCGGCGGCATTGAGGCGAGGGCCGAGCATGAAGCCAAGATCGAACACCGTGGCACGCGTGGGGTCGCGACCGGCGGCGCGAAACAGCGCGTTGATGCCGGCGCTGGCCTTGCCCGCGCGCATCCGCGCCAGGCCATTCTCCACCAGCGTGCGATTGTTGGCGTCGAGCCGGACCACGTCTGCGACGGTGCCGAGCGCAACCAGATCAAGCAGGGTCCGTAGATCGGGTTCGGTGTGTTCGATGTAGGCGCCGCGCTGGCGCAGCTCGGCGCGCAGCGCCAGCAGCACATAAAACATGACGCCCACGCCCGCCAGGTTTTTTGATGCGAAGGTGCAGTCCGGCTGGTTGGGATTGACGATGCAGGCGGCATTGGGCAGCGCGTCGCCGGGCAGGTGGTGGTCGGTGACCAGTACCGGGATGCCGAGCGCGTTCGCCGCCGCCACGCCGTCCACCGCGGCAATGCCGTTGTCCACCGTGACGATCAGGTCGGGCTGGCGCTCGGCGGCGAGCTTGACGATATCGGGGGTGAGGCCATAGCCGTGTTCGAGCCGGTTGGGCACCAGATAGTCGATCCGCGCACCGAGCATGCGCAGGCCGCGAACGCCGACGGCGCAGGCGGTGGCGCCGTCCGCATCGTAGTCGGCGATGATGAGCAGACGCTTTTTCTCTTTGATGGCATCGGCAAGCAGGGCAGCGGCACGTCCGATATGCAGCAGGCCGGCAGGCGGCAGCAACAATGGCAGACGGTGCGCGATCTGCTCGGGGTGGCTGACGCCACGTGCGGCATACAGTCGAGCCCAGGCCGGGGCAAGTCCGGACAGTTCGAGCGCGGCGCGGGCTTCATCAGGACAGGGGCGGGTGGTGATGGTCGGCATGGGGCAATTGTAGAGGCAGGGCTAACGGTGCGCGCGCATCAAGGGTTCAGAAATATTGCAGCAGGGCGATTTGTCCATCCAGGGACACGGAGTACCATTTCGCCATGGGCCATTTACTTCCGCTTTCCCGGGTGGCGCGTCTGGTTGGACAGTCGCGCCATGTTTTGCAGGAAATGATCCGTCACGACACCCTGGCGACGTTCGACGGCATGATCGAACTCGACGAGTTGCTGCGCGCGTTTCCTGACGTGAAGTGGGATGACGATGCGGAGTTCCGCCGGGTTGCCGAAATCAGGGACAGGGCGTTCGCCAAGCGGGTGCGCGAGCGGGCGCTGCCCGACAAGGATGTGTTGGTGGCGCGCCTGAACGAAATGGGTGACGACTACGCGGCGGCCAAAGCCTTGCTTAAGCATTACGGGAACGTGATGGTCTGGCTGGACGAGAAGATCGACGAAATGGACGAAGGCGCGAGTATGGAAACCCATCACGCCTTGCACAGCGTGCGTGCGTTTTTGCTGCGCAATTTAAATGAATTACCCCGGGATGCAGTGCAGGCGCAGGCCGTCATTGCCCAAGACAGGATACTGAAAATCATGGCGCCGACCGTTACCATTCTGCCCAGCGGTCACGAGTTTATCGTGGAAGGGAACGATACGTTGCTGGAAGCGGCCTTGCGCAATGGCGTGTCGCTTAACTATGGCTGCAGCAATGGCAATTGCGGCGATTGCAAGGCGCGTGTGGTGTCGGGGGATGTGAAGAAGGTCCATGCGCACGACTATGTGCTGAAGCAGGCAGAAAAGGACGCCGGGACGATACTGCTGTGTGCCTACGCCCCGGTGAGCGATGTGGTGATCGAGTCCAGTGTGGCGGGCGCGCGCGATATTCCGGTGCAGCAACTCACTGCCAGGGTGAAATCGGTTGAGGTGTTCAATCCTCATATGGCTGCGTTGCATATTCTGGCGCCGCGCAGCCAGCGGCTGCGGTTTCTGGGCGGACAGGGCATCCAGGTCAGGGTCAATGGAAGCGGCGGGCGCTATGCCATCGCCAGTTGTCCCTGTGAAGACCGTCACATCGAGGTGCAGATTCCGCGCCGAGCGGGCGATGCGTTTGCCGAAGCCGTATTTTCTGAGTTGAAAGCCAATGACACCGTTGAAGTGGAAGGGCCTTATGGCGAATTCGTGCTGGACGAAGATTCGCCGCGCCCGATTATTTTTCTCGCATTTGGTGCGGGCTTTGCACCCATCAAGAGCCTGATCCAGCATGCCATATCGCTGGACCTTACCGAGTCGATGGATTTGCACTGGCTGGCCGACGATACCGGGCTTTATCAGGACAACCTGTGCCGCGCCTGGGCCGATGCGCTGGACAATTTCAACTACCTGCCGCATCCGCCAGCCGACGATCTGGACGCTTTGCTGCAAAGTATTGTGGGGGATTACCCGGACATGCATCGCTTCGATGTCTATGCGGTGGGCACGGCGACACAGCTGGAACGGGCCTGCGAATATTTCGTGCGCGAGGGCTTGCATGGGGCGCGCTGGTTTTCAAGCGAGATGACCGCCTGAATGTTGAGGCTGCTGCAAATCCTGTGGGCGTTGCCCGTTACATTGCTGGGCATGCTTGTGGTGTTGATGGCGGGTAGCAGCGGTGGGAGAGTGCGGCGCGTCGAGGGCGTGCTGGAAGCGGCCGGGGGGTGGCCTGCCTGGGTGCTTAAGCGTGGATTCCCGTTCAGTGGACCGGTGGCCGCCATCACATTGGGCCACGTGGTTGCGGGGCTGTCCATCGAGGCCCTGGACGCCACGCGCATTCACGAGCGCGTGCACGTCAGGCAGTTCGAACGCTGGGGTGCTTTGTTGCTGGTGTTGTATCCTTTGGCAGGACTGCATGCCTGGCTGCGAGGGGGGTGTCCATATCGCGATAATGTGTTTGAGCAAGAGGCGCGTTTGGCGGAATCGGCTTCGGTTTGTGCGGTGAACAAATCACCAGAACAAGATCAGTCTGTCGGGCGGTGGGAAACATCGCCGGGGTCGCCGGTGTCCGGGTCGATCCAGTCGGTGATGCCCAGTTCGTCTTCGGCTTCCTCCACTGTCTCGCCGGGCTCATAGTCGCTGTCGGCGTTGTA
>NCIF01000240.1 GCA_002256785.1 Hydrogenophilales bacterium 17-61-9
ATCCAGCAAGCGCTAGTAGCTATGTTTTTAGGAATTCTCTCGCCACCCAAGCCCAGCGCAGAAAAAGAGCCGGTGGATAAGGCGCGGGCTCATTCCCCGTCCCCCAGCTCGCTCTCGATTTGCTCGATGCTGGGCAAGCTGGTTTGCAGTGCGGCGGGCAAGGATTCGACGAGCTGGTATTCCGCCACGCCAATGGGCTGGGCGGTGTCCCGCAGCGCGTATTCGGCCACCACCTTGTTTTTGGTCTTGCACAGCAGCAGGCCAATGGTCGGGTTGTCCTGTTCGGCCTTGACCTGCATGTCCACCGCGGTCAGGTAAAAGCCCAATTGCCCCAGATGCTCGGGCTTGAACTTGTCGGCCTTCAACTCCACCACCACATAGCAGCGCAGCTTGAGGTGATAGAAAAGCAGGTCGATATAAAAGTCGTCCCCACCCACTTCCAGGTGCACTTGCCGCCCCACAAAGGCAAAGCCCGCACCCAGCTCCAGCAAAAATTGCGTGATGTGCTTGACCAGTGCGGATTCAATCTCCCTCTCGTCGGCCTCTTTGCCCACGTCCAGAAAATCGAACAGGTAGGGGTCTTTGAGGGACTGCCTCGCCAAGTCGCTGCCCGGCGCGGGCAGCCGTTCTTTGAAGTTGGTCACCGCCAGCCCGGTGCGCTCCAGCAAACTGGTTTCAATGTGGATATTGAGCACGTTGCGCGACCACCCATGCTCAATAGCCGCTTGCGCGTAGGCAAGGCGCTGGGCAGGTTGCTTCAGCCGGGTCAGCAGCACCAGGTTGTGCCCCCAGGGCAATTGTCCAACAGCCTGTTGGACAACTTCTGCATCGGGCCAGGCCTCGGCAAAGGCGCGCATGTACATCAGGTTGGCGCGCGAAAAGCCCTTCATCTCCGGGAAATCCGTGCGCAAGTCGTGCGCCAGCCGCTCAATCACCTTCGCACCCCAGCCTTGGCTTGCCTGCCGCGCCAGAATGTCGCGCCCGATCTGCCAGTACAACAACACCAGCTCGCGGTTCACCGCCAGCGCCGCACGCTGCTGGGCGGTGTGGATGCGGGTTTTCAGGTCCACCAGCCAGTCGGCATAGCCTTCGGGCGTGGGCATGAGGGAAACAGGTTGATCGCTCATGGTGGGTTGCTGTAGCCAAGCCGCATCAGATGCAGGATGCATGGGATCTTGACCCGTGAGTCTTCGCTAAAAACCATCAGAACCACTCCCTTTTCATGTTCTTGGTGCTCGGGGTTTGTTGAATGCTCATCCGAGCCACGGGCGATTGCCGATTCATCGCATCCGACAGAGGGGATTTTCTACTGATTGGTCTGTCATTCATTGGAAGCACTTTGTGCTACCGCCATCGGCAGAGGATGTCGCTGGGGAACACCCATTGCGCAAGCCTGTGCGCGCTCAGCCATCCTCCCGGATCTGCCGCCCGGTGAGCTTGAGGAACAAATCCTCCAGGTTGGCTGGCCGGTGCAGCGTGCGCAGGTGCCCGTGCTGCCCCAGCGCC
>NCIF01000120.1 GCA_002256785.1 Hydrogenophilales bacterium 17-61-9
CGAAACGTCGATGACGTTGTCGAGAAAGCGCACAGCGAGCCGTGCCGAATCAGCCAGCGCGTCCAGGTCGAGGCGGGCGTCAGCGGTGTAAGGCGAGGCCACAAAGGCGGTCAGGTTGAGCGAGCCGAGGTCGCAGGCGCCGTAGGGCGGCAAGGGAATTTCGCCGCAGGGGTTGGTGGCAGTCAGCGTCTCTTGATCGGCCAGCGTGTTGTCGCGGTTGATGGCGTCGACGAACAGCACGCCCGGCTCGGCGGTGTCGTAGGCCGCGCGCAGAATGCGTTGCCACAGGTCGCGCGCCTTCAGCGTGCGCGCATTGGCGAGGCCGGGAAACATGAGCGGCCATTCGCGGTCGCCCGCCACCGCCGCCATGAACGCGTCGCTGACCTGCACCGACAGGTTGAAATGCCGCAGCGCCGCCGGATCGCGCTTGGCGTCGACGAAGGTCTCGATGTCGGGGTGGTCGCAGCGCAAGGTCGCCATCATCGCGCCGCGCCGTGCGCCGGTCGACAGCAGAGTGGCGCACATGGCGTCCCAGATGTGCATGAACGACACCGGTCCGGAAGCGATGCTGCCGGTGGCTTCCGCCACCATGCCGGCCGGACGCAGGGTGGAAAAATCGTAACCCACGCCACCGCCGTGCTGCATGGTCAGCGCGCCTTCTTTGAGCGCCTCGAAAATGTGTTCGAGGTCGTCGGCGATCTCGCCCATCACGAAGCAGTTGAACAGCGTGACCCGGTGACCGGCGCCGGCGCCGGCGAGAATGCGTCCGCCGGGCAGAAAGCGGAAATCCGCCAGCAGGCGGTAAAAACGTGCCGCCCACAGCGCGACGTTCTGGTTTTCTGCCGCAGCAATGGCGTGCGCGACCCGCTGCCAGGTCGCCTGGATGCCGGCCTCGCCCGCGGCGCGGTAGCGGGTCTCCCAGATATGACGGGAGATTTCCATACCGATGGGGTCGGCTGAAGTCATGGTGCGGCGATAGGGTCAAGGAGATGAGGCATTATTCGTTTATAGCCTTTTACCCTCGCCCTGTTTTTATGATGAACCCGTCCCACCCCTATTCCGCGCTGACCCCCGACTGCGCGCTCGACGCGCTCGACACCACCGGCTTCAAGGCCGACGGCCGCCTGCTGGCGCTGAACAGTTACGAGAATCGCGTCTACCAGATGGGGGTCGAGGACGAGGATCCCGTGATCGCCAAGTTTTATCGGCCCGAACGCTGGAGCGACGCCGCCATCCTGGAGGAGCACGCATTCACGGCCGAGCTGGCCGCGCGCGAAATTCCGGTCGTCGCCCCGCTGGTGTTGCACGGCGAAACCCTGCATGCCCACGCCGGTTTCCGCTTCGCCGTCTACCCCAAGCAGGGCGGGCGCATGCCCGAATTCGACCGCGCCGACACCCTGAAATGGATGGGGCGCTTTCTCGGACGCATCCATGCGGTCGGTGCGCAGGCGGATTTCTTGCACCGGCCCACGCTCGACCTTGAAACCTTTGGCTTTGCGTCGCGCGATTTTCTGCGCAGCGGCAACTGGCTGCCGCCCGATCTGGTTGCCGCGTGGGACAGCGTGGTCGAGCACGCGCTTAGCAATGTGGCGACGTGCTACGAACGCGCCGGCAAGGTGCGCGCCATCCGTCTGCACGGCGACTGCCATGCCGGCAACGTGCTGTGGACCGCAGACGGGCCGCATTTTGTCGATTTCGACGACAGCCGCATGGGGCCGGCGGTGCAGGACCTGTGGATGCTGCTGTCGGGCGAGCGCGAAGAGCAGCAGGCGCAGATCAACGAGATTCTGTCCGGGTACGAGGACTTCGCCGAATTCGACCCGCGCGAACTGCACCTGATCGAAGCACTCCGAACCCTGCGCCTGATCCATTACGCGGCCTGGCTGGCGCGCCGCTGGCACGACCCGGCTTTCCCCGCCGCGTTTCCGTGGTTCAATACGCAGCTGTACTGGCAGGCGCGGATACTCGAACTGCGCGAGCAGATCGCGCTGATGGATGAAACGCCATTAGTCGCATAAACAGTCAAGCAGTCAACCTGAAAACTGATCAGGGTGCGACAGCGATCCCCTTGGGGTATGCCGACTGTAATCCGTGTCTTCTCAAAATGCCCGGCGCATTTTTTCATAGCGAAAGAGGTCAATCAACATGTGTGGCATAGCAGGCGAATTTCGCTTCGACAACACCGCGCCCGACCCGGCGGCGATGGCGCGCATGCTCGCCAAACTGGAACGGCGCGGCCCCGACGCCGAAGGCCAGCACGCCGACGGTCCGGTGCGGCTGGGCCACCGGCGGCTGTCGATTATCGATCTGTCGCCGCGCTCGCGCCAGCCGATGCTCGATACCGCATCCGGCAACGTCGTGGTGTTCAACGGCACCATTTACAACTACCCGGAACTGCGCGCGGAGCTGATCGGGTACGGCCATGCGTTTCATTCCGACGGCGATACCGAGGTCATTCTGCGTGCGTATCTGGAGTGGGGCGACGCCTGCGTCGAGCGCCTGCACGGCATGTTTGCGTTTGCCATCTGGAACCGCGAGACGCTGTTTCTGGCGCGCGACCGGCTCGGCATCAAGCCGCTGTATTACAGCGAAAACCTCGGCCGCTTCCGCTTCGCCTCGACCCCGCAGGCGCTGCTGGCGGCGGGCGGGGTCGACACCAGCGTCGATGCGGTAGCGTTGCACCATCTGTTTACCCTGCATGCGGTGGTGCCGGCGCCGCGCACGATTTTCAACGGCATCCGCAAGCTCGCGCCCGGCACCACGCTGACGGTGAATTTGCGCGGCGAACTCAGCCATCGGAAATACTGGTCATTGAGGGCGCAGCGGCCGGCCGCGCCGAAGACCGAGGCCGAATGGACCGAGGCCATCCACGAAAGTCTCAGGCAGGCGGTCAAAAAGCGCATCGAAATCGCCGACGTCAAGGTCGGCGTGCTGCTCTCCGGCGGGCTCGATTCGAGCCTCCTGGTGGCGCTCTTGGCCGAACAGGGCGTGCCCGACCTGATGACGTTTTCGGTCGGCTTCGAAGACCAGCCGGAAGAACGCGGCAACGAGTTCGAATATTCCGACCCGGTGGCCGCGATGTACGGCACCCGCCACCACAAGTTCCTGATCCCCAATTCGGAAGTGTTGCGCCGCCTGCCCGAGGCGGTGGATCAAATGTCCGAGCCGATGTTCGCGCAGGACGCGGTGGCCTTTTATCTGCTGGCAGAGCAGGTCAGCAAGACGGTCAAGGTGGTGCAGAGCGGACAGGGCGCCGACGAGGTGTTCGGCGGTTATTTCTGGTATCCGCGGATGGCGGCGGAAACGGCCGGCTCACCGCTCGAGCGCTTCCGCCGCCATTACTTCGACCGCGATCACGACGAGTTTCTTGAAATGGCCATGCCCGCGCATCACGGGCTGGATTACACCGCGCAGACCATCGCCGCGCATCTGGCGGAACCTTTTGCCGATGAATTCATCGATCAGGTATTGCGCATGGATACCACCATGCTCATTACCGACGATCCGGTGAAGCGGGTCGACAACATGACCATGGCGTGGGGACTGGAAGCGCGGGTGCCGTTTCTCGATCACCAGCTGGTGGAACTGGCGGCGTCGATGCCGCCCGGACTGAAGCTGGCGTCCGGCGGCAAGCATGTGCTGAAGGCCATTGCGCGCGGACGGGTGCCGGATGCGGTGATCGACCGCAAGAAAGGCTATTTCCCGATGCCCGCGCTCAAATTCGTACGCGGAGATTTTTTGAATTTCATGCAGGACATCCTGAACTCGCAGGCCTGCCGCGAACGCGGCCTGTACCATCGCGAGTACGTGAACAAACTGCTGGATGCCCCGGAGCAGCACCACACCCGCATTCAGGGCAGCAAGCTGTGGCATCTGGCGCTACTGGAATACTGGTTACAAAAAAATGCGTAAATTGTTTGTGCTGTTGGCTGCATTGGCGGTTTTTCCTGCCCACGCGCAAAGCGGCTTCGACGTCTGGTTGGCTGCGTTCCGCGAGGAAGCGGCGGCACAGGGCATTTCCGTCGCCACCCTCGATGCCGCGCTCACCGGCCTGACGCCGATCGAGCGTGTGGTCGTGCTCGACCAGCGCCAGCCAGAGTTTCAGCAAACCTTTGCCGATTACCTGGGCAGTCGCGTGACCGTGCTGCGGGTTTCAAGGGGCGCTGTTCTGATGCAGGAGTACAGCGCGCTGCTGGATGCCGTTGAGCAAAAATATGGCATTCCCAAGGCGATTCTGGTGTCATTTTGGGGGCTGGAAACAAACTTTGGCAACAACCTTGGCAGTCTCAATATCCCTGCCAGCCTGGCCACGCTGGCTTACGACGGACGGCGCAGCCAGTTTTTTCGCAGCCAGCTGCTCGATGCCTTGCGCATCATCGATGCCGGTCACATTCAGGCGATCGACATGAACGGCTCCTGGGCAGGCGCCATGGGGCACATGCAGTTCATGCCGTCGACTTTTCGCGCCTACGCGGTGGATGGCGATGGCGATGGCCGTATCGATCTATGGAAGTCGATTCCGGATGCCATTTACTCTGGCGCCCATTATCTGAAGCGTGCAGGTTGGCGCGCAAATGAACCGGTGGCGCTGGAAGTGCGGCTGCCGGAAGGCTTCAACTGGCGGCAAGCCAGTGCCGCTTACCGCTTGCCTGTGGAGAAGTGGACCGCCCTCGGCGTATTGAAGGCGGACGCCACGCCGTTGCCCGGCGCCGCCGGCCGCGCCGCCATTTTGTTGCCGCAAGGCTGGCAAGGGCCGGCCTTCATGGTGTTCGATAATTTCGATGTGGTGATGCGGTGGAACCGTTCGGTGAATTACGCGTTGTCGGTGGCGCAACTGGCGCACCAGATTGCGGGCGGCAGCGCGCTGATTGCGCAGACGGGGGAGGCTGGCGTACTGAGCACGGCTCAATTGAAAGCGATGCAGCAGGCGTTGAACGAAATGGGCTATGACGCCGGTCCCGCCGATGGCTTGCCGGGCCCGCGCACGCAAGCCGCCATCCGGATCTACCAGACGGTGCACCGGCTGCCTGCGGACGGTTACCCGGCGCCCAGCATGCTGGCCCATGTTGAAACACAGCATGCGGCTGTCGCGGCCGCCGGAAAGCTGACCCGCGTGCGCGTGCCGGCCTATTCCGATCCGGACGATCAACCCTGACGCCGCGTGCCCGGTATAGGGTATTTTTCCGGCATTCGATTCGAGCGAGGGGAGAGAGGGGTGAGTGACGCGCGGAATGTATTGGGTACCCCGCTGCAGGTGTGCAGCGCGTCGCCGATGACCGGTTTTGTGCGCGACGGCCTATGCCATACCGGGCCGGAAGATATCGGTAGTCATACTGTATGTGCGCAGATGACCGGGGCGTTTTTGCAGTATTCGCTTAACCGCGGCAACGACCTCGTGACCCCCGCCCCTGAATACG
Organism: Hydrogenophilales bacterium 17-61-9; assembly: GCA_002256785.1. Taxonomy (GTDB): domain Bacteria; phylum Pseudomonadota; class Gammaproteobacteria; order Burkholderiales; family Thiobacillaceae; genus Thiobacillus. The sequence continues at coordinate 5,418 of NCIF01000120.1, forward strand.
ACTTTCCCGGGCTGAAAGAAGGCGACCGCTGGTGCATGTGCGCCTCGCGTTGGCTTGCCGCAGCCGAAGACGGCGTGGCGCCCCCCGTAATCCTGGAAGCCACCCATATTCGCGCGTTACAGGTAACCACTCTGGCAGACCTGGAATACCATGGCTTGCGTGCAACAGGATTGCCCGGCGCATGAGTCTGGTGTGCTGGAAATGCGGCGCCAGTCTGGCCGGTAAATTGCTGCCGCTGTCCCGCCTGGATACGTGCCCGAGTTGCCGCACCGACTTGCACGCGTGCCGGCTGTGTCGGCACTTCGATGCGCATCGCGCGGGTCAGTGCCGCGAACTGGCGGCCGAGCGCGTGGCCGACAAGACGCGCGTCAACGATTGCGGCTGGTTTGTGCCGCGGCTGGAAGCTTACAAGGGCGGCGGTGCCATCATGGCGCAGGCCAGCCGGAGCGCGCTCGATGCCCTGTTTGGGGATCAGGCCGGCGTAAACCCGCCTTGCGGAGGCGAATCTGCCCGGCCTGCATCCCCTGCCGCGCTGAAAGACCTGTTCAAGAAATAGCGGCTCAGGGTTGCAGGGTGAACAGGTAGGCCGCCAGGTTCTCGATGTCCGCGTCCTTGAGATTGCGGGTATACGCAGCCATTCTCGGGTCGATGCGTTCGCCGTTGCCATTGCGGTAGCGTTTCAGCGAACCTTCCACGTATTTCACCTGCTGCCCGGCCAGACGTGGAATCTTGTGGGAGCCGGCGCCGTCCGCACCGTGGCAGGTGATGCATAACTTATCGTATATTTTTTTGCCGGCGATGCTCTGCGTGCTTATGCCTGCGGGCTTGCGGGTAACCGGCTGCTGCGCCAGAAACAGCGAAATATCGATGCGTTCGTCAGGCGTCATGGCCTTGATCATCCCTTCCATGAATGCCGACGATCTGCGCTGCCCCAGCACGAACTTGTTCATCTGTTCGAGCAGGTAGTCTGCGTTCTGGCTGGCCAGGTTGGGCACTTCGGCTTGGGTGCTGTTGCCGCCGGCGCCATGGCAGTGCATGCAGACCGACGAGGCTTTTTTCCCGTTCTGGAGCGCGGCGGCCAGCTTTTCCGGGTTTTTGCTGATCTGTACCAGTTTTTTGTGCATGGCGTCCGGCGTCGGCGGAACAGGCTTTTCCGTTGCGCGGCTCGGGGCGGCGGCAGCGGCTATTGCGATTAAAATCAGGCGGGTCATGCTGGAAAAGCTGATCGAAATCATGGCGCTCAATTAACAATATAAAAAGATAACGATATCATTATATTGGTGGTTTGGCGTACTGGATTGCCCGGCGGCATGCAAAATGCGCTCTTCGTGCAGGCTCGCGCCGTGGTTTCAGGCATCGCGTTAGCCCTGTCGCAACCGCAACAGGATGCAGGTTGGGCTGAAAGCCCAGCATTGGGGGCTGGAACTCGATGTTGGGCTTCATTGCATTCAGCCCAACCTACGCACTGCCGGATCAGCGCATGTAGTCGCCCGCCCGTTCGGGCTGGTAAGTGACCTCGACGATGCGCGCACGCACGGTCTGTCCGTTGGGCGCCAGCCACTCGATCTGCTGGCCGACTGCGAGGCCGAGCACGGCGATGCCGGCGGCGGTGGTTACCGAAAGCTGGTCCGGGCGGCCGCTGAAATCGCGCGGATACACCAGGGTCATGTCCATCTCCTTGCCGGCAGGCTCGACCACGAAGCGGATGCGCGAATTCATCGTTACGACGTTGGGCGGCATTGCTTCGGAATCCTCGATCTGTGCGCGATCGAGTTCCTCGCGCAGCGCATCCGCACCGGGCTGGTCGTCCGGCAGGCCGGCGAGCATGGCTTCGAGGCGCTCAAGGTCGCGTTCGGATACGGTGATGGCGGGACGGGTCGTGATTTCCATGGCGGACTCCTGCAACAAGCACAAAAATGAAAACCGCCCGGGCCGAAGCCCGGGCGGTACGCGTAAAACTATAGCACCGAAGGTGAGGCCGGGCCAGCCCGCGGCTAGGCGGCCGAGACCAGGCTGTCCAGACTTTCGGCCGCAATCTCGCGCACGTCGGCATCCTCATCCGTCAGCCGTGGCTCCAGCCATGGGCGCGCAGCGGCATCGCCGCTCAGCCCCAGGTAGTGGCAGGCGTCCGCCCGCACCCGCGCGTCTTCATGCTGCGACAGTTCGCCCAGCAGCGGCAGCAGCGCGCGCAGGGTGTCGGTATTCGCAAAATTTTCCAGCAGCACGCCGGCACCGAGCCGCACATTGAGGCTGGCCTCGACGTTGCCGACGATAGGCAGCACCGCCGCCAGCAGCGCGGGATCGGACTCGATCGCCGCCTGCGCGCGCGGCAGCTGGCCTTCCTTCAGCAGCATATGGAACCAGTCGGCCACGCCTGCCGCGCTATCGGCCTTGGCCGCCCAGTCGGCGAGCTCGGCCTTGCCGTGGACGCCGGCCAACTCGATGCGGCCGATCCTGACCCACGGCACCGAGCGCACGCCGAGCACCTGCCCCACCTCGGGATGCTGTTCCAGGTTGACCGCTTCCAGCCGGCCGATCGCGCCCTGCTTGACCAGGTCGGCGAGCGCAGCCAGCATCGCCGGGCAGTGCGGGCAGTGGGTGGAAATCAGCAGCAGGGCGTCGGGTGCGGGCATGGCGATGGGTCGAATGCGATTGGTTGAATGGTAGCGCAGCGCGAT
>NCIF01000121.1 GCA_002256785.1 Hydrogenophilales bacterium 17-61-9
ATCGCCGACCAGGCGCGCACCATCCGCATCCCGGTGCACATGATCGAAACCATCAACAAGATGAACCGCATCAGCCGCCAGATCCTGCAGGAAACCGGCGTCGAGCCGGACCCCGCAACATTGGCGCTGAAGATGGAAATGCCGGAAGACAAGATCCGCAAGATCATGAAAATCGCCAAGGAACCGATTTCCATGGAGACGCCGATCGGCGACGACGAAGACTCCCATCTGGGCGACTTCATCGAGGATTCCAGCACCCTGTCGCCCGACGATTCGGCGATCTACTCCAACCTGCGCGACGCCACCCGCGAAGTGCTGGACAGCCTGACCTCGCGCGAAGCCAAGGTGTTGCGGATGCGCTTCGGCATCGAAATGAACACCGACCACACCCTGGAAGAAGTCGGCAAGCAGTTCGACGTCACGCGCGAGCGGATTCGCCAGATCGAAGCCAAGGCCCTGCGCAAGCTGCGCCACCCGACCCGTTCCGAACGGCTGAAAAGCTTCGTCGGCAGCGGCGAAGAATAAGCACCCCGCCCCGTCATTCGGCGGGGCTTTACGTTTTCGGGCCTGTAGCTCAGCTGGTTAGAGCAGGGGACTCATAATCCCTTGGTCCACGGTTCAAGTCCGTGCGGGCCCACCAATTCACTCAACATCAGCGATAATCATCTCCTAAAAGAACAAGGGGGGATAACTGATGGAAGGGGAAGCAAAGAAACCCGGCGAGCGCCGCTTGCAGATCCTGCAAACGCTGGCCGCGATGTTGCAGGAACCGCAGCCGGAAAAGATCACCACGGCCGCGCTGGCGGCGCGCATCGGGGTGTCGGAAGCGGCGTTGTATCGCCATTTCTCCAGCAAGGCGCAGATGTACGAAGGCCTGATCGAGTTCATCGAACAAACCCTGTTCGGGCTGATTGCGCGGATCACTGCCGACACCCCCTCGCCGGCTGCGCAGGTCGAGGCCATCATCAGCATGTTGTTGAACTTCGCGGCGACGAATCCGGGGATGACACGGGTTTTGATCGGCGACGCCCTGGTGCACGAAAACGAGCGACTGCAAAAGCGCATCAATCAATTGCACGACCGGGTTGAGGCGCAACTGCGGCAATGCCTGCGCTTTTGCGGCGACAAGCAGTCCGGGCTCAGCGCGCCGCTGGCCAATCTGCTGCTCTGTACGGTGGTGGGGCGTTGGCACCAGTTTGCCAAGAGCGGATTTACGCGTCCGCCCGGCGGCGATCTTGATCTGCTTCTGACGCGCTTGCTGGACGTTCACCCCGCCTGACCTTCATTCGTGCGTCTGCCCGCAAACCGGGCAGGTCGGGTCGCGCGGCACCTTCATCACGCGGGCTTCCGCCTGCAGCCCATCCCACAACAGCAGTTTGCCGACCAGGGGCGTGCCCACCTGGGCCACATATTTCAAGGCCTCCATCGCCTGCATGGCACCGATCACCCCGACCAGGGGTGCGAATACGCCGGCTTCCGCGCAGCGAAGTTCGGGTTCGTCAGCCTGGTCCGGAAACAGGCAGTGATAACACGGGCTATCTGCCCGACCCGGATCAAAAACGGCCAGTTGCCCTGAAAATCCAATTGCAGCGCCCGATACCAGCGGCCTGTTCAGCTCGACGCAGGCGCGATTAACGGCATGGCGCGTGGCAAAGTTGTCCGACGCATCCACCACCAGGTCGACCCCGCCCACCGCTTCGCGGAGCGCATCGCCAGCCAGGGCTGCGTGCAGGGGGCACACCTCGATTTCAGGATTGATGGCCCGGATACTGCGCGCAAGCGAATCCGCCTTGTTTTCGCCGATGGCCGTGCTGGCATGCGCGATCTGGCGTTGCAGGTTGGTGAGGTCGACCGTGTCGCCATCCGCGATGACCATGCGCCCCACCCCTGCCGCGCCCAGGTACAAGCCGACCGGACACCCCAGCCCGCCGGCCCCCACGATGAGCACCGCAGATGCGGAAATGCGCGCCTGCCCGGCCACGCCCACATCGGGCAGCAGGATGTGGCGGCTGTAACGCAACAGCAGATCGTCGTTCATATCCATGGGTTTGCAGGGCAACTACTTATAGTCCCGCCACTCTTCGGGGGTCTCGTCGCGGTCGCCATGCAGGTGATGCTCGTAGACTTTCATGAATGCCTGCTGGGATTTGATGTCGGGCTCGTTTGCGGCGACGTTGCCGCGCTGCACATTTTCGCAGAAGTAAGCCAATGCGCGTTTGAGTTTGCAGAGCAGGCTGTTGTCGAGATGGAAACCCTGACTGGTCAGCGCCGTTTCCAGGCCTTCCAGCGTGTATTCGCAGACCTGATAACGCACCCGCAGATGGTTGCCGTCGTCCCCGGCCGCAACCTCCAGCCCGTCCATGCCTTGCAGCAGGTTCAGCGCGCGCGCTGCCTGGCCGACGGGCAAAGCATTGAAAACAATCTCACGGTTTTTTTCGAGGTCACACGGGCGCATGGCAGCCCCTGACAGGCAAGGTTAGCCAGTATAACGCGCAGTTCGTGCTGCGGCTGACAGGGCAACCGCAGCCATTTTTTCAACGCCCCTGAAAGATTTGCAGCCCTTTGAGCAAACTTAACGCCTGATTCACCTGGAAGTCGTTTTTCGACACGATTTCGCCCGGCTCCAGCGTCAGCGGCTTGATGTCCTTTTCCTTGCCGGGTTTGGTCGTCGGCGCCGCCTTGGGGCTCTCGCCGGGCTTGTTCACGATGGGAGCAGACTCGCCGCCATTCGGATTGCTCAAATGCTTGTCGAGGTCGGCCTCGCGTATGCCCAGGCCTTCGTCTTCCGACGGCAGATTGGGGTCTTCCACGATGATATCCGGCTCGATGCCCTTAGCCTGGATGGAGCGACCATTCGGCGTGAAATAGCGCGCCGTGGTGAGCTTGATCGCGGTGCCATTGCCGATGGGAAGAATGGTTTGAACCGAGCCTTTGCCAAACGTACGCGTGCCCATGACAACGGCGCGTTTATGATCTTGCAAGGCGCCCGCCACGATCTCCGATGCTGAAGCCGAACCGCTGTTGACCAGAACCACCATCGGCACCTGCCTGACGCCATCCGGCAGATTTTTCAGATAGTCGATCTGCATTGGGCGCAGGTAATTTTCCCGGCTGGCGGTCAGCCGCATCTTGGCATCCTCGCTGCGGCCTTCGGTGTACACCACCAGGCTATCGGGTTTAACGAACGCCGCCGTCACCGCCACGGCGCCATTGAGCAAGCCGCCCGGATCATTGCGCAAATCCAGAATCAGGCCCTTGAGCGGCGCCTTGTTATCCTTGTACAGTCCGGTCAGGGCTTCTGCCAGCAATTCACCGGTGTGCTCCTGGAACTGGGTGACGCGAACATAGCCGTAACCATTTTCCAGCAGCTTGGATTTCACGCTGCGGATCTTGATGACGGCACGGGTAATGGTGATAACAATCGGTTTATCGACACCCTTGCGCGAAATGGTGAGCTTGATATTCGAACCCGGCTTGCCGCGCATTCGCTTCACGGCATCGTTCAACGACAAGCCCTTAACCGGCGTGTCGTCCAGCTTGACGATCAGGTCGCCCGGCTTGACGCCCGCCTTGAAAGCCGGCGTATCCTCAATCGGCGAAACCACCCGAACGAAGCCGTCTTCCATGCCCACTTCAATTCCCAGACCGCCGAATTCACCCTGGGTGCCCACCTGAAGATCCTTGAAACCCTCCACGTCGAGATAAGACGAATGCGGGTCCAGTCCATTCAACATGCCGTTGATGGCGCCCGTAATCAATTTCTTGTCATCGACCGACTCGACGTAGTCGTTTTTAATCCGCGCAAACACATCGGTAAACGCGCGCAGCTCCTCGATCGGCAGCGCCGTTGCTGCGTCCTTGTCGGCAATCGCCGACAGGTTGACGGTCAACGCCGCACCCGCCAATAAACCAGCCAGTCCGACAAGCACGAGTTTTGTTTTTTGAGTCATCTCTCACTTCACCCACAGCAGGGGATTAACAGGGCGGCTTTGATGCCGCATTTCGAAATACAAACCCGTATCGGGCTGACCGCCGCTATTGCCGACCGTTGCGATGGCGTCGCCGGGCTGAACCCGTTCACCCACCTGCTTATACAGACTTTCATTATTACTGTATAGGCTCATATACCCCTCGCCATGATCGACAATTACGAGGTTTCCAAACCCGCGCAGCCAATCTGAAAACACCACCTGTCCGGCTGCAATCGCCTTGACCGCGGCGCCTTGATCCGAACGGATAAACAGGCCTTTCCAGCTCAAGCCGCCGCCCTCTCTCGGAGCCCCGAAGCGGTTCATGAGTTCCCCCGCCACCGGCAGTCGCAATAAACCTTTCAGGCCGGAGAAGGGACGATCGGACCGGAACGCAACCGGCGTTTCGGTATTGACCGCAACGGCCTTGCGCGATGCGCCGCCCTCACGTCGGTCTTCCTTCTGTTTTTTCTGTTCCCGTTGTGCGGCGGCACGTGCGCGTGCCGCCTCGCGTGCCGCCTGTTGCGCCATCACGCGGTTCAACCGTTCCACCAGGTCGGTCAAACTGCGCTCGTCGCGTTTCAGGCTGGAAATTTCCCGCTGCTGCTTCCGGATTTCCGCAGCCAGCCTGCTCATCACCCGTTCGCGCTCGCGCTTGTCCAGCAGCAACTTCTGCTGCTCGGCCTCGCGCGTCGCCTGCAACCGGGTCAGCTCGTTTTTCTTTTGCGCGGCCGCCTGTTGCAGATCGCCCAGTTTGGCCAGATCCATCCGCAGCGCTTCTATCATCGCATGCTGCGCGCGGGAAAGATGCGCCAGATAGCGCAAGTCGCGCGCAGCCTGGTTGGGGTCTGCGCCATTCAGGATCAGTTTGAGCGCATCGCCCTGTCCACGCTGATAAGCGCCCTTCAGGGCCTGGGCCAGATGCGCTTGTTGCTGACGGATCCGGGCTTCAGTCGCCTCCACCTGCTGCGATAAGGTTTGCAAATCGCTTTGCGTACGCTGACGCGCATCATCCAGTTGCCGCAGCTGACGCATCCCGTTGCTGATGGCGCTCTCGGATTGACGCAATTCATCCGCTGCTTCCTTGCGCTGGGCCTGATTTTTCCGAAAATCCTGTTGCAGGGTCTGCAGGCGCTGCTTGAGCGCGTCGAGTTCGCTTTTCTTGCGATCGACCTGGTTGGCGCTGGCAGCCAGGGGCCAGCATAACGTCAGCAGGACAAGAAAAAATTTAACGCAGACCCGATAACGCTTGATCAAAATGGCTTACTCAAACTCAACCAAGGCCTCACCCGTCATTTCAGACGGTTGCGGCAAGCCCATCATTTTGAGAAGCGTGGGGCTGATATCTTCCAGCGCGCCGGTTTCAGCCAGCGCGGCGTGGCGGCGTCCGACGAAAATCAGCGGCACCAGGTTCAAGGTATGCGCGGTATGCGCTTGTCCGGTTTCGATATCGCGCATCAGTTCGGCGTTGCCATGGTCAGCGGTTATCAGCACCTCGCCGCCACGTGCCTGCTGCGCTTTAACGACCCGTCCCAGACAGGTATCGACGGTTTCGATTGCCTTGATGGCTGCCTGCAGGTCGCCCGTATGGCCCACCATATCCGGATTCGCGTAATTGCAGACAATGAGGTCGTACTGCTGCCCCTCAATCGCCGCAACCAGTTTGTCGGTGACCTCGAATGCGCTCATCTCGGGCTTGAGATCGTAGGTGGCGACATCGGGCGAGGGCACCAGCACACGGTCTTCGCCAGGAAAGGAAATCTCCTCGCCGCCGTTGAAGAAAAAAGTCACATGCGGATATTTTTCGGTTTCGGCGATGCGCAGCTGGCGCAAGCCAAGATTGGCCACGTATTCACCCAGTCCATTTTTGATGCGTTCAGGCGGGAATGCCACCGACACCACGAAATCGTCGCTATAGCCCGTCAGCGTGCAATACGTCGCCAGGCGGGGGGTGACCTCGCGCTCGAATTCGCTGAAATCGGGTTCGATGAAGGGGCGCGACAGCTGACGCGCGCGGTCGGAGCGGAAGTTGAGGAAGATGACGGCATCGCCATCTTCCATTTTCACCGGCTTGCCGTCCGGCGGCAGAATCGCCGTGGCTTTGACGAATTCATCGGTCTCGTCGCGTGCGTACGCCGCTTCCAGTCCGGCCAGCGGCGTTTCAGCCGAATACGCTGCCCGCCCCTGCGTCAGCAGGTCGTAGGCTGACTGAACCCGCTGCCAGCGGCGGTCGCGGTCCATCGCATAGTAACGGCCGATCATCGAGGCAATATGCCCCACCCCCGCCTGTTCGATTTTATCGGTCAGGCGACGGAGATACGTTTCTGCGCTTTTCGGCGGCGTATCGCGCCCATCCAGAAAAACATGCAGGCAAACCCGGCTTAATCCTTCGCGCACCGCCATATCCAGCAGGGCATGAAAGTGCAGCTCATGGCTGTGTACGCCGCCGTCCGACAACAGGCCCAGCACATGCAGGGTTTTATTGTTGTCGCGCGCCAGCTGCATTGCATTCAACAACGCGGGGTTCGTATAAAAATAGCCGGACTCAATGGCATGGTCGATGCGGGTGAATTCCTGATACACCACGCGACCCGCGCCGATATTGAGATGGCCCACCTCGGAATTCCCCATCTGCCCTTTGGGCAACCCGACTTCGGACTCCGATGCATGGATGAGGGTATGCGGATTTTGATGCCACAACTGATCCCAGTTTGGCTTGCTGGCCTGGGCAATTGCATTGTCATTGCGCTCCGCGCGACAGCCGAAGCCGTCGAGGATAATGAGGAGAACCGGCGAGGTTTTCATGAAAAAGTTTATTTAACCCGACTCGTTTGCATGGAAATATTTTAATATATGCGTGATTTCTTATCTACACGCAGCCCAAAATGTTACAGGGATGAAGCCCGCGCCGCGCTGGACCCCTGCATCAATTTACGACGCATCAGGGTACACCACCAACAGCAACGAGGTAATGAATATGGCAGCCGAATGGGACGACGTGGACCTGATGGACAAGGACGAACACATCGAGCAGGCCTCGCGCGCGATGAAGGCCATGTCGCACCCGTTGCGCCTGAAAATTCTCTGCATACTGGGGGACAAGGAAGTCAGCGTGCAGGATATCGTCGATCATGTCGGCACCTCGCAGAGCAATATTTCACAGCACCTGGCCATCCTTCGCGACAAGGGCGTGCTGCGCACCCGCAAGGACGCCAACCGGGTCTTTTACCGCGTGGGCGACACCCGCACACTCAAGTTGCTGAGCATGATGCGCGACGTGTTCTGCGGCTTTTCCAAGTAAAATCGCCTCGACGCAGCCAGGCCCGGCAGCGCGCAAGCGCGCCGGGCCTTTAATTTGACCTGTTGCGATAACAACCATGCCTCTAAAATGCAGCAAAGCAGCATCCGCTCAGGCATACTGACCCCTCGCACCGATCCGTCTTGCGCACCACAAAGACAAGCCAAACAATTGAATTAAATAGTTAATTAGATTACTCTAATGAACAATTTTACGGAGATGCACCCGTGCTGAATATTGCCCGACTGTTCGCCTGCATGACGCTGGCCGTCCCAACCGCATGGGCGGCATTGCCCTTTGCCGTGGGGTCAGTGAAATACCAGGTCTCCGATAACGGTTACTCCACCGAAGCCAGCGTTGAAGCCGTCAAGCAGTCAACGGTTTCCGCCCAGGTGTCGGGACGCATCTCGGCGGTCAACTTTGACGCCGGCGATTACGTCAAGGCCGGCACAGTCATCGTTCGGCTCTCCGCGCAGGAGCTTTCGTCCGCCGTTGCCGGTAGCCAGGCGCAGCTGGCTCAAGCCACCGCAACCCTCGCCAACGCGCGCGCCAATTACGAACGCCAGCAGCAGCTATTCCAGCAAAAGTTCATCAGCCAGGCCGCGCTCGACCGCGCCACCGCTGAATATCGCGCCGCCGAAGCCGGTGCGCGCGCCGCCCGAGCCGGCGCCGGGCAATCGACCGCGATCAGCGGCTATACCGTCATTACCGCGCCGTTCTCCGGCGTTGTCTCTGCGCGCCACGTCGAAATGGGAGAAGCCGTCGCGCCCGGCAAACCGCTGATGACAGGATTCGATCCCAAGGACATGCGCGTCATCGCCAA
>NCIF01000241.1 GCA_002256785.1 Hydrogenophilales bacterium 17-61-9
GACGCGCCGCACCTCGCAGGCGGCCTACACCTCAGGGGGCGAGCAGCAGATGTGTGCCATTGGCCGCGCCCTGATGACCAACCCCAGCATGGTGCTGCTGGACGAACCCTCCATGGGCCTGGCGCCGCAGATCGTGGAAGAGGTGTTCAACATCGTGCAAGACCTCAACAAGAAGGAAAAGGTCACCTTCCTCCTGGCCGAGCAGAACACCAACATGGCGCTGAAGTATTCCGACTACGGTTACATCATGGAATCGGGCCGCATCGTGATGGACGGCGTCTCTTCAGACCTTGCCAGCAACGAGGACGTGAAGGAGTTCTACCTCGGCGTGGGCGGTGGTGAGCGCAAGAGCTTCAAGGACGTCAAGAGCTACAAGCGCCGCAAGCGCTGGCTGGCCTGACCTGCGCACCACTCCCCGGGCGACCCGGCTGCGGCCTCGGGTGGCCCTTGCAAACGATTCGCCTGAATCCCCAACCCCTCACACCCATTCGCCATGAATTCCTTTTACGACACGCTGGAAAACCGCGCTCCGGCCGATCGCGAGGCCGACCTGCTCAAGGCCTTGCCGGCCCAGGTGGCGCATGCACGCAGCCGATCGGCCGCCTTTGCCGAAATCCTGGCCGACATCAATCCGGCCGATATCACCAGCCGCGCAGCGCTGGGCCGCCTGCCCGTCACGCGCAAGCATGAACTGCACGAGCGCCAGCAGGCCCAGCGCAGCCACAACGCCTTTGGCGGTTTTTCCACGCTCGGCTTTGGTGCACAGATGCCCCGCGTCTTCGCCAGCCCCGGGCCCATTTACGAGCCAGAAGGCATCCGCCGTGACTACTGGCGCATGGCCCGCGCCCTGTACGCCGCGGGCTTTCGCTCCGGTGAACTCATCCACAACTGCTTTTCCTACCACTTCGTGCCGGCCGGCTCGATGATGGAAAGCGGCGCACACGCCCTGGGTTGCACGGTATTCCCTGGCGGCACGGGGCAGACCGAGCAGCAGGTCCAGGCCATGGCCGAACTGCGGCCCGCGGGCTACATCGGCACGCCCAGCTTCCTCAAGCTGATTGTGGAAAAGGCGCAAGAAATGCATACGCCCCTGCCCACCGTGACCAAGGCACTGCTGTCGGCGGAGGCCTTCCCGCCTTCGCTGCGGGACTGGCTGCTTGAGCGCGGCATCGCAGGCTACCAGTGCTACGGCACCGCCGACCTGGGCCTGATCGCTTACGAAACGGCAGCCCGCGAAGGCCTGGTGCTGGATGAACACGTGATCGTCGAGATCGTGCGTCCCGGAACGGGCGACCCGGTGCCCGAGGGCGAAGTGGGTGAGCTGGTGGTCACCACGCTCAATCCCGACTACCCCCTGATCCGCTTCGGCACGGGAGACCTTTCTGCCGTCTTGCCCGGCCCCTGCCCCACCGGCCGCACCAACACGCGCATCAAGGGCTGGATGGGGCGTGCCGACCAGACCACCAAGGTGCGCGGCATGTTCGTGCACCCGGGCCAGGTT
>NCIF01000122.1 GCA_002256785.1 Hydrogenophilales bacterium 17-61-9
GTGTAGGGCACCACGCAAAAGGTGCAGTATTTGGAACAGCCTTCCATGATCGACACAAACGCCGAGGCGCCTTCGACCCGCGCCGGCGGCAGGTGATCGAATTTCTCGATTTCGGGAAAGCTGATGTCGACCTGGGCGCGCCCGGTTTCGCGTTTTTTCGCGATCAGCTCGGGCAGGCGGTGCAGGGTCTGCGGGCCGAACACCACGTCGACGAAAGGCGCGCGCGACACGATGGCCGCGCCTTCCTGGCTGGCCACGCAGCCGCCGACGCCGATGATGAGCTTGGGATTCGCCTGCTTCAGATGGCGCACCCGGCCGAGGTCGTGGAACACCTTTTCCTGCGCTTTTTCGCGCACCGAGCAGGTGTTGAACAGGATTACGTCGGCATCGTCCGGCGTGTCGGTTTTCACCAGACCGTCCGAAATATTGAGCACGTCGGCCATCTTGTCCGAGTCGTACTCGTTCATCTGGCAGCCGAAGGTTTTGATGTAGATTTTTTTCATGGAGTCGCCGGAACAGTGAATAGACTGGGGGCTTGGATTTCGCCGCGGCCTTGGATCAAAGCGGCAACGAAATGAATAGTGGTGGTGATGAGTGGACTTGAACCACCGACCCCCGGATTATGAATCCGATGCTCTAACCGACTGAGCTACATCACCTGAAGGATTTTCTTGCCAGCCAGAGACCGCCGAAAAGGCGCGCATTTTAGCTGACCGGACGCTCTCCTGTCAAAGCGGAATGCCGACCGGATTGACCGCGGTTTCACCACCCTGTCGATCCAGATGCCGATCCTGGCGGCGGATGCCCAAAGCGATGCCCATCCGTCGACCTTCCCCCGAGCCGCCGGGCGTAACCCTGAAGTAAGCGTTAACCCAGCAGCCGCGTCATCGCTTCGCGGTACTTGGCGGCGGTCTTTGCCACGATTTCATCCGGCAGCACCGGCCCCGGGGCCTGCTTGTTCCAGCCGCCGGATTCCAGCCAGTCGCGCACGAACTGCTTGTCGAAGCTCGGCGGGTTGCTGCCGGGCTGGTATTGATCGGCCGGCCAGAAGCGCGATGAATCCGGGGTCAGCGCCTCGTCGATCCACACCAGCTTGCCGGCTTCGTCGACGCCGAACTCGAATTTGGTGTCGGCGATGATGATGCCGCGTGTGAGTGCGTACTCAGCGGCAGCCCGATACAGCGCAAGGCTGACGTCGCGCACCTGCTGTGCCAGATCCGCGCCGATCAACTGCGCCATGGCGTCGAACGCAATGTTCTCGTCGTGCGCGCCGACTGCTGCCTTGGTCGAGGGCGTGAAAATCGGCGCGGGCAGGCGGTCGGCCAGCTTGAGTCCGGCGGGCAGGCCGATGCCGCACACCGACTGGCTGCCCTGATATTCCTTCCAGCCCGACCCCACCAGATAGCCGCGCACGATGGCTTCGACCGGCAGCGCCTTGAGTTTTTTGACCACGATGGCGCGGCCGGCCACCTGGTCGCGCTCGTTTTCCGCGACCACCGATTCCGGCGCGATATCGAGCGCCTGGCTCGGCACGATGGCTTTGAGCTTGTCGAACCAGAAAGCCGACACCTTGGTCAGCACTTCGCCCTTGCCGGCGATGGGGGTTGGCATGACGACATCGAAGGCCGAGAGGCGGTCGGTGGTGACGATCAGCAGCTTGTCGTCGCCGACGGCATAGATGTCGCGCACTTTGCCTTTGTGAACCAGCGGCAGGGAGGCGATATGCGATTCGAGTAGGGGTTGACCGGGAAGGGGGACGGACATGGCAGGCGGGGCAGGGTCGAAAGAGCCGGCATTATAGCCGCCGCGATAAAAGGCGCTGGCTTCGTAGACGCCGCGCAATTCGCGCAGCGCGACCAGCAGCACGGCGGCCAGCGGCACCGCCAGCAGCACGCCGACAAAGCCGAACAGCTGGCCGAACGCGGCCAGCGCGAAAATGATCGCCACCGGGTGCAGGCCGACCCGCTCGCCGACCAGGCGCGGGGTGATGACATAGCTTTCCAGTATCTGCCCGGCGAGGTAGATGCCCGCCACCCAAATCACCCCGCTCCAGTCGGCAAATTGCAGCAGCGCCACCAGCAGCGCCAGGATCATGCCGAGACCAAAACCCAGGAAGGGCACAAACGACAGCAGGCCGGTGAGCATGCCGATCGGCAGCGCGTAATCCAGCCCGGCCGCCCACAGCGCCAGCGCGTAATAGGCGGACAGGGCGACCATGACGGCGACCTGCCCGCGCAGGAACTCGCCGACCACCGCGTCCATCGCGCGGGCGACGCGGGTGGCGGCGCCCATCCAGGGGCGCGGCATCAGCGCCGCCACCCGCGCCACCATGACGTCCCAGTCCTTCAGCAGATAAAACATCACCACCGGAATCAGCAGCAAATTAGCCAGCACGCCGACGATGGCGAGGGCGCCGGTTTGCAAGGTCGGCAGCCAGTCGGCGCTGTTCTGCGCGGCTTTTTCGGTGAGCCAGGTTTTGAGCGCGTCCAGATTGGGGGCTATCGTAATGCCGAACGTGTGTTGCAGCCAGGGCAGAAAACGGGTTTGCAGCAGATCGAGGGCGGCGGGCACGCGCTGCGACAGCTCGGCGAACTGGCCCTGAAACAGCGGCAGCGCAATCAACAGCAGGGTGAACAGCGCGAGTCCTGCAAGCACGATGACCAGGACGGTGCCGGTCCCGCGCGACAGGCCGCGCGCTTGCAGTCGGTCGACCAGCGGATCGAAGATGTACGCCAGCAGGGCGCCGGCGAGGAAGGGCGTGAGGATCGGGCCGAGCACGTAGACCAGGCCGCCCATGACCAGCAGGGCAACAAGGGCAAGCCAGGGCATGTTGCCTGGAAGGGCGGGGCGGCGGATAGGGTCCATAGGCGGTAAAATACCGTATTTTTGATTCTGGAGTCGGGCGTGTCTTCCATTTCCTATAAAGATGCCGGTGTCGATATCGACGCCGGCGATGCACTGGTCGAGCGCATCAAGCCGCTGGCCAAACGCACCCTGCGTCCCGAAGTGCTGGCCGGCATAGGCGGGTTTGGTGCGCTGATCGAAGTGTCCAAAAAATTCAAGGAACCGGTGCTGGTCGCCGGCACCGACGGCGTCGGCACCAAGCTCAAGCTGGCGTTCGAGCTCAACCGCCACGACACCGTGGGCATCGATCTGGTGGGCATGAGCGTCAACGACATTCTGGTGCAGGGCGCCGAGCCGCTGTTCTTCCTCGATTATTTCGCCACCGGCAAGTTGAGTCTCGACACCGCCGAAGCGGTGATCGCCGGCATCGCCAGCGGCTGCGAGCAGGCCGGCTGCGCCTTGATCGGCGGCGAAACCGCCGAGATGCCCGGCATGTATCCCGACGGCGAATACGACCTGGCCGGCTTCGCCGTCGGCGTGGTCGAAAAATCGAAGGTCATCGGCGGGCAAACCATCGCGCCGGGCGACCTGGTGCTGGGGCTGGCTTCCAGCGGCGCGCATTCCAACGGCTATTCATTGATCCGCAAGCTGATCGACATCAGCCACATCGGGCTGAAATCCGACTTCCATGGCCGCCCGTTTGCCGACGCGGTGATGGAGCCGACGCGGATTTACGTGAAGCCGGTGCTGGCATTGGTTGCAAAACTGGACGTCAAGGGCATGGCCCACATCACCGGCGGCGGCATCACCGGCAACCTGCCGCGCTGCCTGCCGGAAAATCTCGCCGCGCGCGTCGACCAGGCCGCGTGGACGCGCCCGCCGCTGTTCGACTGGCTGCAACAGGCCGGCAATGTCACGCCGGACGAAATGCTGCGCACCTTCAATTGCGGCATCGGTCTGTGCATCGTGGTGGCCGCAGCCGACGCCGGGGCGGCGATGGCGCATCTGCAGGCAAGCGGCGAAACGGTATGGCAGATCGGCGAAATCGTCGCGCGCCCGGATGGCGCCGAGCAGGTGATTTATTCGTGAGTTGCCGCGTCGTCGTGCTGCTGTCCGGGCGCGGCAGCAATTTTCAGGCGATCGTCGGGGCAAAGCTGCCGATTGAAATCGTGGCGGTCATCAGCAATCGGCCGCAGGCGGCAGGGCTGGCGTTTGCGCGAGAACACGGCCTGAATGCCGTCGCGCTCGACCACACCCTGCATCCCGATCGCGCCGCCTTCGCTGTGCAATTGGCCGACGAAATCGAGCGCCATCGGCCCGATCTGGTGGTGCTGGCCGGCTACATGCGCATCCTCAGCCCGGCGTTCATCGCCCGCTTCGAAGGCCGTTTGCTGAACATCCATCCCTCGCTGCTGCCCATGTTTCCCGGACTGAAAACCCACGAGCGCGCATTGGCGGAAGGCGTGAAAATCCACGGCTGCACCGTCCATTTCGTCACCGCGCAGCTCGATCACGGTCCCATCGTCGTTCAGGCGGCGGTACCGGTGCGGGCAGACGACACGGTAGCCACCCTCGCCGCCCGTGTGCTGGCGCAGGAACACCGGATTTATCCGCAGGCCATTCGCTGGTTTGCCGCGGGGCAACTGGTCAATAACGACGGCCGCGTAAACTTGAAGGACGATTTGACGTCACAGTCTGTGTTATCCACTGGAGTGTGAGCATGATCAAATCCCTTTTACTGGCGGTCAGTCTGGTCGTCACCCCGGCGCACGCAGCGGGGCCGTCGCATATGAGCCTGGTCTACGATCTCTACCGCAACGGCCAAAAACTGGGGCAGGTGACCGACACCTTCACCCGCAGCGGGTCGCGTTATACGCTGGTCAGTGAAACGCACGCGACCGGCCCGCTCAAATTACTGTGGCCGGGCAACATCCGGCTCGAAAGTGTCGGCGTGGTGACATCGCAAGGCCTGCGACCCACCCGGTTCCAGCACGCCCGCAGCGATGCGCCGAACAAACTGGCCACCGCGCGCCTCGACTGGAAGCAACGCAGCATTGATTACCAGTACAAGGGCGAATCGCGCCAGGTCAACGGGCTGCAAAACGGGGCGCAGGACCAGCTTTCCCAGCTCTACCAGTTCATGTTTTTGCCCGGACAGCCTGCCGACTATGGCCTGCAGGTGGTGAGCGGTCGCGACCTGAATGACTACCGCTATGCGCGCAGCGAAGGCGGCGCCATTCAGACGCCGCTGGGCGCACTGGCCACGCAGCAGTATCAGCGGATTACGGATAAGCCGGACGAAAAAGCCGTCACCGTGTGGGTTGCCCCTGCGCGCAACCATTTGCCGGTGCAGGTGCGCGTGAGCGAAGACGGCGTCACCCTCGAACAGCGCCTGGTGCGCGCCAGCGTGAAGGACTGAACCATGGGGCGGAGCCTGCGCCCGTGGTGGCTGGCGTTGGGCGTGTCGCTGTTGTTGCATGTTGTCCTGATGGGGCGGGTGAACTGGGTGTTGCCGATGGCGGGGCAGCCTGCTGCGTTCCCGCCCTTCGAAGCCCGGCTGGTTTCCGTTATCGCGCCCTCGCCGCAGCTCGCCCGGCCTGCCGTGTCTGTCGCCACGGTTCATCGGGTCCCGCGCCCGGCCGACAAACCGCTGCAGGAAGCCGCCCCGGCTGTGCCCACCGATCCCGTCAAGCTGTCCGCACCGGTCGAACCCGCCGTCAATGTTGAAGCGGCGCCTAGCGCGCCGGCTGATCCCGTGCGGGTTGAGCCGAAGGCGCCGGACCCTGCTGAGGCGGCGCCGCCACCGCTGAATCCTTTACCCGCCCGCATCGATATGCGGTTCAAGGTGAGTTACGGGGTGGCGTCAGGCGAACAAACCATGGTTTGGGTTAACGAAGGCGGGCAGCGCTATACCTTGATCAGCGTGGCCGAAGCCACCGGCCTGGCGGGCATTTTTTACCGCGGAAAGTTCGTGCAGACCAGCCGGGGCCGCATCACCCCTTACGGTTTGCAGCCTGAAGCATTCTGGGATCAGCGCGGCGATAAGCGCAGCAGTGCGCAGTTCGATGCGGCGCAAGGTCATCTGACGCTCAATCCGGCCAAAGGGGCGCCGCGACATTTTGCGTATCAGGGCGCGGTGCAGGATGCGCTCAGCCTGTTTTTCCATCTGGCGCTCACCGCGCCGCCGCCCGGAGACCGACTGACGTACACGGTATTCAATGGCAAGAAACTGCGCGACTACACGTATGCCGTGCTCGGGGAAGCGGTTGTGGAAACCGGGGTGGGTTCACTGCGCGCACTTCATCTGGCACGGGTGGACGCTGAGCGTGATGGCCGTTTTGAAGTCTGGCTGGCCGTCGACCGGCATTACCTGCCGGTGCGGGTGTTGAGCAGCGACGACAAACATAACCAGGTGGAACTGAATATTCACGCCATCGCGCCGTGAATAAAGCGCCAGCCTATCGCGGCAAGCCGTCCACCCGGACGCCGGCAACAATCCTGCGCTGCGCAAATCCGCCCTGGGCGACTTCCAGTGCGTAACGGATTGCCGTCGCGGGGCAATGCAAGGTGTCGGTATGCGGCTGCATGTCGGCAATATTTGCGATGCGGCCGGCTTCATCGATAAACGCAATCGACAGCGGCAGCGGGGTGTTTCGCATCCAGAAACAGTGCCGCCCCGCGGCGTCGAAAACAAACAGCATGCCGCCCTTTTCAGCGAGTTGCGTGCGGCCCATCAGCCCGCGTTCCCGTTGCTGCGGTGTGGCCGCGATTTCGACCTGAAAAGCATGGTCGCCGATGCGCAGGACTTGCCGCCCATCGTTTTCTGCCGCGCAGGCGCCCGATAGAACAGCCATCAGCGCGAGCGCGCTCAAGCGGCCTGGCTTACAGCGCATCGCGCATCTGTTCGGCCAGCCGCAGTGCCGCGTCCAGGTCGGCGTCCAGCACGTTGCAATGCCCCATCTTGCGACCCGGCCGGGCAGCCTGCTTGCCGTACAGATGCAGCTTGATGTTGGGATGCGCCAGCAGCGCGTCCCAGTGAGGGCCGTTGGTGTTCCAGCGGTCGCCGAGGATGTTGAGCATCACCACGGGCGACAGCAGGCGCGGATCGCCGAGCGGCAGGCCGCATAGCACGCGCACCTGCTGCTCGAACTGGTCGGTGACGCAGGCATCCAGCGTGTAATGGCCGGAATTGTGCGGGCGCGGGGCGACTTCGTTGATCAGCAGCCCGCCATCGGCAACGAAGAACTCGACCGCCATGACCCCAACGTAGCCGAGCTTGCCGGCCACCGACTGCGCGACTTCGCGCGCCTGCTGCGCGAGGCTGCCCGGCACGCGGGCGGGGACGATGGAGAGATCGAGAATGCCGTTTTCATGGCGGTTTTCGGCGACGGAAAACAGCGCGCACTGTCCCGCATCGTCGCGCGCAAGCACGACCGATACTTCGCGTTCAAGCTTGACGAACCCCTCCAGCACACAAGCCTGGCGACCAAAGTCCTGGAAAGCGGCGCGCGCTTCGGCCAGCGTCGCGACGCGGGCCTGGCCCTTGCCGTCATAACCGAAGCGCGACACTTTCAGCAGCGCCGGCGTGCCGGTCGCCGCCAGCGCGGCTTCGAGGTCGGCTTCGCTGTTGACCAGCGCGAAGGGCGCGGTGGCGAAGCCGCTGTCGGCCAGCCAGGTTTTTTCGTGGCCGCGATCCTGTGCGATGGCAACCGCCGCGGCGCTGGGCGCCACCCGGCAATGGCGCGCCAGTTCGATCAGGCTGGCCGCCGGGACGTTCTCGAATTCGGTGGTGATGGCTGCGCAGCTTGCGCCGAGTTTTTTCAGCGCGGCGGGGTCGGTGTAGTCCGCCTGCACGTGCACGTCGGCCATCTGGCCGGCCGGACTGGCGGCATCCGGGTCGAGCACCATGACCTTGTAGCCCATGGTGCGCGCGGCGAGCGTGAACATGCGGCCGAGCTGCCCGCCGCCCAGGATGCCCAGGGTGGCGCCGGGGAGTATGAGCCGCTTTGTGTCGGACACGGCTTTACTCGACATCGGGCAATTCCATCCCCATCACGGAATCCGACTGGTTCTTGCGGAATTCGTCGAGCGCGCGTGCCAGCGTGCTGTCGTAACGCGCGATCAGCGCCGCCGCAAACAGCGCCGCATTG
Organism: Hydrogenophilales bacterium 17-61-9; assembly: GCA_002256785.1. Taxonomy (GTDB): domain Bacteria; phylum Pseudomonadota; class Gammaproteobacteria; order Burkholderiales; family Thiobacillaceae; genus Thiobacillus. The sequence continues at coordinate 7,995 of NCIF01000122.1, forward strand.
GCCGCGCCCGCTTCGCCGATGGCGAAGGTGGCGACCGGAATGCCTTTCGGCATTTGCACGATGGACAGCAGCGAATCCATGCCCTTGAGGTATTT
>NCIF01000123.1 GCA_002256785.1 Hydrogenophilales bacterium 17-61-9
CAGGTCGGGGTCGGGGAAGTAGCGGTAATCGTGCGCGTCTTCCTTGCTGCGCATCATGCGCGTCTCGCCGCTGTCGGGGTCGAACAGCACCGTGGCCTGTTCGATGCGGCGGCCGTCTTCCAGCGTCTCGATCTGCCAGCGCACCTCGTAGTCGATCGCCTGCTGCAGGAAGCGGAACGAGTTGAGATTCTTGATCTCGCGGCGGGTGCCGAATTCGGCTTGCCCGGCCGGGCGCACCGAAACGTTGGCATCGACGCGGAAGCTGCCTTCCTGCATGTTGCCGTCGCAGATGCCGATCCAGGTCACCAGCGTATGCAGCGCGCGCGCGTAGGCGACGGCCTCTGCGCTGGAACGCATCTCGGGTTCGGAGACGATTTCGAGCAGCGGCGTGCCGGCGCGGTTCAGATCGATCCCGGTCATGCCGTGGAAGTCCTCGTGCAGCGACTTGCCGGCGTCTTCTTCCAGGTGGGCGCGGGTGAGGTTGATCGTCCGCTCGCTGTCGCCGACCTGAATATTGAGCGCGCCGCCTTCGACGATGGGTTTCGCCAGCTGGCTGATCTGGTAGCCCTTGGGCAGGTCCGGATAGAAGTAGTTCTTGCGGTCGAATACGTTGATGCGATTGAGATGCGCGCCAATGGCGAGGCCGAACTTGATCGCGCATTCCACCGCGCCGCGGTTTAACACCGGTAGCACGCCGGGCAGCGCGATGTCGACCGCGCTTGCCTGGGTGTTGGGCGCGGCGCCGAAAGCGGTGCTGCTGCCCGAAAAGATTTTCGACTGGGTGGCGAGCTGGGTGTGGACTTCCAGCCCGATGACCACTTCCCAATGATCGCGGCCCCGGTTCATTGCAAACCCTCCGGTGCGCGCGCATGCCAGTCGGTGGCGCGCTGGAACTGATGCGCGACGTTGAGCATTTTCGCCTCGGAAAAATAGTTGCCGACCAGTTGCAGGCCGATCGGCAGACCTTTGGCATCGAAGCCGCATGGCAGGCTCATGCCGGGCAGGCCGGCGAGGTTGGCGGGAATCGTGTAGAGGTCGTTCAGATACATCTCCACCGGGTCGTCGGACTTTTCGCCGAGGGCAAACGCCGTACCGGGCGCGGTGGGGCCGAGGATGACGTCGCAGGCCTTGAACGCTTCGGTGAAGTCGTCGGCGATCAGGCGGCGGATTTTTTGCGCCTGCAGGTAATAGGCATCGTAGTAGCCGTGACTCAGCACATAGGCGCCGATCAGGATGCGGCGCTTGACCTCCGCGCCGAAGCCCTGCGCCCGGGTCTTGCAGTACATGTCGTCGAGGTTGGCGTATTCGGGCGCGCGGTAACCGTAGCGCACGCCGTCGAAACGCGACAGGTTGCTGGAGGCTTCGGCGGGGGCGAGTACGTAGTAGACCGGAATCGCGAGCTTCGAATTGGCGAGCGAGATATCGACCGTGGTGGCGCCGAGTTTTTTTAGCGCGGCGACGGCGGCTTCCACCGCGGTGGCGACTTCGTTGTTCAGGCCTGCGGCGAAGAACTCTTTTGGCAGGCCGACGCGCAGGCCGGCCAGCGGCTTGTCCAGGTCGCGCGTGTAGTCTTCCTTGTCGCGCTCCAGGCTGGTCGAATCGTTGGGATCGAAGCCGGTCATGACGTTGAGCAGCAGCGCGCAGTCTTCGGCCGAAGGCGCCATCGGGCCGGCCTGATCGAGGCTGGAGGCGAAGGCGATCATGCCGTAGCGCGACACCAGGCCATAGGTGGGCTTCAGACCGGTGATGCCGCACAGCGCGGCTGGCTGACGGATCGAGCCGCCGGTGTCGGTGCCGGTGGCGGCGGGCGCCATCCGCGCCGCCACGCAGGCGGCGGCGCCGCCGGACGAGCCGCCGGGCACGCGGGTGGTGTCCCATGGGTTTCTCACCGCGCCGAAATAACTGGTTTCGTTGGACGACCCCATGGCGAATTCGTCCATGTTGGTCTTGCCCAGGCTCGGCATGCCGGCGGCCTTGAAACGCTGGATGACGTGGGCGTCGTAGGGCGCGACGAAGTTGGAGAGCATTTTCGAGCCGCAGGTGGTGAGCCAGCCGTCGGTGCAGAAAATGTCCTTGTGGGCGATGGGTACGCCGGTGAGCGGGCCGGCCTTGCCGGCGGCAATCAGCGCATCGGCGGCGGCGGCCTCAGTCAGCGTCTTGTCGACGTCGATCGTGATGAAAGCGTTGAGGGATGGATTCAGTGCGACGATACGGTCGAGGTATTGCTGGGCGAGTTCGCGGCTGGACACCTGTTTGGCGGCGAGTTGCGCAGCGAGCGCGGAAAGGCTGGCGTCTGACATGGTTTATTCGATGACTTTGGGGACGAGGTACAGGCCATTTTCAACGGCAGGCGCGATGGCCTGGAATGGGGCGTGACGGTCGGTTTCGGTTACGACATCGGCGCGCAGGCGTTGATGGACTTCCTGCGCATGGGCCATCGGCGCGATGCCCTGGGTGTCCACAGCCTGCATGGCGGCGATGAGATCGAAAATGGTATTGAGCTGGCCTTGCGCGGCCTGCGCCTGCGCATCGTCGATTTCGATGCGCGCAAGGCGGGCAATGCGTTTGACGTCGTCCGGAGAAAGGGACATGAAAACACCTGGGTGGCTTACGGGAACGGAGCCCCTTAGGGTATCATAGGCCCCTTGTTTTTTCTGCCCTTTCGCCCGCCTGGTGCGGGTGTTGACGCCGCCATGTTCAAGTTTCTGACCAGTTATTTCTCGACCGACCTCGCAATCGATCTCGGCACAGCCAACACGCTGATATACGTGCGCGACCGCGGCATTGTGCTGGACGAGCCTTCGGTGGTGTCGATCCGCACCGATGCATCGCAGGGCGGCAAGCGCACGGTGCAGGCGGTGGGCGTGGAAGCCAAGCAGATGCTGGGCCGCACGCCGGGCAACCTGCAGGCGATCCGGCCGATGAAGGACGGCGTGATCGCCGACTTCACCGTTACCGAACAGATGCTCAAGTATTTCATCAAGAAGGTGCACGACACCCGCATGCTGCGCCCCAGTCCGCGCATCATCATCTGCGTGCCGTGCGGCTCGACCCAGGTGGAGCGCCGCGCGATCCGCGAATCGGCGATCGGCGCCGGCGCCCGCCAGGTGTATCTGATCGAGGAGCCGATGGCCGCAGCCATTGGTGCGGGGATGCCGGTGGCCGAGGCCACCGGTTCGATGGTGGTCGACATCGGCGGCGGCACCACCGAGGTCGGCGTGATTTCGCTCGGCGGCGTGGTCTACGCCAACTCGGTGCGGGTCGGCGGCGACCGCATGGACGAGGCCATCATCAGCTATATCCGCCGCAACTACGGCATGCTGATTGGCGAGGCGACCGCGGAGCGCATCAAGAAACATATGGGTTCGGCTTTTCCGGGCGCAGAAGTGCTGGAAATGGAAGTCAAGGGCCGCAGCCTGGCGGAGGGGGTGCCGCGCAGCTTCAATGTGTCCAGCAACGAAATTCTGGAAGCCCTGACCGAACCCCTGAATGCGATCGTGAGCGCAGTGAAGCAGGCGCTGGAACAAACCCCGCCCGAATTGGGCTCGGACATCGCCGAAAAGGGCATGGTGCTGACCGGCGGCGGCGCGCTGTTGCGCGATCTCGACCGCCTGCTGATGGAAGAAACCGGTTTGCCGGTCATCGTCGCCGACGATCCGTTGACCTGCGTGGTGCGTGGATCGGGCATGGCGCTGGAGAACATGGACAAGCTGGCGACGGTATTCACCAACGAGTGATAGGTGTTGTGTGCGGCGTCACGGAGCGTCACTGATGGCTGCGCCAGACCGGCTCATGTTCGCCCGTCGGCTGGGTCCGGCCGCCCGCCTGTTTATCTGGCTGCTGATCGGCGTGGCGTGTGTGATCGCGGATACCCGGTATCGCGCCCTCGAAGGCTTGCGCAGCGGATTGGCTGTGTTGACGCAACCGCTGCGCGTGGCCATGCGCGCGCCCGGCGACGTGGTTTCGGAGCTCGGCGGATTTTTTGTCAGGCACCGGCAGTTGCAGCAGGAACGCGATGCCTTGCTGGCTGAACGGGCGCGGCAGTCGGTTAGCGTAAACCTGGCCCGGGAACTGGCGCGTGAAAATGCCGAACTGCGTGCCCTGCTTCAGCTGCAAACCCGACCAGGACAGCAGGTGGTGCATGCCGCGTTGTTGTACAAGGGGCAAGACTGGTTTGCCCAGCGCATCGCGCTGGATCAGGGCGCGGGGTCGGGATTGCGCAGTGGCCTGCCGGTGGTGGATGCGCGAGGCTTGATGGGGCAGGTGAGCCGGGTCTATCCGGGGTCGAGTGAAGTCACCCTGGTCAGCAGCCCGCAACATCTGACCCCCGTTTTCGTGGAACGCACCGGTCAGCGCGGGTTGGCGGCAGGCAGCGGGCAGGGGGGGCTGGAGTTGCGTTACATGCCGGCACAAACGGATATCCGGCCCGGCGACCGCCTGCTGACATCGGGTATTGATCGGGTCTACCCGGCGGGCATTCCGGTGGCAAGCGTGACCCGGGTTTCCCGTTCCCAGTCCAGCCCCTATCTGCGTGTGGAGTGCCTGCCCCTGGCTGGCCTCGAGCATTCGCGCGCAGTGCTGGTTCTGATTGCCGAACCCCGGGTGATTCAGCCGCCAACAACCCCGCCGCCCGCAGGCACGCCCCAGGGGGGCAAGCCATGATCAATGCCGCGCAGAAAGCAGGAAGCGTGCGCCGCGTACTCGGTACGCTGACGCTGGCGGTGCTGCTGGAACAGTTGCCGTGGGCGAGCGGCGTGCAGGCATGGCTGCCGGATTTTGTATTGGTTGGGGTGCTGTTCTGGGTGCTTCATCAGCCTGCCAGGGTGGGCTTTGGTGTGGCGTTCATGCTGGGACTGCTGGCCGATTTCCAGCATGGCGCGGTGTTCGGCCAGCATGCCATTGCCTATGCGGTCGGCGTGTATCTGGTGCTGTTCCTGCGCTTGCGCCTGCTGCAATTCGATCCTTTCCGTCAGGCGGCGCAGCTCTTCCCGGTTTTGCTGGGGGTGCAGTTGATCGTGCTGCTCGTTGGCTGGCTGGCTGTGAACCCGCCTGTGGGCCTGGGGATACTGATGCCGGTGCTGGGAAGTTCCGTATTGTGGTATCTGATCGCATTGTTTGTTCGGTTACTGCACGGTAAGGGCTTGCAGGGCCACGTATGAGGCACGCCACTCCGCTGAAGAATCTGAATTTTGAGTTGGCGTGTTTTCAGCGGCGCCTGAAAATCGGCGGGCTGTTTGTCTTGTTGTTAGCGCTGGGTCTATTGACGCGCAGCTTTTATCTGCAGGTTGGGCAGCATGAATACTATATTCAGCGCGCCGAAAGCAATCGGACTTCGCTGGTGCCCACTGCGCCCAACCGCGGTCTGATCGTTGATCGTCAGGGGCGTACGCTGGCTGAAAACTACTCGGCTTACACCGTGGAAATCACCCGTGCCGAGATGGCAAGCCTGGAGCAAACGCTGATCGAACTGGGCAGGCTGATCGAAGTGACACCCGGGCAGTTGCGGCGCTTTCGCCGTTTGCTGAGCGAGTCCCACGAATTCGAGACGGTGCCGCTAAAAAGCAAATTGACCGATGAGGAAGTGGCGATTCTGGCCGCCAATCGCTACCGCCTGCCGGGCGTGGAAGTGAAGGCTCGCTTGTTCCGCAACTATCAGGCCGGGCCGGGGATGGCGCACGTGGTGGGCTTTATCGGGCGCATCAATGACCGCGACCTGAAAACCCTGCGCGAGAATGGCCGCGAGCGGAATTACAGGGGCAGCGTTCATATCGGCAAGACCGGACTGGAGCAGCGTTACGAGACCCTGCTGCATGGCCGCACCGGTTTCGATCAAATGGAGACCGACGCCAGCGGACGCGCAGTCCGCATGTTGTCGCGTATTCCGCCGGTGCCGGGCAAGGATTTGCGCTTGCATCTTGATCTGGAACTGCAGGCCGTAGCCGAACATGCTTTTGGCGATTATCTGGGCGGCCTGGTGGCGCTGGATCCTCGCACCGGCGGCGTGCTGGCACTGATCAGCAAACCCGGGTTCGACCCCAACCTGTTTGTCGATGGTATCGACCCTGAAACCTGGAAGTCGCTTAACGAGTCACCTGACCGTCCGATGGTCAACCGGGCGTTGCGCGGCATTTACCCCCCAGGCTCGACCATCAAGCCGTTCATGGCGATGGCGGGGCTGGAACTCGGTCTGCGCAAACCCGGCGATGCGATCGCAGACCCTGGGTTTTTCAGCTTGCCCAACAGCAGTCACCAGTTTCGGGACTGGAAAAAAGGCGGCCATGGGATGGTTGACCTGAGGCGGTCTATTGCGCAGTCGTGCGATGTCTATTACTACAGGCTTGCCGTGGATATGGGCATCGACCGCATGCACGACTATCTGGCGAAATTTGGTTTCGGCGAAAAAACCGGGATTGATCTGGAAGGCGAATCGGCGGGCCTGCTCCCTTCGCGGGAATGGAAAAAACGGCGCTGGAATAAAGTCTGGTATCCGGGCGAAACGGTGATTGCCGGAATTGGCCAGGGTTATCACCTCAGCACCCCCTTGCAGTTGGCCGTGGCGACTGCCATGCTCGCCAATGGCGGCAAGCGCATCGAACCGCGCCTGGTCGAGGCGGTGCGCGATCCCGTCACGCACGTCTGGCAGCCTCAGCTCAAGGCGCCGCAACAAACAGTTAACTTCAATCCGGCCAGCATGGCCGTGGTGCGCGAAGGCATGATGGATGTCATGCGGCCAGGCGGCACTGCGGCGGCCGCGGCGGCCGGAGCGCGTTACACATTCGCCGGAAAAACAGGGACGGCACAAGTGGTCGGGATCAAGCAGGGCGCCCGTTACGATGCCAGCCAGCTGTCCAGAAAGAACCGCGATCATGCACTGTTCATGGCCTTTGCGCCTGTAGAGGATCCCCGCATTGCGATTGCCGTGATAGTTGAAAACGGGGAGCATGGCAGCTCGACCGCAGCGCCGATTGCGCGGGCGGTCTTTGATTATTATTTGACCGGGAAACGACCGGGCACGATGAACCTGGAGGTAGGGCTCGATAATGAGTAATCCGGACAAACGTTGTTGCGTATTCGGGATGGATGCAAGGCGCGAGGCGCAGCGAATGGTTGTTCCATTCGCAAGCTTCGCAACGCCGCAGACGCCCGAATACGCATCAACCCTCCGGGCTGGGACCTATTTTGGCGCATACCGGTGTTGCAAGCCGCTTGTTGTGAATGACACAACCGCGCGGCTTGCGCCTTGGTCTGCACCAAAAATAGACTCCAGCGTTTGCCCGGATTATTCATTATCGAGCCCACACAATGCCCCGGAATAGCCACTGGATTCTGCGCCGTCTGCACCATGTCGACGGCATACTCTTGACGCTGGTGGTCATGCTGCTGGGTATCAGCCTGGCGGTGGTGGTGAGTGCCTCGGGGCAAAGCCCGGGACGCATCAGCGGCCATTTGATCAACATGGGCCTGGCATTGGCGGTCATGGTGGTGATGGCCAATGTGCCGCCGCATTTGCTGTCGAAAGTCGGGCCGCCGCTATACGTGGCAGGCGTGGTGCTGCTGATCGGGGTGGCCTTGTTTGGCGAGATTCGCAATGGATCCCGGCGCTGGCTGAATCTGGGCGTGATGGCATTCCAGCCTTCTGAATTGCTGAAACTGGCGCTGCCCTTGATGCTGGCCTGGTACTTCCAGCGCAATGAAACGGTGTTGCGCGCCAGGCATTACCTGATTGGCGGCGCGCTGCTGCTGGTGCCGTTTTTGCTGATTTTGCGTCAACCCGATCTGGGTACGGCGCTGATGATCGGCGCCTCGGGCTTTTACCTGCTGTTTTTCGCGGGCCTGCCGTGGAAAGTGATACTGGGCGGCGGCGCGATCAGTGCGGCCAGTTTGCCGCTGGTGTGGGGGTTGCTGCACGACTATCAGCAGCGTCGCGTGCTGACCCTGCTCGATCCGTCGGCCGACCCGCTGGGAGACGGCTACCACATCATCCAGTCGACCATTGCGATCGGCTCCGGCGGGCTGTTCGGCAAAGGCTGGATGCAGGGCACGCAAAGCCAGCTCGATTTCATTCCCGAGCGC
>NCIF01000124.1 GCA_002256785.1 Hydrogenophilales bacterium 17-61-9
CGCCAATGCGCCCAGCGTCACCGTCTGGGGCAGCGGCACCCCCAAGCGCGAATTCCTCTACAGCGAAGACATGGCCGACGCCTGCGTCTACCTGATGAATTTGCCTGACGAAAAGTTCGTCCCGCTGCTGGGGCAGGACCGCAACGACGGCTTGCCGCCCTTGATGAACATCGGCGTCGGCCACGACCTCAGCATCCGCGAACTGGCCGAGACCGTGAAGGATGTGGTCGGCTTTGGAGGCACGCTCGAATTCGACGCCAGCAAACCCGACGGCACCCCGCGCAAGCTGATGGATGTGGGGCGGCTGCATGCGATGGGATGGAAGGCGACGACTGATATGCGCAGCGGGTTGGCTGTTGCGTATCAGGATTTTCTTGCAGCAAACAAATGAACTTGACGCTCACCCACCGCAGCTCCTGTAGGGTGGGTGAAACCCGCCGTTCACCCGTCTGCCCGCCCGCCATCGCAGCCTGACATGAGCCTCGTCGCCAAAACCCTCTCGGGCATGCGCTGGACCACGCTGGCGATGGTCACCAACGTCAGCTTCAACCTGGGCTACACCGCCGTCATGGCGCGCCTGTTGGCACCGTCGGCCTTTGGTCTCATCGCCATGGCGCAGATCGCCATCCGCTTTCTCAGCTACTTTGCCCAGCTGGGCGTGTCGCCCGCGCTGGTGCAAAAACCCGAACTTTCCGAGCGCGACATCCGCGCCGCGCTCACCCTGTCGGTCGCCATCAACACGCTGTTGTTTGCCCTGATGTGGCTGCTGGCACCGCTGGCTGCGGAGTTTTTCGGCAACCCCGAAGTCACGCCCATCCTGCGTGGCCTGTCGGCAGCTTTTTTGTTGAGCGGCTTCTCCGTCATCTCGCTCGGCCTGCTGCGCCGCAATCTCAAGTTCAAGCAGCTCGCCATGGTCGAAATCGTGTCCTACATCCTGGGCTACGGCGTCGTCGGCATCGGCAGCGCCTATCAGGGATTTGGCGTGTGGAGCCTGGTATTTGCCGTCATCGGGCAGGAGGCCATCACTCTGGCCGCGAGCTATGCTTTTGTTCGGCACAGCCTGCGCCCGCTGTTTGCGTGGCAAGACATTCGCCACTTCCTGCACTACGGCGGCAAATATTCCGCCATCGGCTTTCTCGAATACATCGGGGCCAACGTCGACTCGCTGCTGATCGGCCGCTGGTACGGCGAAACCGCACTGGGTTTTTACAATCGCGGACAAATGCTGGTGAAGCTGCCCATGCACCACATCGGCAACGCCATCACCAAAGTGCTGTTCCCCGTGCTCAGCAGCGCCCAGGCAGACACCCAGAAAATGGCGCGCGGTTATCTTGCCGGCTGGGTCATCATCGGCAGCCTCGCCGCCTCCGTCAGCCTGGCGCTCATACCTGCCGCGTCCGATGCCGTGCTTACCCTGCTGGGGCCGCAATGGACTGCCGCCATCCCCATTGTTGAAATCGCCGCGATGGCCGTGCCGTTTGCCTTCCTCACCCGGCTATCCGGCATCGTGTGCGACGCCCAGGGTCTACTCTGGCCCAAGTTTGTTATCCAGCTTCTAACCCTCAGTGCCCTCGCCATCGCCATCTATGTCCTGCGTGGCAACGGCGTCATCGGCTTCGCGCTCGCCATGGTCATCACCGAAGCCTTCCGCCTGGCGCTTTACATCGGCCTGCATTTCAGGCGCTTGCCCATTCCCTTGGGCGAATTTCTCCGGGTCAACGCCGCCGTCGTTTTCACCGCTGCCGCCACCACGCTGGCCGTCTGGCAAACTGCCCGCACCGCCCATGCTTACGAACTGCTTCCCTGGTGGAGTCTGCTGGGTGAAGTCGTCGCCGGCGGTGCCGCCTTTGTGCTGAGTTTTGGCCTCGCCTGGCTGTGGCTGCGCACCCTGCCGGCTTTCGTCGCACTGAAAAATCAACTGCCTTTGATTGGTCGCATCGAACGCCTTTTTCCTGCAGCCCTTGTCGGGCGCAGCCGCGCTGCCTGATCCCGGAATTGCCATGGACTACGACAACCTCATCTTCCTGCACATCCCCAAGGCGGCCGGTTCCACCCTGCACCCTGTGCTCGAACGGCATTACAGCAAGCGCAACTACCTCACCATCTCCCTGCCCGAACAGCTCGAAGCCTTCAAGCAAAGCCCGGAAGCAGAACGCCACCGCATCCATCTGCTCAAAGGCCACATGCCGTTTGGCATGCACGAATACCTGACAGGACGTAGCCGCTACATCACCCTGCTGCGCCATCCCGCCGAGCGTGTTGTCTCGCATTACTACTACGTCAAGCGCCGGCCCGGCCACTACCTGCACCACCACGTTGCCGCCGGCATGAACCTGGCAGAATTCGCCAGCGTCGGCCTTTCCGGTGAAATGGACAACGGCCAGGTGCGCCTGCTATCCGGCCACGACCAGGACATCCCCTGCGGCGCATGCACCCGCGATCTGCTCGACACCGCCAAAAGCAACATCGAAGACCACTTTGCCGTAGCCGGCCTCACCGAGCGCTTCGACGAAAGCCTGGTGATGATGGCGATCGAACTCGGCTGGAACTGGACGCCGTACTACCTCAACCGCAACGTCACCCAAGACAAGCCCGTCGCCAAACAGATCGACCCCGTCGCGCTCAAGGCCATCGAACAAGCCAACCCGCTCGACTTCGAACTGTATGACTGGGCCGGCCAGCGCTTTCAGATTCAGCTCGCCCGGCGGCAGCCAGAAGTTGACGCGCGGATTGCGCAACTCAATCGCGCCAACCGCCTGTATCGTCCCTGGGGAAGCCTGGCCGATACCCTCAAGCGCAACCTGAAATCCCGCCTCGCCGCATGTGCGAGCGTACCAGCATGAAAATCGGGATCGTCGGCCCTATTTCCACCGAAAGCATCGTCAAGCTTCTTGCAGACGATACCGGTGGTTTGCCACGTGGTTATGTTGGTGCCCCCCTTTTTGGGAATCTGATTGGTGCGCTGTTAGATCGCGGCCACAGCATCGTTGCCTATACCACCTCGTCCGACATGCCACCTGACATCCGCGTGAGTGCAACTGGCGAACGCTTCAAGATCACCTATTGCCCTGTACGACCCCATACCTTTCGCTTCAGTAAAGGCCAATGGGGGCGAGGCACTGATGCTTTTAAACAGGAACGCATCACCCTCAGTCAAGCCATGCGGGACGACGCCCCCGACCTGGTGCATGCCCACTGGATCTACGAATTTGCCTTGGCCGCTATCGAGAGTGGCCTGCCGCACCTCATTACTTGCCATGACGCGCCACAAGTCGTGTTGCGCTATTCACCCAATCTGTATCGGCTGGTTCGCTATTTCATGGCCCGGCAAGTGCTGAAGCAGGCGCAGCATCTGACCGCAGTATCGCCCTACCTCAAGCAAAAAGTCGAGGGCTATGCTCGTGCGCCGATCACTGTCGTGCCAAATCCGTTGCCGGCACATCCAGCCCATCTTGCAGAATCAACCCGGCAATACAACCCTGCGCGGCCACGCATTGCCATGGTGCTTAATGGCTGGGGCGCACGCAAAAACCCCCAGCCAGCGCTGCGTGCCTTTGCTGTGTTGCGTCGCACCTTTCCAGACGCTGAGCTCAGCATCATGGGCAGCGACTATGGTACGGGCGGTAAAGCCGAATCCTGGGCGCAGGCGCAAGGACTCACCGCCGGCGTGCATTTCATGGGGCAGCAGCCCTATCCCGTGCTCCTGGCCAAGCTGGCCGAGTCCGACCTGTTGTTGCACCCAGCATTGGAGGAAACCTTCGGCATGTCGATTGCCGAGGCCATGTCGCTGGGCGTGCCAGTTGTGGGTGGGCAGTCTAGCGGGGCAGTGCCATGGGTGATTGGTGAAGCTGGCCGGCTGGTTGACGTGCGTTCACCCCATGCCATCGCGCAAGCGGCACTTGAACTTCTAAATGACGCACAAGCATTAGCTGGTTTGGGAGCCAAAGCTAAGACAAATACGCTGGGACGCTTTTCGCGTGATGCGGTGGCAGCAGCTTATGAAGATCAGTATCGTCAGGTCGTGTTCGGGGTGCGCGGAATATGAATATGCGACTCATGCAACGCGTTTTTTCCAGGCTAAGACGCACATGGTGGAACCTGACGATTACCCCTGGCTTACGGGCTGCCGGAGTTGAAATTGCCGAAAAGGTGCAGATGCAGGGCAGGCCCATCGTCAGCCTGGCCAGTGGCTCTCGCATCCAGATCGGCGCGCGTTGTGTGTTGTGTTCTGACAGCAAGATCACGGCACTGGGTATCAATCACCCAGTGGTATTGCGGACCATGAGGCCCGGTGCGGAGATTGTCATTGGTGGGGATACAGGCATCAGCGGCGGTTCGATTTGCGCGGCTGTAAGTATCCGGATTGGCACAGGCTGTATGCTCGGTGCCAACGTTACTCTGGCCGACACGGACTTTCATATGATTAATCCGATCAACCGACGTTACAACAGGAATCCTGACAAGATTGCCGTGAGGCCGATCGTCATTGCGGACAACGTTTTCATAGGCGCCAATGTTTTTGTACTCAAGGGGGTGACGATAGGTAAAAACAGCGTGATTGGTGCAGGGTCTGTAGTTACGCGTGATATACCCGAGAACGCTATTGCTGCTGGCAATCCGGCAAAAGTGATCAAATTGATTACTCAATGAGCGATTGGGCATGCCTAGCGCCAAGCGTGGGGCAGGAAGTGGTCTTTGGGCTAATGTATCGCTACCATCCTCACGATCCCGTTTGTGATCGCGGTGCGGCTTCCACTTTCGCTTTTTTATGCTGCAAGGGCTTTTTATCATCAGCTGACAGCAGGTATTAGTTAAGTGTTCAGGATGTGTGTCATCGCGGCTCATGGCGTGGGGCCTCACGCAAATGCATCGAGTCGCATTCCCGCTGAAACCGTGGCGGCTGAATACAAAAAGACGATGTCCGCATCAATGCAAAAGGCACGTCAAGTCATGCCACGCTGCTGACTTGCGGGCTTCAGTGAATCAGGAAGACACAGACTATGCTTCAAATCATTTTTATGATTGCACCTTTTGCAATCGCGTTGTTGTTGGCACTGGCTCTGGCCGTTGGCCCATTTGCCTTGCAAGGTGCGTTGCGCAAGTGGTCCGATAGTTGGCGCGCGGTAGCGATCCTGTGGCTGATAGCGATCAGTGCTGTGCTGAACGTTGTGCTTGTGCCTCGAAAATTGATTGTCGATCCAGATACGGTATCAATCGATATGGCGGCCTATGCTCAGGGCGCCATGACGGCAGGATGGTTGTCACGTATTTTCACCCTGGCGTTGATCGGTTTTTCATTGGCAATGCTGTTGTCAGCTTGGCTGGCTAAAAAGAAGGACAGCTATAAAGATCCAGTTTGGTCCCTGGGCGTGGTTCTGGGACTGTATTACCTGCTGAGTATCGTGATCGGGGCAACCGTGTCAGCTGTGCCTGGTTTCAATCACAAGTCCTTATATATCCCTATTGTCCTGGGCGCTTTGATCGCAATGCCGCGTATCGACTTTACCAAGGTAATCGTTCATCTGAAATGGATCCTTGCTGTAGTCATGTTGATGAATTTGATTGCAGCAGTGGGTTTTTCTGATTTTTCCTTATTGCGGCCTTATGCCGGGTTACTTCCCGGGATCGATTTCCGGTTGTTCGGTGTTTTTGCCCATCCCAATACGCTTGGACCTACCGCGCTGCTACTTCTGCTTCTTGAGCTGTATTACCCTTCGCGCTCGTACGTGCGGTGGCTTTTTTTGCTCCTCGCACTTTCCAATTTTCTTATGGCGCAATCGAAAACAGCGTGGCTGGCGGCTGCCGCGATTTTGATACTGGTGTACGTCCCCTACCGCTTCATGGTTTTGCGGGAGCGGCCAAACGGATTTGCGCCAGCCGTATTGATTGTCTTGGTGTTGATATCCGGGTTGATCGCGGGAATGCTGGGCGTATTCGCTATCGGTTTCGATAGGATATTTTCTGATGAGGTGTTGAGCTTCACTGGACGCACCTCGATTTGGGCCGTGACACTTGACGAATTTGTAAAACACCCACTATTTGGTTACGGGCCCGAGTTGTGGAGCCGGGAGTATCGCTTTCAAAAAGGTATCCTGGGGGCCGGGCAAGCGCACAACCAGTTTGTGCAAACACTGGGTGAATCAGGGCTGGTTGGCTTTGTGCTGCTCATGACTTATCTCGGCATTCTGCTTAAATTGTCTCTTGCCAGTTTTCGCGGGACACGTGGTTTATCACTCGCCTTATTTCTATTGATATTCATGCGATGTATGACCGAGGCTCCTTTGCGCGGAGTCGTCAATGATTGGCCCTTTTTTATTCATGCGACACTGCTATTGGTGCTTGTCAGTTATGCACGGAAGTCTTTGCTTGAACGAAAAATACCCGGTCTGAAACCCGCTGCCACCCAGCGCTTTGGTCTGGCATAAGCATGGTGCGTTTCCAATTTACGAGCCATGTCTATGTCGCCTGACAAATTTTGCCTTTGGTCTGCCTTTCGGTTTTTGTGGCTTGTGATGCTTGCCGCCGGAACGTCGGCGCATGCCAATACCATTACCGCTGACTATTTTGGTTTGCATCTGCATCGCGCGGAAAATGAAGCTGTCTGGCCGACCGTTCAGTTCGGTAGCTGGCGGTTATGGGATGCCAGAGTTCAATGGATGCATTTACAACCTACGCGGTCAACCTGGGATTTCAGCAAACTTGATCGTTACGTAAGCCTGGCCGAAAGCCATGGCGTGTCACTGCTATTGCCTTTGGGGCTGACACCTAAATGGGCGTCTGCTCGCCCCAATGAACGTTCTGCGTATGGATTTGGTACGGCGGCCGAACCTTTTGCGATGGAGGACTGGCGCCTTTACGTCCGTAAAGTGGCCCAACGCTACAAGGGCAGGATCAAGGCTTATGAACTGTGGAATGAGCCTAATGACAAAACGTTTTATTCAGGTTCTATGGGTAAATTAGTGGAACTGTCCTGTGAGGCGTATCGCATCTTGAAAGAAGTCGATCCTTCAATCACGGTTGTTGGTCCTGCTTATACCCATGCCAGGAATATCAAGTCTCTCGAGAAGTTTTTGTCTAGCGGTGGCGGCAAATGCATCGACGTTGTCTCCTACCATCTTTACATACCGACAAGGCCACCAGAAGACATCCCCGCCTTGATCAAACAGATCAAGCTGGTCATGAAAAGGCAAGGCGTTGAGGGTTTGCCTCTTTGGAATACTGAAAGCGGCTGGGCCATCAAGAACAATGATGGCACGCCTGGTGGAAAGGTTTCCGATTCATGGTTAAAGCTTGGGGCTGACCGGTCGGGCGCCTATGTGGCGCGCTCGTATTTGCTGGGCGCGGCTTTCGGGCTGGATCGTTTTTACTGGTACGCTTGGGATAACAACACGTTTGGCCTGACTGAGCCGAGCACCATGACGCCAAAGTCAGGTGGGGTCGCGTTGGGCAAGGTCGCTGCCTGGTTATCAGGCAAGCCGCGGCCGGCATGTTTCGAAAAGGGCGGCGTTTGGCAATGCGTTCTGTCGAAATCCCCAAAATCGTTTCATTGGGTGATTTGGTCACCTGATTCCGTACGGACGCTATCTCCACCTCCAGGCTGGCGCATCAAGCATGTCGAGCGGGCAGATGGCCGGGCGGAGGCTCATCTATCGCACAGCAATCTGCATGTTGATGAGTTGCCCCGGCTCTTCATTTTGGAACCCACAGAATAGACGTGAGCGAACAAGCACTTATGAAAAATATTATCGCTCTGATGACCTGTCACAACCGGCGTGAAAAAACCGTCACGTCGATCGGCCATTATTTCGCCTGCGATCTGCCGGAAGGGTTCGCTCGCAAATTGGTATTGGTGGATGACGGCAGTACGGATGGAACGGCAGAAGCGGTTCATGCAACGTTCCCGGATGTGG
>NCIF01000001.1 GCA_002256785.1 Hydrogenophilales bacterium 17-61-9
TTCAACACGCCGATCACCGCGATCATCGCCTGCGGGTTGTATCCGGCTTTAGCGAGATACTGCGCGCCCAGCCGGTCGGATTCCAGCTCGTGTTCGCGGCCATAGCCGGCGGTCCAGGACTGCGCCAGGGTTTGCAGCAGCGAAGCACCCGCCTGATTGTTCATCCCCGGCGCCAGAATCGATCCCAGCACCGCCCCTACGCCCGCTGCAGTGGACGCACTTTGCTGACGCACGCCATGGCGCGCGGTCACATGACCGATTTCGTGGCCCACGACGCCGGCCAGCTCAGCCTCCGAATTCAGATACGCCATAATGCCGCGCGTAAGGTAGACATAACCGCCGGGCAGGGCAAAAGCATTGACGTCGGGACTGTCGACCACGGTGAAATGCCATTTCAGATCGGGCCGATGGCTCTGCTTTGCCAGCCGCTGGCCGACCTCGTCAACATAAGCCTGCAGAACCGGGTTATTCAACGCGGCGTATTCCTTCAGCACGTCCTGATGCGCTTGCGCGCCCATCTGGATTTCCTGCTGTCCGGACATCAGCACAAAATCCTTGTCGCCCGTAACCGGATTTTGAGCGCAGTGGGTGAGCGCCAATGCGCCCAGCACAGTCACTGCGATACGGCGAAAAACTCGGAAATTCACGTCTGTCTTTTCCTTGGGAGGGGGATGAGCCAAATAATCCTAGAAACCGCAGATGGACGCGCCCGATGGTGCGTCTGGGCGCGTGTCTGCCGCGAAGCGACAACGCGGCCTACCGGGGTAGGCAAGGAGGAGCGACAAAGGCAGGCGCGCGACCAGACGTGCCAGCGGGTGCGTAGCGGCCTCACCCAGATGGTGTGGGCGATCGAAGGCGACGAATCCAGTATTCATGCGGAATTCCATAAAGTTATAAGCGGTCAACTGCGGTTTTTAGGATAATACCGTTGCAGCGCCGCAAAAATGCAAAAAGCGGCCGAGGCCGCTTTGGATTGCATTGCGCCAGATCGCGCAAACTGCCTGACTTTATTCCGCTGCGGCCTTGATGCCGTAACGCTGACGGAATTTCTCGACGCGGCCAGCCGTGTCGACGATCTTCTGCTTGCCGGTATAGAACGGATGGCAGGAAGAACACACTTCAATATGAAGCGTGTCTTTGCTCATCGTGGAGCGCGTTTTGAACGTATCGCCACAGGAGCACGTCACGGAGACTTCTTTGTAATTGGGGTGAATGCCGGATTTCATGGCAATTCCTTAAATAAATAATTCGGAGAACGCGGGAGTATAGCGGAGACGGGCGCCCCGATCAACCCCGACGCATGGAATCGAAAAAGTCGGCGTTGTTCTTCGCCGCGCGGATTTTGTCGATCAGAAATTCCATCGCTTCCATGTCGTCCATCGGATAGAGCAGCTTGCGCAGCACCCATATCTTTTGCAGCAACTCGGGCGGGATCAGCAGTTCTTCGCGGCGGGTGCCGGAACGGTTGACGTTGATCGCAGGGTACTGGCGCTTCTCGGCCATCTTGCGGTCGAGGTGGATTTCGAGGTTGCCGGTGCCCTTGAATTCTTCGTAAATCACGTCGTCCATACGGCTGCCGGTTTCGACCAGCGCGGTGGCGATGATGGTCAGGCTGCCGCCTTCCTCGATGTTGCGCGCAGCGCCGAAGAAGCGTTTGGGCTTTTGCAGCGCGTTGGCGTCGACGCCGCCGGTGAGCACCTTGCCGGAGGCAGGCTGCACAGTGTTGTAGGCGCGCGCCAGACGGGTGATCGAGTCGAGCAGAATCACCACGTCCTTCTTGTGCTCGACCAGGCGCTTGGCGCGCTCGATCACCATCTCGGCGACCTGCACGTGGCGGCTGGCGGGCTCGTCGAAGGTCGAGGCGACAACTTCGCCACGCACGGTGCGGCTCATTTCGGTGACTTCTTCCGGCCGCTCGTCGATCAGCAGCACGAACAGCACCACCTCGGGATGATTGGAGCTGATCGCGTGCGCAATATGCTGCAGCATCACGGTTTTGCCGGTCTTCGGCGGCGCCACCAGCAGGCCGCGCTGGCCCTTGCCGATCGGCGCGACGATATCGATGACGCGGCTGGTGATGTTTTCCTCTGCCTTGATCTCACGCTCCAGCTTGAGCGGCTTGTCCGGGTGCAGCGGAGTGAGATTCTCGAACAGGATCTTGTTCTTACTGGCCTCGGGCGGCTCGCCGTTGATCAGGTCGAGCTTGGTCATCGCCGAATAGCGCTCGCCGTCCTTGGGGGTGCGGATCTCGCCTTCGATCTTGTCGCCGGTGTGCAGGTTGAAACGGCGGATCTGCGACGGCGACACGTAGATGTCGTCGGTGTTGGCCAGATACGAGGTTTCAGGCGAGCGCAAGAATCCGAATCCATCCGGCAGCACTTCCAGCACGCCGTCCCCGTAGATGCTCTCGCCGCGCTTGGCCAGCGTTTTCAGGATGGTGAAAATCAGTTCCTGCTTGCGAAAACGGTTGGCGTTGTCGATGCCGTTGGCAGCGGCAATTTCGAGCAGCTCGGTGATGGGTTTTTGCTTGAGTTCGGAAAGATGCATGGGAGGGGCCTGAGTGGGCTCGCTTGAAAGAGCCGGACGGGAAGGGGAGGGGGCCGGATCGTCGCTCCTGCTGGCAGGCGAGGGCGCCAACGCGTCGTCCGGTGAAAGCCGGGGCTTAGATATTGCTGTCAACGAAAGCTGTCAATTGCGATTTGGACAAGGCGCCGACTTTGGTTGCTTCGACGTTGCCGTTCTTGAAAATCATCAGCGTGGGAATACCGCGGATACCGAATTTGGGCGGGGTCGCCTGGTTTTCATCGATGTTGAGCTTGCACACCTTGAGCTTGCCGGCATATTCCTTGGCGACTTCGTCGAGGATCGGCGAGATCATCTTGCAGGGACCGCACCAGTCCGCCCAGTAATCCACCAGCACGGGAACGCCCGCCTGCAGGACTTCCTGCTCGAAGGAATCGTCGGATATGTAATGAACATGTTCGCTCATTGGTGAAGCTCCTATGTAAGTATGGGGGGTGGCCGGAACCGGCCCAGGTTATTTGCAGCTGACGGTAAAGCTGGAAAAATCGGAATTGTGCCGATATGCTACATCAAAATGACCCAATGCAAGTAGCTGGGCATGATCTTCAACCATCCGGGTAAATACGAATGACCTACGTTGTAACCGAGGCCTGTGTAAAGTGCAAATACACTGATTGTGTCGATGTCTGTCCGGTGGACTGCTTCCACGAAGGCCCCAACTTCCTCGTTATCGACCCCGAAGAGTGTATCGACTGCACGCTGTGCGTGGCCGAATGTCCGGTTGAGGCCATCTATGCCGAAGACGACGTGCCGGACGACCAGCGCGCCTATATCGCGCTGAACGCCGAACTCGCCAAGGGCTGGAAAGTCATCATCGAACGCAAGGACCCGCCGGCCGACGCCGACGAATGGGCGGGCGTCAAGGACAAGCTGCAGTATCTGGAGCGCTAATCCGCTTGGAAAATCCGGCCCGCTTGGAAACCCTGGGCGGTCCTTCACTGCCGCACGCCGTCGCCCACGCCCTGCTCGACCACAACGCCGACCGCCTGCCCGACTTGTCCGGGCTGACGGTGCTCGTCCCCAATCACCGCGCCGGGCAGGATTTTGCGCGGGTGCTGGCGCAGACGGCCGGGCGTACCGTCCTGATTCCGCCGCACATCACGCCGCTGAAAAGCTGGGCGCAAAGCGTAACCGACGCCTCCGGTGAGCCGCAGGCGCGCCGCCTGGCGCGGCTGCATGGCGTGCTGCGCCATGTCGACTGGCTCGGCAAGATCGACCGCTGGGCGCTTGCCAATGAACTGCTGCAACTGGCCGACGAATTGTCCGCCGCGCGGCTGGGCGGCGAAATCGGTTCGCGGATTCGTGCGCTGCACGCCGACACGCTCGATCGCGAAACGGCGCTGATCGAGGCCGTGTGGCAGGCGCTCAACACCGACGGCAGCGACCCGCAGGCGCGTTACGCGCGCGGACTCGACACGCTGCTTGAACGCATCCAGTCCGCGCCGCAGCCGATTTATGGCTACGCGCTGGGCACGCTCACCGCGGTTGAGCGGCAGTTTCTCGACCGCTGCGCCGAGCACGCCCCGGTCAGGCTGTTCGAGATCGGCGCCGAAGCGACCGACGCCTACAGCTTCACCCTGCATCAGGCCTGGCGGCTGACCGACCCGCCGCTGCGCCAGCGCGCCGCGGCGCTGGCCGCACGCCATCCCGACTCGCCCGCCAGCGCACGCCTGACGCTCTACCCCGCGCCACACCTGGAAGCCGAAGCGCGCGCCGTCGCCGCCTGGGTTGCCGCGCAATTGCAGGCCGGCAAGCGCGACCTCGCGCTGATCGCGCTCGACCGCGAAACCGCGCGCCGGGTGCGCGCGCTGCTCGAACGCATGGACGTGCTGGTGGCCGACGAGACCGGCTGGACGCTGTCGACCACCGCCGCCGCCGCCGTGATCGACCGTTGGCTGGAATGCATAGCGAGCGACTTTCCGCACGTCGAACTGCTCGATCTGCTGAAGTCGCCCTTCCTGCTGGGCGATCTGGCCGCGCGGCAGGATCAGGTGCTGCAGTTCGAACTCGCGCTGCGGCGGCAAGGCGTGGCGCAGGGCATGGCCGACATGCTGCGGCTGGCGCACGCGCAATTCGGCGCGCTGCCGCCGTGGCTGGCCGCGCTGTTCGGCGCGAGGCAAAGCTTCGCGCAAAACCGCGCGCCGCTGGCTGTCTGGCTCACCCGGCTGCACGACAGCCTCGCTGAGATCAGCGCAATCGCGCCGCTGCAAGCCGACGCCGCCGGCGCCGAAGTCCTCGATACGCTCGAAGCCTTGCGCCGCGATCTGGCCGACGACAGCGAAAAATACAGCTTCGGCGAATGGCGGCGCTGGCTCAATCTGGCACTGGAATCCGCCAGCTTCATCGACGCAAGCATGGCCAGCCCCATCGTGCTGACCTCGCTGCCCGCCGCGCGCGGACGCGTGTTCGAAGCCGCGGCCGTGATCGGCGCCGACGCCCAGCATCTGCCCGCGCGACCCGCGCCCGGCCTGTTCAGCCAGACCACCCGCGCGCAACTCGGCTTGCCCACCGCACGCGACGAAGCCGAAGCCGCCACCGCCGATCTGATGCAGTTGCTGACGCAAGGGCCCGCACTCATCAGCTGGCGCGCCTGGAACAACGACGAGCCCAACCCCGCCTCGCCGCTGGTGCTGCGCTTGCAGGCGCTGCACCACGCCGCATGGGGCAGCGCCCTGCCCGTGCAAGCCGGCTTTGCTCCGCCCACCCAGGCGGGCCCGCTGCCCGCCGCCAGCGAACAACCCGCGCCCGCCATATCCGCCGCCCAACTGCCGCGCCGCTATTCGCCCACCGCCTACCAGACCCTGCTCGACTGCCCCTACCGGTTTTTCGTCGCCAGCGTGCTCGGCATCCGCGAACTCGACGAAGCCGACGACGCGCTCGACAAAAGCGATTACGGCAACGCCCTGCACCGCATCCTCAAAACTTTTCACGACAGCGCGCCGCCGCCCGGGCGCGATGCCGCGCTGGCGCGCCTGGGCGAACTGTCCAACGCCGAATTCGCCGCGCTGCCTGCCTGGACCGCCGCCGCCTGGCGACTCCGCTGGGCAAGCATCCAGCCCGCCTACATCGACGCCTGGCTGGAATGGGTCGCTCAAGGCTGGCGCTACCAGTCCGGCGAAGCCGCATACGAAGTGCCGTTCAACGTCCCCGGTCTCGGCGACATCACCCTGCACGGCCGCGTCGATCGCGTCGACACGCGAGGGGAGGCCCGCACCGTCATCGACTACAAAACCGGCGCTGCCACGGCGCTCAAGAAAAAACTCAAAGACCCCGCCGAAGCCGTCCAGCTGCCGTTTTACGCCTGGCTTGCCGACGCCGCCGCCGCCTACCTGCCGATCAACGACACCCCCGTCGCGCCGCTTGAACTGGATGGCGAAACCGACGTCGACGCCATCAGCCGCCGCCTGCCGGAATTGCTCGGCGCCATCGCCGCCGGCGCAGCGCTCCGGGCGAATGGGGTGGATGCAGTCTGCCAGTATTGCGAAGCGCGTGGGCTGTGCAGGAAGGGGATGCGGGATGCTACAGAGACAGTTGCCTGACACTCGTGACATGTAAAACATTGTTTTAACTATTCGGCACCGAAAGAAGAACAATCATGCGCATCAACCTGGTTAAAGTCGGCAACTCAAAGGGCATCATCATCCCCGCAGCCATCCTCGCCTCGTGCGGTCTGAAAGACGCCGTCGATTTGCAAATCAAGGGCAAGAAACTCGTTATCGAAGCACTCAAGCAACCCCGCGCGGGCTGGTTCGAGGGTTATCAATCCGAACACGACGAAGCCGTGCTCGACACCATCCCGGTCGATAAGGGTGACGAAGAATGGGTGTGGCAAAGCGCGGCGAGGTTTATTGGGTCAACCTCGACCCCACCATCGGCAGCGAAATCCAAAAAACCCGCCCCTGCCTGATCGTGTCGCCAGACGACATGAACGCAGTTCTGCCGCGCATCCTCATCGCCCCGCTCACCAGCGATGGCCAGCCGCTCGGCTGCCGCCCCGAAGTCGAGTTCAAGGGCAAATCCGCGCGTATCTTGCTGGATCAATTGCGCTGTGTGGACAGGCAACGGCTGGGTGGCAAGATGGGGAAAATCGATCTCGCACTGTGGCATCCGGTGTTGCTGGAGATGCTGGCCTTTTGACCCAACCATTACCCCTTGAAGATATTCTGACGGTGATAATCCAGAAATTGGCTGTGGGGTCTCAATTCAACTTGCACAGGCAGCAATAACTTCATATTCGCGTTAAAGAGCCGCACTGCCGTATCGGGTAGCCGATCTTTCGCGAGCAGCAAACTGAAATCATCATCAATCGAAATCAAGCCACGATCAAACATCCAATGAACAGTACCGGATAGTGCGATTCCATTCCTGACGCTGTCCGGCCCTCGATGTTCGACAGGGCGAATATGTGCGGCTTGTACCTCCGATCGCCCACCCCCATTGATGATCTTAAGTCCGGTGAAGGCGCAGGTATCGTGGTAAGCGCTCTTCACGGCAGCAGAAAACGCCTTATCACGAAATGGCCGCGAAACAAGTTGCTCAACAATCCGGCGATCCTGCTCCATCGGTACATGATCATATGATTCGGATGGCTCCTCCGCTAACCATAGGGTAGGAGGCATCGGCTCTTCTGGAATATCGGGCGCCGGGCGAGTCCGTTCTTCAAGCCCAATCACATGACCAAATCCAGCCTGCCAAATAAGATCGTACTCATCATCGGGTAGCATGCGAACGGCTCTGCCGAACGCGCCTTTATTGGTTGAGCCATCCTCTTTTTCGAGGCCTGATTCGTAGTAGTGCTTCCCCTCTTTAAAAGGGACAGGACGGACAAATGGAAGGTAATTTGAAATTTCTGCGTAATAGTGATCCGCAAGAACTGGGTCAGGGTAAATCGACTCAACACGCGCCGTTGCAAAATAAACTTGCCGCCCCCCACTGCTCGAAAAATCACCTGTAGAGCGGCGCGGCTCATAATAAATTACCCAATCGCCTTCCGCTTTTTTGACCTGATTGAGATATGTCTTTGGGAAGTGATACCTATTTTCCGGCAGATCGTCATAGACCGGGGAAACTTTGGTTGTAAATACCGCTTTTGTCATAGCCGGAGCATAGACGAAACGTTGGCTGCTGAGGAGTGTCGTGCCCGAAACCGATCCACGACGTTATATTCCAGCATCTAGCGATGCGACAATCTAAAGACTGAAACACCTTTAAATTCGAGCCCGTGGAATTATGATTTTCACTTTAAGTAATTCGCTCCTTCAACATCACTACCGCCCTACCCCCTACAGCAGAACTGACACGATAACCATTTGATTGATAAAGAACAGTTTGCCAATGCTTGATTAATGAAATTTAATAACCACTAATTAGACAGACTGGGTGTTCTCGCAAACAGCTATCCGGAAACCCTTTGAAATCCCGCTACGCGAGGCCAAAAACGCGGGGTACCGGAAAACCCGTGGTGGGCGCGATAGCGTTTTACACACCGGACTCCATATGGTTTACCCACCATGTCGGTGATATTCTTACCAAGTATTACAGGAGAACGTTCATGGAAACAACATCCGTAACCAGCAAGGGGCAGGTCACCATTCCCAAATCCTTGCGCCAGCAACTGGGCATCCGTCAGGGCAGCAAGGTGGAATTTTCGCTGGTTGACGATCATGTGGAGCTGCGAGTGCGGAGTTCGCCCACCGAGGTGGCCACCAGCGGATTTGGCATGTTAAGCAGCCGCAAGCGTGCCGTGCCCGCGGATTTCGACCCTGCCACCCTGCTCAATCCATCGCCCAAAAAATGATCGGGCTGGATACCAATGTGCTGGCCCGCTATTACATTGCGGACAAGGCCGATGCCGAGGCGCAACGTCAGCATGAGGCCGCGCGGCGGCTGATTGAATCCGGCCAGGCGCTGATGGTGTGCAAAACCGTAGCGTTGGAGCTGGAATGGGTGATGCGTGGCTATTACGGCTTCAGTCCGAAAGAAATCGCCGGGGTTTTTCACCATCTTTTGAGTCTGGATCATGTAAGAGTGGAAGACCGTGAAACGCTGCTGCAAGCGCTGGCGCAAAGCGAAGCCGGGCTGGAAATGGCCGACGCCTTGCACCATGCAAGTTATCGCGGTTGCGACAGCATGGCGTCGTTCGACGATCAGAAATTTGCCCGCCGGGTGAAACGTCTGGGGCTCATGCCCCGGGTCGTTGTTCCTGTCTGACCCGGTTTGTTCCCTGGGTGCAGCCGTTCGCTCCGCCACACGCCTTAATCATGCCCATCCCCCTCGACCCCGCCACCGCCTTATCACCCACCCGCTCAGTGGTGGTGGAAGCCTGCGCCGGCAGCGGCAAGACCTGGCTGCTGGTATCGCGCATGCTGCGCCTCTTGCTGGCGGGCGCCGAACCCTCGGCGCTGCTGGCGATTACGTTTACGCGCAAGGCGGCGCAGGAGATGACCGACCGCCTGCACGAATGGCTGCGCGTGCTGGCGCTGGCGGACGACGCGACGGTGCGGAAGTTCCTGCACGATCGCGAAGTGGTGGAGAACG
This sequence comes from Hydrogenophilales bacterium 17-61-9, assembly GCA_002256785.1. Classification (GTDB taxonomy): domain Bacteria; phylum Pseudomonadota; class Gammaproteobacteria; order Burkholderiales; family Thiobacillaceae; genus Thiobacillus. The sequence goes on from NCIF01000001.1 coordinate 9,121, forward strand.
AGATCGACGCGCTGTTGCCGCGCGCGCGCGGGTTGCTGGAGACGGTGCTGACCGCGCAGCCGGGGCCGACGGTGACAACCTTCCACGGCTGGTTTCTCGACCTGCTGAAGCGCGCGCCGCTGGAAGCGGGGCTGCCGTGGGGCGCGCCGCTTCTGGAGCGCGAGAAACAGTTGCAAAACGAGGTGCGCGACCGGTTGTTGGCCATGTGGGCTGCAGAACCTGAATCAGTTGAAGGCGCGGCTTTGCTGGCACTACTCACCGATCTTGGCGAACACAGTCTGTGCGCGCTGCTGACGCATTTTGTGCAGGCGCGGGCGGAGTGGTGGGCGTATACCGATGGCCAGCCCGATCCGCTGGCGTTCGCGCTGGCGCAACTGCGCCCCGGCCTGGTCGATGACCTCGACACCGACCCGGTGGCGGCTTTCTGGGCCGACGAAGCAATGACGGCGCGGGTGAAGCGAGTGGGTTTTGCGCTGGAAAAGGGCGGCAAGAGCGAACAGGCGCGCGCGCCGGAAATCCAGCGCAGCCTGAGCCTGCCGCCCGACGATGCGCACGCCGCGCTGATGAAATACCTGATGACGGCGGGCCAGCGGCGCAAGAAGCAGGCGACGAAAGAACTGGAAAAAGCGCTCGGCGCCGAACTCGACACCTATCTGCGCGATCTCGACACGCTGGAAACCGCGCTGGAAACCCTCACCGCGATCCAGACCGACATCCGCATCTGGCACCTCAACCGCCACGGCCTGCTGCTCGGCCACGCGCTGGTGCAAGGCTATCAGGATGCCAAGGCGCAGCAGGGGGTGATCGACTTCGCCGACGCCGAATGGCTGGCCTGCCGCCTGTTGCAAAGTGAGGAACACGCGCCGGGGCTGGCGCTGAAACTGGACGCGCGCTACCTGCATTTGCTGCTCGACGAGTTTCAGGACACCAATCCGCTGCAATGGCAGGCGCTCTCCACCTGGCTGACGGAGGCGCGCGCGGCGGACAGCGCGATGACGGTGTTCATGGTGGGCGATCCGAAGCAAGCGATTTATCGCTTTCGGCGTGGCGAAGCGCGGGTATTCACCGCAGCGGCGGCATTCCTGCGCACGCATTTCGGCGCGCCGCTGTTCAGCACGACGATGACGCGGCGGCTGTCGCCCGCGGTGGTGCAGGCGATCAACCCGGTGTTTTCGGGCGTGGATGGCTTTGCCGCGCACAGCCACGCACCGGCCAATGAAACCCGCCCCGGTGCGTTGCGCTGCCTGCCAATTCGCGTGGAAAAAATAGAATCCGGTGCCTCATTCGGCCTGCGCAACCCGCTCACCACCGCCTTGCCGGAGTCCGACGACAAGGCGGTGCATGTCGAGGCGCAAATCTTCGCCCAAATGTTGCGCGACGACGTATTGGGACGCTGGGCGGTGGTGGACAAACACACAAAGCAAAGCCGCCCAGCACGCGCCGGCGACGTGATGGCGCTGGTGAAAAAGCGCACCCACCTGCATCTGTACGAACGCGCGCTCGAAGCCGCGGGCATTCCCTTCATCACGTCGCGGCGCGGCGGGTTGCTGCATGCGCTGGAAGCGCGGGATCTGATTGCCTTGCTGGAAACCCTGCTGCTGCCGCACGCCGAACTGAAGCTGGCGCACACGTTGAAAAGCCCGGTGTTCGCTTGCAGCGACGCCGACTTGCTCGCAGTGTTTGCCTCAACGCCCATGCACGAAACGCGGGGCTGGACGCGGCTTGTCGCGCTCGGTGAACAGGCGAACTGCTCGCCCGAACTGCGCCGCGCCATCGACCTGCTCACGCGCTGGCGCGCGCGCATCGGCACGCTGCCGGTGCACGACCTGCTCGACCGCATTTATTTCGAGGGCGACCTCGAAGCGCGCTACGCAGCCGCCGCGCCGGCTGCCATGCGGCCGCAAATCGCCGCCAATCTGCGCGCGTTCATGCAGCTGGCGCTGACGCAGGATGGCGGCCGCTACCCGACGCTGGCCGGTTTCATCCGCGAGCTGGCGTCGCTGACCGACGACGCCGACGCCGCGCCCGGCGAGGGGCTGGCGGCCGACGGCGAAAACGCGGTGCGCCTCCTGACCATCCACGGCTCCAAGGGACTGGAAGCGCCGATCGTCTGGCTGCTCGGCGGCAGCGACCACGCGCGCGGCGACAGCTATGGCGTGCTGGCGCCGTGGCCGCCCGAAGCGCCGCGGCCCGCGCATTTTTCGCTGTTCGGCAAACACGACGAGCGCGGCGCATGGCGGGAACCCTGGTTCGCCGAGGAAGCCGAACTGGCGCAACGCGAATCCGATAATCTGCTCTACGTGGCGCTGACCCGCGCCGAGCAGGCGCTGATCGTGAGCGGGGCGGCGGACAAGTGCGCCTGGCTGCAGCGCGTCGATGCGGCATGGCAGGGAATGGCGCTGCCGGCTGATTTGCCGCTTGCCAGCGCGCCGGAAGAAGCGCCGCCCGCAGTGGCGCCGCCGCGCATCCATGCCCCGGCGATCGGCCAACGGCTGGCCCGCGCGCGCGCCAATCCGACCGCCGCCAGCGGCGAGCTGTTTCATGCCTGCCTCGAACACCATGCGCCGCCGGGCGCCCCGCGCGACCTCTCCGCGCTGGCCGTCCGATTGGGCGTGGCCGGCGAATTCAAGCGGATCGAATCCGCTGCGCGCGCGCTGCTCGCGCAACCGCATCTGGCGCGGTTCTTTAACCCCACGCAATACCAGGCCGCACACAACGAGCTGGCACTGCTGGATGCGGGCGGGCGGATGCAGCGACTCGACCGCGTGGTGGAGTTCGATGATGCGGTGTGGGTGATCGACTATAAAACCGGCGACGACAGCCTCGGTTTGTCGGACCTGAACCTGAGCGAACGCCATCGAACCCAGCTCTCGAGTTACCAGACGCTACTCACCGGACTGTATCCCGACAAACCCGTCCACGCCGCGCTGTTGCTGGCCGATGGCCGCCTGATCAACCTGAACGCGCAATAAAGCCGGAGCGATCCCCTTGAGCAACAAACCCTTTTCCGAATCCTGCGTGCAAAATCGCGACCCCATCCTGACCGTGCTGCGCGAGGTATTTGCCGACCGCAGCACGGTGCTGGAAATCGGCAGCGGCACCGGTCAGCATGCGGTGGATTTTGGCGCCGCGCTGCCGCATCTGCGCTGGCAGACCGCCGATGTGCGCCCGCATCACGCCGGCATTCAGTTATGGCTCAACGATGCTGCGTTGCCCAACGTGCTGCCGCCGATTGAACTGGATGTGAACCAGCAGGACTGGCGCGGCGGCCGCTACGACGCGGTCTTTTCGGCCAACACGCTGCACATCATGGGCTGGCCCGAGGTCGGGCAGTTTTTTGAAGGGGTCGGCAGCGTGCTGGAAGCGGGCGGCGTGCTGGTGATTTATGGCCCGTTTAATTACAACGGTGCGTTCACCTCGGAAAGCAATGCCCGCTTCGATGCCTGGCTGAAATCGCGCGACCCGGTTTCAGGCGTGCGCGATTTCGAAGCCGTCGACGCGCTGGCGCGCGCGCAGGGGCTGTCGCTACAGCGGGACATCGCCATGCCGGCCAATAATCGCACCCTGGTATGGAAACGACCCGGCTGAATCCTGCTTTGCCTTGCGAGGGTCTTTGCTATAACAAAACCATCGCACTGCAGAGGAAAGCGCATGCGCATCGCCGAACTGATCCAACGCTGGGGCAAGGCAGGGCATGAACGCACCTCCGTGCGGGCTTATACCGTCCACCTGCCGCTGCGCGATGCCGCGCGCATCGAAGCCCTGCACGTCATGTATCCGGGGCGCAGCGAGTCGCAACTGATGGCCGACCTGGTCCGCGCCGCGCTCGACGAACTGGAAGTGGCCATGCCCTACATTCCCGGCAGCCGCATCATCGCCGAAGACGATTATGGCGACCCGATTTACGAAGATCTCGGGCCAACACCGCAGTTTTACTCACTTTCGCACGAGATACTGCGCAAGCTCGCAGCGTTGCCGCTGGAAAAATAACTGTCGGATTTGTTTACGCCTGACGCCTGAGCCACAACCAACCGAATATCCAAGCCTTTGTTTTAACGGCTCTTGCGGTCGCTGGCACAACGCTTGCTCCGGTCCTTTCGCATAAAGATCAGAATAACGGAGCGACGCCATGCACCTCGGCCCGATGTTTCTTTTTGCCGTGTTTGCCAGCTTGTTTTATGTCCCCGGCTTTATGGACATTCCATTCGCTGTGCTCACACCGAGCCAGCTCCTCTCGCAATGCCTGTTTCTCATATTTGCCCTGATCGCACTGATTTCTCTGGCACGTTCGATTGAGCGCGATCCGGTATGGCCGTGGCGAGCGGAATTTCGTCGCATGGTAAGCACCCTGTTCAAGCGCACACCGCAGGCCTGCCATCAAACCGCCCGACCGGCTTAAAATATCGGCTTTCCGTTCTGCGAAGCCGCCATGCCCGTCAACCTCAGCGCCCCCGATCCCGTTTCCCTGTTACCTGTTGCGGGCATCAAAATCGGCATTGCATCAGCCGGCATCAAAAAACCCGGACGGCGCGACCTCACCCTGCTCGAACTCGCATCCGGCAGCCAGGTAGCCGGCGTGTTCACGCAGAACCGCTTTTGCGCGGCGCCGGTTACGCTATGCAAACAGCATCTGGGACCGAACAATCAGCACGGCGGAAACATCCGCGCGCTGGTAATCAACACCGGCAACGCCAACGCCGGCACCGGCGAAGAAGGCCTGAACCGCGCGCGCCGGACCTGCGAAGCGGTGGCGCAATTGATGGGTTGCGCGGCAGCAAACGTGCTGCCGTTTTCCACCGGCGTGATTCTCGAACCGCTGCCAATCGACAAGATCCTGCCCGCGCTGCCCGCCGCGCAGGCCGACCTGGCGCCGAATCACTGGTCGGAAGCCGCCCACGCCATCATGACCACCGACATCGTGGCCAAGGGCGCCTCGCGTCAGGCGCAGGTGGACGGAAAAACCATCACCGTCACCGGCATCGCCAAAGGCTCGGGCATGATCCACCCCAACATGGCGACCATGCTGGGCTATGTGGCGACCGACGCGGCGATCGCCCCCGCGCTGATGCAGCAGCTGGTGAAAGACGTCGCCGACGTTTCGTTCAACTGCGTCACCGTCGATGGCGACACCTCGACCAACGACAGCTTCATCCTGATTGCCACCGGACAGGCCGGCAATGCGGAAATCAGCGACGCCTCCAGCGCCGGTTACGCCGCGCTGAAAACCGCCGTCAGCGCCGTTTCGATCGAACTCGCGCAGGCGATGGCGCGCGACGGCGAGGGCGCGACCAAGTTCATCACCGTGGCGGTCGAAGGCGGCCGCAACCACACCGAATGCAAGCAGATCGCCTATGCCATCGCGCGCTCGCCGCTGGTCAAGACCGCGTTTTTCGCCTCGGACCCCAACCTCGGCCGCATCCTTGCCGCCATCGGCTACGCGGGCGTCGGCGACCTCGACGTCAACACCTTGCAGCTGTATCTGGGCGACGTATTGGTGGCCGAAAAAGGCGGACGGGCGGCGAGCTACACCGAAGCACAGGGCGCCGCCGTGATGAAGCAAGCCGACATCACCGTGCGCGTGGCGCTCAATCGCGGCGACGTTTCCGCCACGGTGTGGACCTGCGATTTTTCCTACGATTACGTGAAGATCAACGCGGAATACCGCACCTAAACCGCGCCGGGCGGCGGCTTGCGACTTGCCAAAAACAGGTTCCGACGCCAATCCCGCTCTCCATCCTGCGGGTAACGCCCTGGACGTCTGCGGTTCACCTTTTCACAAGGCGAACCGGGCCGCATCATTCACCCAGCAACTCCGCCACGGGATGCAACTGCTCCACATGCTGCGACACGACTTTCACGATGACGATGATCGGTATGCCCAGCAGCATGCCCCACACGCCCCACAGCCAAGCCCAGAACAGCAGCGAAACGAACACGGCGGCCGTGTTCATTTTGGCAAATTTCCCGGTCATCCAGGTGGCGACAAAGGTGCCGACGAAGGTTGCGATCGCCAGCGACGCGCCTGCCGCCAGCCCCCCCACGGAAAATGAGTCGAATTGCATGAAAGCGGCCATGCCGAGGATGGCTGCGGTGAGGGCGGGACCCGCATAGGGGATGACATGCAGCAAGCCGGCGGCGACGGCCCAGGCGCCGGCATTTTCCAGACCGACCCAATGCAGCGCGACCCAGGTCAGCAGTCCAACCGACACATTGGTCACCAGCAGCATGAACATGTATTTCTGGATGGAATCGTTGATGTCATCCAGGATGTGGACCGTGATCCGCTTCTTTGACAGGGTCGGTCCCGCGAGCCGAACCAGCTTGCGTTTGTACATATCGCCACCCAGCAGGAAGAAGAACACCAGGAACAGCACCATCACCGCCTGGCCGAAGACGGCGAGCACTCCCCTCGATCCAACCCAAAGGAAGTTACTGAGTTTGAAGGTGGGCGAATCAATAACCACGTGCGTGGTGCGCGGCTTGGGCGTGGCCGGCAGGTCTGCCTGGCTGGTCGCTTTTTCGATTGTGTTTGCAGCGGCTTGCATGTTCTTCATGTTGCTGCGCTGGCCGCTCCGCATCTTGTCGAGCCCCGTCGACAGCTGGCTGGCTGCTTCGGGTAGCTGCGCGATAATGCGCTGCACCTGCCCGCGCAGCGCATACGTGCCCAATACGAGCGCGCAAATCACGGCCAGCATGACCATGCTGGCGCCCACGACGCGCGGTATCCTGATCCGCTCCAGCCACACGACGAGCGGATTCAGGGTGTACGCAAAAAGTATCCCCAACAACAGCGTAATCAGAAATGGTTGCGCCCAGTCCAGTGCGAATATCAACGCAACGGTCGCCATGATGCCGAGCGCCGCGCCGCGCGCATCGACGGGCAAGTGAACAGTAAGCGGAATGGCATCGGCCATCCTGGCGGGTGTGGCGACAGCTTCCGCCGCCAGATCGGCTGCGGGGTTCCCGCTTGATGCTGCTGAAAGGGAAGGGGGAATCATCGGGTGCCGCCGCTCACGAAGGCCAGAACGCTCGGTGCAAAAAAGGGGCTAGCGCTTGCCACCGCCAAAAACAAGCAGCGCACCGCCCATCAGGATGGCCCCCACGCCTGCCCAGACCGGGATATTGACGCGCTCCTTGTCCGTTATCGAAATCTCGATCGGCCCCAACCTGGCCTCATGCGTTTCCCTGGTGTAACTGAACCCGCCATAGACCAGGCTCAGTACGCCCGCCACAATCAGCGCCAATGCAATTCCTTTAACAGCGTTCATTTTTTCTCCTTACGGTACGTGGATCGACAAAGTATGCAATGAACGCGCGCCACCAGGCAAAGAGACCATGGCAGATATTGCAACATCGCCCCTCCTCCCGACATCACATTCCGGGTCAAAAACGCATACCGGGAAACAGCTTAGCTGACGCATCCAGCTCAATCAGTTCGGTAACGCACATAAGGTGACGCCTTGGGTGCGGGCCATCCGATACGGCACCCACGTTTCCTGACGTTCGCGTATCCGGTCCGGGTATGGTCATTCCATCCTGACCGGACTACAGCCAATATTCGGCGAGCCGCGCCGCCCACTCTTTCAACCGGAACAGCAACGGCCGGCGCGCCCAGCGATCAAGGTCGATGGCATCAGACTCTGCCAAATCATGGGCGAACATGGCATCCATTTGCGCTGAAAAATCCCGGCCCAGAATTGCCGCATTGATTTCGTCATTGTGCAGAAAGCTGCGCCAATCCAGATTGGTTGAACCAATGGTCGACCAGACGCCGTCGATGGAGGCTGTCTTGGCATGCATCACCGCACCGCGCCGCTCATGGATCTTGACGCCGGCACGCAACAGCAGGGAATAATGCGAGCGCCCGGCGTGAAATACCGCCCAGGAATCGGTGTGGCTCGGCAAAACCAGCTTCACGTCGACGCCACGCCGCGCCGCATCGGTCAAGGCCTTGAGCAATTGCGGATCGGGAACGAAGTAGGCGTTGGTGAGGTTGACACGCTGTTCCGCATGGTCGATCGCCGATAGCAACGTGAGATAGATCAGGCTGTGAGGGTCGGCGGAGGCGCTGCCGATGGCGCGCACGATCGCGTCTCCCTGCTCGTCGAGTTTGGGGAAATAGCTTTTCCGGGCCAGCGGCTGACCTGCTTGCTTAACCCAGGTGTCGATGAACAGCTTTTGAAACGCCGCCACCACCGGCCCTTCGATCTGCAGGTGGGTGTCCCGCCACCCGATGGGCTGCGCGCCCTTTTTTCGCGCCAACCTGAGAGAGGATCCGCTGGAATACGATTCGCTGATATTAATGCCGCCGATGAAAGCGATGCGGCCATCGACCACCAGCAACTTGCGGTGGTCGCGGTTATTGAGCAGCCATGTCTTGCTATTTCCGGCCAGAGGGTTAACTGGATTGAACTCGAGCACCTCGATGCCGCCGGCACTCAGGCGCTCGAAAAATGCCCCGGGTGTGTTCAGGCTGCCGACGCTGTCGTAAATCAGATTGACCTGGACGCCCGCAGCCTGCTTTTCCAGCAACAGATCGGCAAACTGTTTACCCATCCCGTCGTCTTCGAAGATATAGGTTTCCAGATTGATGTGGTCTCTGGCCGCTCGCATGGCCGCGAACATGGCCCGATACGTCGCCGGCCCGTCTTGCAGCAGAACCAGCTTGTTGCCCAGCACCAGCGGACTGTCGGCATTAATCGCCTGCTCCAGGGCCAGGTGTTTCTGCAGGATGTCGATGTTGCCGGATTCGCTTTTAAGTTCCCTGATGATGGCTGAACTCTTTTTTGCGGAAACAGGGCCGCGCGCGCTATCGAATGCCACGGCCTGTGCGCGAGACATGCCTATCTCGCGTTGGCGCGCGGCGTCGGGGATGCTTGCGCATCCCGCACCCGTGAGCAGGCAGCAGGCTGCTACCGCCACGCGTCTGATTACAGCGAAAGTGGAGGGCGGCGGACGCGATGGTGAATGTTGAACAAAATCCTGGCTGGACATTTTTTTCTGTTATTCCGGTTCGCATGAATCAGATGCGGCCTGTATCCAGCTGTTTTATCTGATAGCCCGGTTGGTAATGCTCAATTTCCGCGCAAACGGCGCCCAAGCTGCCACAGCATCAATCCATGCTGCAGCCATCTGCCGACGCGTCCCGGACGCAATGCTGCAAGCAGGAGCGAAGCACCCACCATTAAAACCGGATGGCGCCTGATGTAACACAGCACAGCCACCCCACGGTCCACCCGCGCCAGGCGCGCACGCCACGGTTCGAGGGTATCCGCCAGGGTGGCCCGTTGCGCGGCCGCTTGCGCCACCAGTTGCTGGCGACGTTCGGCCAGCTGGGCGAGTTTGCTGTTCATAACCCGGACCGGAGTTGCTGCCGGTCTTTGGACAACTCGGCCAGGCTCGCTTCGAATAACCTCGGCTTGGTTCTGACCCGGTGCAGGGCAAACCACCCCAAGCCCACGCCGGCTGTCAGAAAAAACCCGGTCAAGCCAGCCAGCGCCAGCAGCCGATGCGTCTCCCAGAAGGCGATCACAACCAGCATCGCCAGCAACACGACGCCCACACCAAGACACCCCAGCGCAACCAGCACCCGCACCAGAAATGACGTCAGCTGCTCCCGCTCTTCAGCCACGTCCGTGGACAACAGCTCAAGACGGGTATGAACAATGCTGACCAGACTCACTGACAATGTCTTCAGGGACTCAAACAAACCCTCAGACGCAGCATGCGATTCCTCAGCCATCACCAGGTTAGCGCCGGGCAATCAGCAGGCCAACCAGCAGGCCAACCGCTGTGCCCACGCCTATGGCCTGCCACGGATGCACATGGACATACTCATCCGTCGCCTTGGCGGCGGCGCGGGTCCTGACCAGCAGCGCTGCCTGGGCTTCGCTCATTTTTTCCTTTGCCGTAGCAAGCGACGCTTCGGCCTTGGCGCGCATGGCAGCCACCGCCTCGCCACCCTGGCCGGCTGTGGCCTTGATCAGCGCTTCCGCATCCGCAACCACGACCTTGAAGTCATGGATCAGCTGCTCTTTCGTCACTTCAGTCGTATCCGTATCAACAGACATGCTTTTAGTGTTCATGGATATTTCCCTTTTCGTTCATGATTAAATCCCCAGCTATCTTGATAGCACACTTGGACTTTAAGTTCGGGGCAATTCACACGGCCTTTTGAAAACCGTTCAATCAATTTCGAGTTAAGCACATCGAGCATGAAAGCCCGAACGCCCATGGCCAGTGCCCGCATTCAAATGCGGGCACTGGCTCATGTCAGCTGTCGCTTACTTGAGTCGCATATCGTTCTTGACTGATACCACGCCCTTGACGCTGCGGGTAATTTCAATCGCCTTGGGAATGTCTGCAGCGGTATGTACGAATCCGCTCAGTTGAACCACACCCTTGAAAGTCTCGACGTTGATTTCAGCAACCTTCAGGCTGGGCTCTTTCAAAATGGCCGCTTTCACCTTGGTGGTGATGACGCTGTCATCGATGTATTCACCGGTTCCTGAATGCTTGCCTGATGACGCGCAACCCACAACGGACACCAGCGTGACGGCCAGAAGCGCTGCGGAGAAATATTTGTTGAATTGGTTCATGGTTAATACTCCAAATGCTAGTTAAGCGTGCTGTTTAACGCTGATCTCTAACCGCCAGTCGACACGGTCTGACCCAGATGTTTTCAGTTCGACCCGGCGAGGCCCAGTGCCTTGAGCCCGTCCGTGTCGATACCGTAAGAACAGTTTAGATACACGATCAGCCAGCGTCTGTGCGTTGACGAACATAGTGCGGGGGCGCTGTCTGGAACGGGCTATCAGGGCAAGAATAGAGGCTTACTGCCTCCGGCAATGCGCGTTGTACTTGAATTGCGTCACGTCAAATGATGCGAAAGACCAGGCATTGCTTGAGCGGAATGCGTACGGCCATCCTGGACGAATTCCATTACAAACCCCTTATTTCGGCGACGCAACCGAACCCGCGTAGAACACTTCGCACACGCCGCCAGGAAAGAGATGCCGCACCTGCTTGAGCAACGTGACTGCCGGCCCGGTGAGCGACGTGATGGCGCCCGGCTTTTCAACCACCGGTTGCTTGAAGGCGCCCTGGATGGTTTGCTGCGCCTTGACGCAGCCCCTGGTATCGATCAGGGCCACGGTCACGTCGTCGAACCGCTCGTTGACTAAATCGAGCCTGCCCTTGAGCGCAACCCGATTCTGCTTCGTCGCCATGGCCACATCCTGCGCCTGCGCCACGCCGCGCTCGACTTTCCAGTCGGAGACGAGCGTCCGGATCTCGCTGCGGCCCTCCGATCCCTGAAAATTGCTCGCAAAATTGTAGCCTTTGGTAACCGCCAGGCCGGCAGGCCCGGCAAGGAGAAGCGCGGCCACGTCCACGAAATTGAAGTTTTGACTGGACTCATACCGGGCAAACGCCCGATCGAGATCGCGGCCATTGAGGATGAGGTGCTTGCCGCGCAGCGAGATCTGCCCCTGCGCGCTCTGCCTCAGCCCGTTCACGGTCTTCCCCTGCATCGACAGGTTCGCGGAAAAATCCATCGGCCCTTCTGCGACCTTCTGCTGCGCCAGGTGCTTGAGGAATGCCTCGATGTGGAACGCTGAAAGGGAATAGCGAACGTGGTAGAGGGGAACCGCGCCCGTAAAATTCGCCCGGATGCTTCCCGAACCCGAGCCATCGAAAACACGCATCGTGACCGGCTTGAGATCGAACACCCCGCGCTGCCCGGCAACCGAAAACCTCAAGCCGGATGCGGCATAGCCCCGGGTCCGGATCGCTCCGCAGGCGGCTTCTGCGGTGAAGGATAGATTCTTCATGATGCCCGGGCGATTCCTGTCCGTAAGCTGCAACCGGCTCACGTCCAGGCTGCAATCATCCGCCTCGAACCCCCTCCCGGATTGTTTGTCCGCGTAGCGGAACGTCCCGCCTGAAAGGGATATTTTTGCCAGATCCAGGTCAGGAAGCATGCCTCGGGCCGCCGCTGATTGCTCGAAGTTGAACGTGCCATCGTGGTCCCGCTCGATGAATACCCTCGGGTGTTCAAGCGCAATCGCCTCGACTCGCACGCGCTTGTGGCGCAACGTGAGGAAATCGATTCCAATCCGGGCCTTCCTTGCGGCGGCGACCTCCGTCCCCCGGTTACGGATGCGCACGTCCTCAAGGGTGACCCGCAGGTTTGGGAAGAAGTCGACGCCCAAACGTCCGCCGACTTTGACTTCCATCCCAAAAACGTCCGAGACAGCCGCCTCAAACCGGGGCTTGAAAGCGTTGGCATCGAGAAAAACAAGCAGGGCGATCGCGGCAATAACAGACAGTCCGATGAACGCGCCGATGGCAAGGAAAATGGTTTTAAGTGATGTTGACATCGGCTCCGCTCAACGTCGAATAAGGCGCAGCAGGATCGCCACAACCGCGATGACCAGAAGAATGTGTATGAACCCGCCCAGGGTGTACGCGGAAACCAGGCCCAGCAACCACAGGATAAGCAGGATGACCGCAATCGTTTCAAGCATGTTTTTCACTCCCATTTAATTCGACCCAAACCGCATCGAGAACGTCCTCAAGACACCCGGTCATGCCACGACACGCAATATCGGTATTAGTAGAAAAATACGCCCAATACCCAATCCGTTCCGTTCGCCATCGCGCATAGCGCGATATTTTTTGGGGTCAGCCTGATCGCTCCCGGTCCGGGGAATGCGCAGAAACGACAAGGCCAGAAGCGATTACCTCGCTTCTGGCCTTGTCGTGCGCGGGCCAAGCGGCGGCGTCAACAATGCGATGAACCGGCGACTCGCTTCGCTATCGGGGTGGCGACTGCACCCATGCCGCATTAATGCCGGCCATTATTCCGATCATGGCCGTGGCCGTGGCCGTCGTTCCGGTCCTTCTGGGCCTTATCCCGGCGCGCTTCATGGCGATCACTCCGGCGATCATCATGGCGTTCCTGGTAACGCGGAACGTACACCTGGTTGTACCAGCTGTCCTGAACAAAATAGACCCGCTCGCCGCAGGCATCATATTTACGGCAGTGTTTGCGCCAGTCTTTCGCGTGGCCGGGTGGCACATGCAGATAGATCGGCTCTCTTGCCGCTTCCCGATAAATTACACGCGGCTCGCGATAAATCAGTCGCGGCTGGGGATAGTCGCCGATGTCGATGCGGCCATAGAAGCCGGGGTCGCCGATAGTGATCGACACGCCGACATCGGCCGCGAGCGCCGGGGAGGCCGCGGCGATGGTGAGTGCTGCTGCAATGAATAATTGTTTCATATTGGTTCTCCTGTTGTTAAAGGTCCTGCCCGCCAACTCGATACATTTTGCAACCCAGTTGGAGACATTTCCAATCGAGTCCTTTTCATCCGTCCCCGCCGCCTGAACGCCAGACCGCAGGGCAAACCGTGTGGCAACAAACCGGGCGTATTGACGAAAGCCCCGAATTTGAATGCAAGCTTAGTCGCTTCCAAATATACAGTCGGTACGGTGGCGCACACAACGCTGCCGCAGCGCCTGGTGTCGTGAATCGTAACGGGATGACGGCCCCGGAGGCAATCCGGGCCGGGCGCCTTGCGCGCCCGGCATCCACTAAAAACCAGGGGGCTGATTAACGGTTATCGGTCCGCCGCACGGTCCTGACGATACTGCACATCGGGCAGCAGACGGGCCAGTTCCTTCTTGACGACGGCGTAGCACTCGCACGCGTGGGTCTCCAGTCCATGCCGGTCAAGCACTGAAATGTGGCCGCGGCGGTAACTGATTAACCCGGCGCGCTGCAATTTCCCGGCTGCCTCCGTAATGCCTTCGCGCCGCACGCCCAGCATGCTGGCGACCAGTTCCTGCGTCATGATCAACTCGTTCGCAGGCAGTCGGTCGAGCGTCAACAACAGCCAGCGGCACAACTGCTGCTCCAGCGAATGATGCCGGTTGCACACCGCCGTTTGCGCCATCTGCGTCAGCAGCGCCTGGGTGTAGCGCAGCAACAGGCGCTGCATCAAGCCAGCGCGATTGAATTCATCCTTCAGCCGCTGCCCCTCCATCCGGTAGGCGTGGCCTGCGGTCTGCACCACGGCCGAACTGGACGTGGTCTCTCCGCCCATGAAAAGAGATACTCCGACGACGCCTTCATTGCCCACCCCCGCCGTTTCAGCCGAGGCGCCCGATTCCGTCACATAGTGCAGCGATACGATGGCGGTGGTGGGGAAATAAGCGTGCTGCAATTTTTCGCCGGGTTCGTAGAGGCTTTCACCCAATCGCAACGGCACCCACTCCAGATGCGCGGCGAGGGCATCGAATTCCGCCGTGGGCAGCGCGGCAAGCAGGTGATTTTGACTCGGGTTATGCATGGATGACATCGCTGACAGTTGGGATCCCGGGTTCTATTTCTTTGCGGTGAGTTCCACGCCGATTCCGCGGTACCCGACAAAGCGGCTGGACTGATTGAACATCGGCTCCCCGCTCACCTGAAACTGTTGATGCGAACCATCGGCATTGACGCGGTGAAAGACGAAATCCAGAAACGGCTGCCGGGCGGCGATGGTGGCCTGCAGCGTTTTCCGCTCGGCTTCATTCCAGCCCGCATCCTGAGCCTCGCGCGCAGTGCCCGCCAGGGCATCGACCCGGATTCCGAGCATCTCCAGCACCGGGCCGGACACCCTGGTGAAGTTCATGTTCTCGTCCTGCTCCCAGTACCAGTCGGAAGCCAGTTCGGTCAGACTGCGATAGCGGGCTTCGCTTTCGCGCAGTTCGGCGGTTCGTTCCTGCACCGTTTGCTCCAGCACCTTGTTGTAATTCTCGAGCTTTTTGTACAGCAGCCGCACTTCCAGCATGTTGCGGATGCGCGTCTGGACTTCGACCAGATCGAACGGCTTGCTGATGAAATCCTTGGCGCCGGCCTGCAGCGCGCGCAGCTTGTGACCCGGTTGGGCCGTGATCACGAGAACGGGCAGATAGCCGTCGGTATCGTTAGTCTTGAGTCCTTCCATCACCTGAAACCCGTCCATACCGGGCATCTGCAGGTCGAGCAGGATCAGGTCGTAGTGGTTGGCGCGATGCAGCGCGCAAACGGTATGCGGATCCATCGTCGACGTCATGCGCTGATAGCCCGCTTCACGCAGCATGTCCTCCAGCAGCCGCACATTGGCTTCCTGATCGTCCACAATCAGAATGCTGGCGTTAAGAATGTCTTGTTTGCTGATCATGGTATCCGTCCGATTTGTTTCATTGGCACTGCAACTCAATCCTGTGAGGCCCGCTTGCGTCGCGATTAATCATCGCGCGGCCCCGATCGATCTGCGCGACCCGGCGCTGTTTCCTCATGCTCCAGCGCGCTATCCAGCGCCTTCATGAATTCGTCAATTTTGATTGGCTTGGTCAGGTAGCGGAAAAATCCCGTTGCCAGGCCCTTCGCGACATCGCCAGGCATGGCATTGGCGCTCAGTGCAATGACCGGGATGTGTGCCGTTGCCGGGTCGGCGCGTAAAGTCTTCAGCGCTTCGATGCCGTTGATCCCGGGCAAATTAATATCCATCAGGATGACATCCGGGAGATGGGCGCGCGCCAGCGCGACGCCGAGAGTGCCATCGCGCGCACTCAGCATGCGGACACGGGTGTGGGACTCGATGATCTGCTCGACCAGCATCAGGTTGGCCGGATTGTCTTCCACATAAAGCAGGGTGCGCAGTGCCGCGTTCCCATTGGCTTGCGGCTCAAGCTCGGCTGGCATTGCGCTTCCGGCGGCAAGCTGCGGCGCAACGTCCACGACCAGCTCGATCCAGAATTCGCTGCCCACGCCAACCGTGCTTTCCACGCCGATTGTGCCGCCCATCAGTTCGACCAGCCGCTTGGTGACGACCAGGCCGATGCCCGTCCCTTCCTCGCCACCCGTTTCTTGTCCGAGGCGATTGAACGGTTGGAATAGCTGCGCCATTTTTTCTACAGACAATCCCTCGCCGCTGTCCTTGATGCTGATGCGCAAGCGATCCGGCATGCTTGCGGTGCAGGCCACTTTAACGGTTCCAAGCTTGCGGTTGTATTTGATTGCATTGGAGAGCAGGTTGATTAAAACCTGCTTGACGCGCGTTCGATCGGCATTGGCAAACCAGGTGTGGTCGAACGGAAGGAAATCTATATGAATACCGCGTTGTTGCGCCTGCGGCTCGATCATGGCCTGGCATTCGCGCATGACATCGATCAGCGACACGGCTTCTCGCGACAGCGAGAGCTGGCCGGACTCGATCACCGCCAGATCGAGAATTTCGTTTATCAGTTCCAGCAAATACCATCCTGCCTTGATGATCTGGTGCAGCCTGACAGTCTGGGCGGCCGTTGGCGGCGGCGAACCGGCCTCCAGCAGCTGGGCGAAACCCAGTATGGCATTGAGCGGGGTACGCAACTCATGACTCATGCTGGAAAGGAAATCCGACTTGGCCCGGCTGGCTTTTTCCGCCACGAAGCGGGCGCTTTCCAGTTCGGCGTTCTTGTCCTGCAGCACCTGGTCCAGGCGTTTGCGTTCGGTAACGTCGCGCGCAGCGGCGAACACGCCCTGTAGCTTGCCATCCGCATTGAAAAAAGTGGCCGCGTTGTAGGACACCACCGTTTCTCCGTCGATTTTGTGGCTCGCGGTGAGCTCGTAATCGGTAATCTTCTTTTCGCTCAATACCCGCTTGATACCCGCCTCGGCCCGCTCCGGATCGGTGAAATAATTCTTGAACGGCGTGCCGATCAGCTCATCGCGCGTGAAGCCGGTGAGCGCCTCCATTTGTTGATTGACGTCGGTGATGATGCCGGACGGATCGGTCATCACCAGCGCGTCGATGTTGGATTCGATGAGCGAGCGCGTGTAGAACTGCTGGTCGCGCAAGGCCTGCTGCACCGCATATTCCCCGGTGACATCGCGGAACACCAGCACCGCGCCGATCACCACGCCATCGCGATCGCGAATTGGTGCGCAACTGTCGGCGATATCGCACTCGCTGCCATCGCGCGCAATCAGCACAGTGTGGTTGGCCAGGCCCTGTATCGTGCCATGCGCCAGGGTGTCCATCACCGGGATCGCGGACGCCCGGCGGGTTTCCTTGTTGATGATGTTGAAAATATCGTCGACCAAACGACCGCTGGCTTGCGCCTGCGTCCAGCCGGTGAGCCGTTCGGCAAGGGGGTTCAGGAGCGTCACCCGCGCGCTTGCATCGGTGGCGATCACCGCATCGCCGATGGAGTTGAGCGTCACCGCGAGCCTTTCCTCGCTGACCTGCAGGGTGACGTTGGTCTGCTGCAGCTGTTTATTCGTTTCCTCCTGAACTTCGAGCAGATGCTGCCGCTCTGCCTCGACCTGCTTGCGCGCGGTGTTGTCGGTGCCGATCAGCAGATATCCGATAATCGCGTTTTGCGCGTCGCGCAACGCGGTGACCGACACGACTGCCGGAAACCGGCTCCCATCCTTGCGGATGTAGGTCAGCTCGTAGATGTCCTCGATGCCGCGCGAGGCTTTGAACACCAATGCCTCGAAGCCCGGCGCAATCGGGGTGCCGAGTTCGACGCTGAGCGCTTCCGAGCGCGCGATCACTTCCTGCGGATCGGAAATGTCAGCCGGGGTAATCTTGTTCATCACTTCGGCAGCCGTGTAGCCCAGCATCCGCTCGGCGCCGACGTTGAAGATCTGAATCACGCCTTTCTCATCGGTGGCGATACTCGAAAAGTTGGCGCTATTGAGAATCGCATTCTGCAAGGCCCCGGTTTTAAGCAAGGCCTCCTGGCGGCGGAGTTCGGTGATGCCATCACCCTTGCCGGCATGGCCGGCAAGGGTGGAATCGTTTACTGTTTCGGACATGGTTGATTTCCGTTAAAAGCGAACCTCAATCCGGAGGCGGGCCGTGCTTGCAGGACCCGCAACAGATGATTGCGGCCGCCCGGTCGAAGAAAAGCGCATCTTCCCCGAGGCGACAAGGATCATCACCGTCTTTCCGAAGCGTGTCTGTGCGCTGGGGCACATAAGCCAATCAATGGTACGCAGCTTCGCCCGGCTTGGGGGCCGCCCGGTCAAACCAGCACGCGGAGGCGATCCAGGTCTGCCGTTCGCCCCGGGTCCGCACCCGGCGCCGATGAAAATCGGCACAGACCACCCATTGCCATGCAACAGCACGAGGTCGTCCGCTAGAATTCATGCATGAACCCGGATCTCAAACCCCTGTTGCCCCGCATCGAACGCCTGCTCGACCGTCTCGACAGCGCTTCATACCCCGCGCCACTGAGCTGGAAAACCACCCGCGCCGCCCGCTGGTCGGCGCAGACGGGCGGATTGAAGCCCATCCGGCACCCCCAGCGCGTCGCCATGAAAGACCTGCTGGCGATCGACGAACAAAAGCAACGCGTGGAGATCAACACGCGCCAGTTCGTCGCCGGCAAGCCGGCCAACAACGTGCTGCTCACCGGCGCGCGCGGCTGCGGCAAGTCCTCGCTGGTGAAGGCAGTGCACGCCAAATATGCATCGAAGGGATTGCGGCTGATCGAAGTGGACAAGGCCGGGCTGCCCAGCCTGCCTGATCTGTTCGACCTGCTGGCGGATGCGGATTACCGCTTTATTGTCTTCATCGACGATCTGAGCTTCGCCGAGAATGAACCCGGCTACGCCAGCCTGAAGGCCGCGCTCGACGGCTCGCTGGCGGGGCCTTCCGACAACGTGCTGATTTACGCCACCAGCAACCGCCGCCACTTGATGCCGGAATACATGGCGGAAAACCTGGAAACCCGACACCTCGGCGGCGAAGTGCATCCGGGCGAGGCGACCGAAGAAAAGATCTCGCTATCCGATCGCTTCGGGCTGTGGGTGTCGTTTCATGCCATGGACCAGGAAACCTATCTTGCGATTGCCCGGCACTGGGTTATTCAACTCGGCGCCACAACCCTGGGTGCGCCCGCCGATGACGGCTTCGAGCGCGCCGCGCTGCAATGGTCGCTGGGCCGGGGCGCACGCAATGGCCGGGTGGCGTGGCAGTTCGCGCGCGACTGGGCGGGAAGACACGCGTGACACCGATCACGGAGGTGGTAGCGGCGGTGTTGACGCAGCCCGATGGGCGCGTGCTGCTGGCGCAGCGCCCGCCGGGCAAAGCCTATGCCGGCTATTGGGAGTTTCCCGGCGGCAAGGTGGAGCCGGACGAGTCGCTGGAAGTCGCGTTGGCGCGCGAGCTGCACGAGGAGCTGGGAATTACCGTCAGCCGCGCGCATCGCTGGATCACGCGGGTGTTTGCCTATCCCCACGCCACGGTGCGGCTGAATTTTTTCCGCGTATTTGAATGGCAGGGCGAGCCGCATCCGCACGAGGGGCAAATATTGTCCTGGCAGCGGCTCGATGCGGTTGAAGTAACGCCGCTGCTGCCGGCCAATTTTCCGATCCTGAAAGCCTTGGCGCTGCCGTCGGTGCTGGGCATTTCGCATGCCGAGTCGCTCGGCGTCGACACCTTTCTGGCGCGGCTGGACGTGGCGCTGCATCGCGGCCTGCGGCTGATTCAACTGCGCGACAAAACCCTGCCGGAAGAAACCCGCCTGCTGCTCGCGCGCGCAACCGTACAGCATGCGCGCCGGCATGGCGCGCGCGTGCTGGTCAACGGCAGCCTGGAATTGGCCCGCGCCGCGGATGCCGACGGCGTGCATCTCGATTCGTCTGCCGCCGCCGGCTTAAGCGCCCGCCCGGATGACGCCAAATCCGATTCTTTTCTGATCGGCGTGTCGTGCCATGACGCCAGTGAATTGGCGCACGCGGCGAAACTGGAGGCGGACTACGCGCTGCTGTCCCCGGTGCTGCCCACGCTCACCCACCCGGGCGCGCCCTCGCTGGGTTGGAGCGCCTTTGCCGCGCTCGCCGCGGCCAGCCCGATTCCGGTCTATGGCCTGGGCGGGCTGGCGCGTGCCGATGTGGCGCTGGCGCAATCGCATGGCGCACATGGGGTGGCATTATTACGCGGCGCCTGGATATGAAACGGGTCGCGGCGCCGCTGCTGTTGATCGTTGCGCTGGTGGCGATCGCCGCCACAGGCTACTGGTTCAAGCGCCCGGCCGAAGCGCAAGCGATCGCGTGTGTCGACCCCTTGGCAGGCTGCGCATTCAGCCATCGCGGCACGCCCGTCAAAGTGCTGTTTTTAACCCCGCCGACGCCGCTGGCGGCATTTGATCTCAGCCTCAACGCGCCGGGCGCAAGCCGGATCAGTGCGGAATTCCAGATGAACGGCATGGAAATGGGCTTCAACCGCTATGACCTGCGCACCCCCGGAAACGCGGTGTTTTCCGCGAAGGTCACTTTGCCCGTGTGCGTCAGTGGGCGGCATGACTGGACGATGTATCTTGATGTTGACGGGACACGTTACGCGCTGCCCTTCAGTACACGCTGAAGCGCGCCATTCATGTAAGCGTCATCTACACAGCATATAATTGAAATGGATTATTGGAGAGACTCGCATAATGCTAACCGAACACACCTACAAGCAGTTTGACGCCGAGCTGGAAGCCGTGCGCGCCAACGTGCTGAAAATGGGTGGCCTGGTCGAAGAACAAATCACCAGCGCCGTTGAAGCCCTCGTCAAGGGCGATCTGGATCTGGCCGCGCAGGTGGAGGCAAACGATCACAATGTGAATGCGCTGGAAGTTGCCATTGACGAAGACTGCACCCACATCATTGCGCGCCGTCAGCCTACGGCGTCCGACCTGCGCATGGTGATGATGGTCGTGAAAACCATCACCGACCTCGAGCGCATCGGCGACGAAGCCGCCAAGATCGCGCGCATGGCCATTTTGATTCACCAATCCGAACGCATCAGCCTGCCGCGCTTTAGCGAGGTCAAGTATATGGCCACGATGGTGCTCGACATGCTGCGCAAGGCGCTGGACGCCTTTGCACGCCTGGACGCCACCAAGGCGGTGGAAATCGCGCGCCAGGATCAGGACGTGGACGAGGAGTTCCGCCTTAACCTGCGCCACCTCATCACCTTCATGATGGAAGATCCGCGCACCATTTCGGTCTTCATCGACATCCTGTTTGTCACCAAGGCGATCGAGCGCATGGGCGACCACGCCAAGAACATGTCGGAATACGTGGTCTACATGGTCAAGGGCAAGGACGTACGCCACACCTCGCTGGAAGAAATCGCGAAAGAAGTGCTTTAATCCATCCGCACGTCAAAAAAAACGGGCTCCGACAGGAGCCCGTTTTCATCGGCGCGTCCAGCTCACTTGCTGGGCGTACCGGGTGGAACGTAACCTGCAGCGGCATCGACTTCGCCGCCGCCAAACAAATAGCGGTCCATCTGTTCCATCAAATAGCTGCGCGCCTGCGCATCGGCCAGATTAAGGCGATTCTCGTTGATCAGCATGGTCTGGTGGCGCTGCCAGCCGCCCCAGGCTTCTTTCGACACGTTCTCGAAAATCTTTTTGCCCAGCTCGCCCGGCACCGGCTGGAAAGGCAGACCCTCCGCTTCGCGCCCAAGCTTCACACAATTCACCATCCGCGTCATTTGCTGCTCCTGAAAAATTCAATCCCCGGATTTTAACTCAAGCGGCTTATTGATTAATGCGGCCTCGATACGACGCGCAAACACGGTCATCTCCTTGGCGGCCTGCTTGTCGCCGCGCGCCTCGGCCACCGCGATACCCTGCCGGTAAGCCGCCAGCGCGTCGGGCCAGGCCTCGATGTCGGTCAGCGCGCGGCCCAGCAGTTTCCAGGCAGCGGAATATTTCGGGTCGTGCTCAACCGCACGGGACAGATGGGCGGCGGCTTTTGCCGCGTCACCCTGCTTGAGGTATTCGTTGCCGAGCGAAAAACGCAGCAACGCATTGTCGCGGCCGGCCGCCAGCATGGCTTCGAAATCGGCAATTGACGGCATTATTTTCTCCAGAAAACCGGGGTTAACACCACCAGCAGGGTAAAAAACTCAAGCCGCCCGAGCAGCATGGCAAAGCTGCACACCCAGGTCTGAAAATCGTTCAGGACGGCATAGGTGCTGGCGGGGCCGACCAGGCCCAGGCCGGGGCCGGTATTGTTGACCATGGCGACCACCGCGGAGAAGGCGGTGAAAACGTCCAGCCCCGATGCGGCGAGGATGAACGACAGGATAATGATCGAGGCGACGTAGATGAACAGAAAGGCCAGCACCGCGTAAATGATCTTGCTGGGCACCGCCTGCTGGCCGACCTTGGTGTGGACTTCCGCACGGGGATGGATCAGCTTGATCAGTTCGCGATACACCTGCTTGTAGAGCAGCATCGCCCGCAACATCTTGATGCCGCCGCCGGTGGAACCGGAACTGGCGATGAAGCTCGACAGGAACAGCATCCACAGCGGCGCGAAATAGGGCCAGGCGTTGAAGTCGGTGGTGGAAAACCCGAGTGTGGTGGCAATCGAGATGGTATTGAATGCCGCGAAGCGCAGCGCCTCGGGAAACGCGGAATACACCCCCTGATTCAGCAGATAAAAGGTCAGTCCGACGATGCTGGCGCCGAGCACGCCGGCATACCAGCGAATTTCAGTGTCGAAACGGTACGCCAGCAGATTGCGCATGCGAAACGCCATGAAATGCGTGGAAAAGCTGATGCCGGCGATCAGCGCGAACACCATGACGATGATTTCAAGCGTAACGGAATTGAAATAGCCCAGGCTCGCGTCGTGCGACGACATGCCGCCCAGGCTCATGACGCTGAAGGCGTGAACCATGGCGTCCACCCAGCCCATGCCGCCCGCCCACAGCGCCAGAATGCAGATCGCGGTGATGATCGCATACACCAGCCACAGCCCTTTGGCGGTTTCCGCCATGCGCGGGGTGAGCTTGCTGTCTTTCATCGGCGTCGGGATTTCGGCCTTGAACAGCTGCCGGCCGCCGACGCCCAGCATCGGCAGCACCGCAACCACCAGCACGATCACCCCCATGCCGCCGAGCCAGTGCATCAGCGTGCGCCAGATGTTGATCGAGGGCGGCAGGCTGTCCAGCCCCGACAGCACCGTCGCGCCAGTGGCCGTCAAGCCGGAGACGGCTTCAAAATAGGCATCGGTGAAGCTGAGGTCCG
Organism: Hydrogenophilales bacterium 17-61-9; assembly: GCA_002256785.1. Lineage (GTDB taxonomy): Bacteria > Pseudomonadota > Gammaproteobacteria > Burkholderiales > Thiobacillaceae > Thiobacillus. The sequence goes on from NCIF01000001.1 coordinate 32,177, forward strand.
GCATGTGGGCCAGCAGCGGAATCGTGGAATACAGCGGCAGGATGGTCCAGATCATCACCACCAGCAGGAAGCCGTCGCGGGTATGCAGTTCGCGCTTCCCCCGGCGCGAAAGCAGCCACAGCACCAGTCCAGACAGAAAAGTGGTGACAATCGCCTCGTCATAGGCCCGGTGCGCGCCATCCTCCAGCCCCAGCGAGATGGCAAGCGGCAGCAGGAATGCCGCCGAAAACAGCATCAGGACTTTCGAAAGAATATGGACGACAGGCAATATTTGCGACATTAAACGTTCCGCCAGGCCGGCATCATGGCCGCCATGTTACCAGCGCCCGTCCTCAGGCGCGCCAGAAGGCGACCCATTCCCAAGAGTGGCAGAATCGGCGCCGGCATGGTGAAGGGGAAAATCAGGGTCACCAGGCCAGGCACATGCAGTACAAGCGCGAGACGGTGCATGGGAGAAACTCAGAAAAACCCGAACCCGACCTGAAACAGCTTTTCGATCCTGGGAATGATGCGCTTGTTGAGCGCGAACAGAATGAGGTGGTCTTCCGCTTCCATCAGCGTGTCGTGGTGGGCGATCAACACCTCCTCGCCGCGGATGATGGCGGCGATGGCCGAACCTTCGGGCAACGCCACATCGCCGATGCGGCGCCCCACCACCTTGGAGGTTTTCAGGTCTCCGTGAATCACGATTTCGAGGACTTCGGCGGCGCCGCGCCGCAAGCTGTGCACTGCCGCCATGTCGCCGCGGCGGATTTTCGAGAGCAGCGGCCCCACCGTCGCCTGCGCCGGCGAAATGGCGACGTCGATCTCGCCGCCCTGCACCAGGTTCACGTAGGCCGAGCGGTTGATCAGCGCCATCACGCGATGCGCGCCCATGCGCTTGGCCAGCAGCGCCGACATGATGTTGTCTTCGTCGTCGTTGGTGAGCGCGCAGAAAACATCCATGGATTCTATGTTTTCCTGCTCCAGCAGATCCTCGTCGGTGGCATCGCCGGTCAGCACCAGGGTGCGGTGCAGCGTTTCGGCCAGCTGGTTGCTGGCCGCTTTATTGATTTCGATCAGCTTGACTTCATAGTCCCGCTCCAGCCGCGCCGCCAGCCGCCGCCCGATGTTGCCGCCGCCGGCGATCATTACCCGCTTGACCGGGCGCTCCATCCGCCGCATTTCACGCATCACTGCAGGAATGTCCTCGCGGCGGGCGATGAAGAACACTTCGTCGCCGGGCTCGATAACGGTAATCCCCTTCGGCACGATGCCGCGGTCGCGGCGGTAGATCGCCGCCACCCGGCAGTCGATGTCGGGCATGTGGCGGCGGATATCCTGCAGCTCGTGACCGACCAGCGGACCGCCGTGATAGGCGCGCACCGCCACCAGCCGCACTCTGCCGTCGGCGAAGTCGAGCACCTGCAAGGCCTCGGGATGCTCGATCAGGCGACGCAGCGTTTCGGTGACTTCCTGTTCCGGGCTGATGATGTGGTCAACGCCGAAATGCTCGGCCAGAAACCCGCTTTCAATCTCCAGAAAATCGGGCGAGCGGATCCGCGCGATGCGGGTAGGGATATTGAACAGGGTCGCGGCCAGCCGGCAGGCGATCAGATTGGTTTCGTCGCTCTGGGTAACCGCCACCAGCATGTCGGCGTCTGCCGCGCCAGCTTTCTTGAGGATGGACGGATGTGCGGCATGCCCCTGTACGGTGCGCAGGTCAAAACGATCCTGCAACAGCGCCAACCGGGCGAGGTCCAGATCAACGACGGTAATGTCGTTGTTTTCGGCAACCAGGCTTTCAGCCAGATTGGAGCCAACCTGTCCCGCACCGAGAATGATGATTTTCACGCGCGTTCCTTAAAACTTACAACAGGTCTTCGTCCAGCCGCCGTCCATGCCGGATATTCAGCTGCTTGAGCTTGCGATACAAGTGGGTGCGCTCCAGCCCGGACTTGTCGGCGACCCGTGTCATGCTGCCGCCCTCTGTCTGAATCAGGTGCTCGAAATACATCCGTTCGAACGCATCGCGCGCCTCGCGCAGCGGAATGTCGAACGAGATGCCGTGCGACACCGCGGGCGCGGCCTGCTTGATGGGCGCGATGACCCGATTCACATCGATGGCATCGATTTCGCCCGACAACGCCGTCACCGCCAGCGTGCGCACCACGTTATTGAGCTGCGGCAGGTTGCCCGGCCAGTCGAAGTTGCGCAGCTGGTTCAGGGCAGGGGTGGTCAACCGGCGTACCGGGCATGCCCCTTCCTCGACCAGATGCGACAACATCACATTGGCGATATCGGGCACGTCTTCGCGATGGTCGCGTAGCGGCGGCACCTGAATCGCCAGGCTGGACAGGCGGTAAAACAGGCGGCTGTCGAATTCCCCTGCCGCAATCATTGCATCCAGGCTGCGGCTGCTGGCACACACCAGTCGCGCGCCGCCGCCTTCGATGCGATCGAGCAGCAGCCCCAGGCCTTTTTGCTCCAGGCGCGCCAACTCACAGGCATCGGGCAGAAAGAGCGTGCCATTGCCCAGCGTTTCGACGTAACTCAAGGGGTCGGACACCAGCCGCGCGCGATCCTTGATTTCGACCCAGGGAGTGGTGGGCTGATGCAAAAAGCGGGCGCAGATTTCGAATCCGCTGCCGGGTTCGCCCAGCAGCAGGACCGGCGCGGTGTTGCTGGCGATCTGGGTGAGGCGTTTCTTGAGTTCGAGGATCAGCGGGCTTTTGCCCAGCGCCGACAAGTCCATGCCGGGGCTGCGCCGGGGCAGGACCGCACCGCGCTTGATCGCCTTGTTGACCGTGTCGAGCAGCTTGGCCAGCGCCACCGGCTTTTCCAGAAAGTCAGTGGCGCCGAGCTTGGTGGCTTCGACCGCCGTGTCGATGGTGCCATGGCCGGACATCATCACCACCGGCATGGTGAGCTGGCCGCCGCCCGCCCATTCTTTCAGCAGCGTGACGCCGTCGGTGTCGGGCATCCAGATGTCGAGCAGAACCAGATCCGGACGACGCAGGGCGCGAAAGGCGCGCGCCGCCTCGGCGTTTTCCGCCAGATGCACGTCGTAACCTTCGTCGGTGAGAATTTCCGACAACAACTCACGAATGCCCACTTCGTCATCCACGACGAGAATATGCCCGCTCACGTGCTCTCCCCCGCACTTACAAAAATCGGCAGCGCAATACGAATTGCCGCGCCGCCCGACTTGCGATTTTCGATCTGTATTTTGCCCTGATGCTCTTCTACAATTTTTTTGACAATGGCCAGGCCCAGGCCTGTCCCTTTGGCCTTGGTGGTTGCATAGGGCTCAAAAAGCCGCGTCATCAGGTGCTCCGGAAATCCGGCTCCATTGTCTTTTACGGTCAGGCAAACGGCATTGTTTTTTTGTTGCGTGCTGACCTCGACGCAGGGTGCGGAATGCTCGGTCAACGCATCCTGCGCATTTTGCAACAGATTATGTATCACCTGGCGCAATAATGTGGAGTCGCCGGAAATACGGGGCAAATTCCCGGCAAGATTGAGCTGCAAGCCCAGCGCGTTGGCGTCGTATAACGCCAGCACCTCGTGCACCAGCGCGTTGATGTCGAGCGCTTCCAGCCTGGCGCGCGGCATCCGCGCATAGCCCGCAAACGCATCCACCATGCTTTTCATGGCAGCGACCTGGTTGACGATGGTTTGAGTCGCCCGCACCAGAAACTCGGCGTCCGCAGGCTGCAGCCGCCCGCCAAGCTTGTGCGCGATGCGTTCAGCCGACAACTGAATGGGGGTCAACGGGTTTCTGATTTCGTGGGCCAGCCTGCGCGCCACCTCGCTCCAGGCCGCATTGCGCTCGGCGTCGATCAGTTTGGTCACGTCGTCGAACACCAGCACATAGCCGCGTTCAACCCCCGGCGGCAGGCGCGTGCCGCGGAGCAACAAGGTCTGGCTGCCGCCGTTGCCGGCATAATCGATCTGCTCCTGCCATTCGCCTTCATGGTCGCCAAAGCGCGCCGCAACCATGACGCCAAACGCACGCAACGCTTCCTCCGGCCGGCCTAGCCCGGTGAAGGGCTGCGCCTCCAGCACCTCGGTCGTCGCCCCCAGAATATGGGTGGCCGCACTGTTCATCGTGCGCACCTGCAACGCCTCGTCCAGCACCACCACGCCAGACGACAGATTGGCCAGCACCCGTTCCAGAAACGCCTTGGCCTGCTCGGTTTCCTGGTAATTTTTCGCGACCTGTTCGCGCGCGTCGGATAACTGGCGGGTCATCCGGTTGAACGACTGGATCAGCACGCCCAGCTCGTCGCGGCTTTTTACCAGGGGCATCTCGGAAAAGTCGCCCTTGGCCACCGCGCGGGTGCCGCGTGCCAGGGTGCGCAACGGTGCGCCCAGGCGCTCCGACAGCAGATAGGCAATCACGAAGGTCATCAACAAGGCCAGCATCAGGGTCAGCGTGAGCGCCACGCCATAAATGCGCTTCAAACCCAGGCGTGAAACCGCGATTTGCTGGTATTCCTGGTAAGCCAGCTGCACCGCCTGGGCGTCGTTCGCCAGGCTGTTGGGCACCGGTTGCACCAATTGCAGCACCCGCGTCTCGTCCGTCAACGCGCTGGTGTAGACCGGCACGATCACATGCATGATGAGGCCGCGCTCGGGCACCTCCTCGATGCGGCTATACGGTTTTTGTTGCCGCACCTGCCAGAGAACGGTGCGCTCGGGCAGCAAGGGCAACAGTGTGCCGCGCTCGCTGCCGACGTGAGCGATCACCCCGCCGCGCTCATCGAACAGGGTCAACTCCTGCACCGCGCTTTGCTCGCGCAGGGTCGAGAGGCGGGTGATGACGGAGCCCATGCCTTCGTCCGACAGCGACAACGCCATGCGCTGGGCTTTCTTGTCGA
>NCIF01000125.1 GCA_002256785.1 Hydrogenophilales bacterium 17-61-9
ACGGCTGCGCACATTGATCCGCGCTCACGTTACCGCCAGCAACAACGATGACACGGCGGGTGACACTTTTGGCGCGCTGATGGCAGAGGTGCCCAACGCTTAATTCAGGCGGGCCGAGTGAACCTTAACAATAGGTGAAGGCTGCTCCACGGCCTCGCCTGGAATGGAGTGTTAGACGTGGAATTCACGCTTAAGCAACAAGTGCGCGCCGCGCTGAAACGGAGAGGAGGGTCGTGGGATGATGAAGAAACAATACGATCTTGCCAGCGCGAAGCCGTTGAGATTTGCGACGGCAGCAACAAACTGGTTACAAGACCAGAAACGGAGAGCGAAATGTACCGCTACGAGATCCAGCAGAGGATGCAGACCACCAGGGCGCGAGGCGCAGGGGCAGAGAAACGCGGCGGACGGAACTGCGGCACGTACCACGGAGAGACGTGGAAGCAGCGCGCCGTAACCAACGACGAGCAAGCGGCGCGTGAATATGTGCGCGGCCTTGGTGACGATTGGCGAGTGTTTGACCACGAGGCGAATCATGCGCTCTAACGAAAAAGTGAGCGAGGGCGAGAATGGAAAATAGCAAAGACCACAAAGCCGCTGCCGAGCCTACGCTCAACTGCCGAGTTGGCCGCCTGCGCAAACTGCGGACACCATTGGCCGTGCCGCGTGATGAAGAAGGACATATGAGCAACGATCCGAGAACGTGGGGGGATCGCCCTCCTCGGGAAGGCTGGCGTTGAGCGGCGACGGGGAGGGCTGGTAATGACAGAACAGATACGCCGCGTGATGGATGTGGGCGATGCAACGGCACCTGAAAACAGCGAAAGGAAAATCATGGCAAGCAAGCTGACGCCGGAACAAAAAACACTGAACAAGGAAGCCAAAAAGCTCCGTGACGCGGCGTTCGAGCGGCGCAGGGATGCTTACAGGTCCGAAATGAACGCGGCGAAAGCGGCCATCAAGTCGGGTGACTTGGGCAAATCTGCCGACGCTGCCGCTGAAGCCTTCAACGCCGCGTTTTCCGCAAGGGAGGCCGCGGCTTTTGCCATCAAGGAGAAGATCCGCGCTCTTGAAGAAGAGCTGTCTCGCGTCATGGAAGAACACAAAGTCACCTTGGATCACGCCAAGGAGGCAAGGGGTGTGACGCACAAGCGAGAATTCAACGCCATTCTGGAAGCAGAGCGGGCGGTCAATGCCAAATACCCTGACATGGATGGCTGCTACAGCGCCGCAGCCTGGAAGCCTGTCAGCGAATTCGCGCCGCAAGTTGGCAAGAGTGTGGCATTGCACAACGCGAAGGAAAACTATGAATAACACTGAAAAGAACCCCGCTGTTGGCTGTGCGCTCGAACGCCGGGTTATGCGCATTCGACTGGCAATCGTTAGGGCGGTTTGCTGGATGTTGCTACCCAAAAACTTGTGGGTCGGGAAGCACCATGGAGCTTTCACTTGCCGCCACAAAATAACGCTAGGAAAACTGGACGGCAGAGGTGTTTTGCAGGGGTTGATAGATCCCGATGCTGGCGCTTAATCGCCGCGGCTCGGCCAATTTAAGGAGAACCCTGTGAATCACAGTGAAATGGTCAAGGCGCTCGCCAAGAACGGTAAGTCAAGAGGCTTGAAATGAGCGACGGATTCACTATGCAGATCGGGCCGGGCCCAAATACGGGCTTCACCATCAAGAATATCTGCGGCTGCAGGCTAGTCTTCGGCCAGATGCCCATGTCTGAAATGGGCATGCTGACGCACGGTTTCAGCAAGAAAGCCCTGATGGCGACCGACATTGCCGACAGGATCGGGGCTCTGTTCGTCATCGGCGAACCGGACGATCTCGAAGAGCTTCGCAGCATGGATCTTTCCGTTTCCGAGAAGCGCCAGGCGGACTATCAGGCAGCCTCTCAGATCGGACTGGATAAGGTGGCTTCGTGGCTGCGCGACGGAGAGCGCGGCTCATCCTCGAACGCTATGTGTAAGCGCATCTTCGGTATTCCGGCCGACGCTGGCGCAGATCATCCTCACGACCCCGGTGACTTGCGCCGCTGCCTGCTTTTCCTTGACGCCGCTGAAGCGCATGACAAGGTTTCTCTGATGGTGGACGTGTCGGAGGAGTGGGAGCGTCTTGTATGCCGCTGGGGCGAATTGATTGCCACCTTCAAGGTTGAGATGGCCGAAGGCAAGTCAGCCCCCAAGACGTATGCGTTGATGAATGAGATTCTGAGCGGCGAGGAAGGGAAGATTGTTCTGTAATGCAGATCCTCAACCGCAAGCAGCTCGAAGCATGGCCGCCCGGCTCGATCTACATCGGCCGAGGAACGCCGTTCGGCAACCCGTACGTCATCGGCGAGCACGGCGACCGCGATGCGGTGTGCGACCAATACGCCGACCGAATGGCCTATCGGATTGCCCAGGGCGATCCGGCCACCCTGACGGCGCTACTGGGGCTGAAAGCCGATTCCAGCCTGGTCTGCTCGTGCGCTCCGTTGCGCTGCCACGGAAACGAGATCGAGTCCGCCTGGCACCATCTCCAGGAGGCTGGGCTGCCGAAGAGAAAACCCAGCATGACCTACGCCGGCATCGGGTCGAGGAAAGCTCCGCCCGGCCAGCTTGAACGGATGACGCGCGCCGCCCAACGGCTTGCGGCTATGGGATACACGCTGCGCTCGGGTGCGGCGGACAGCGCCGACAAGGCCTTTGAGGCTGGCGCTGGCGAAAAAAAGGAAATCTTCCTGCCCTGGAATGGGTTCAATGGCAGCTCATCGTCATTCGTGTCCCCGTCACGAGACGCGATGGATGTCGCCGCAGCCATCCATCCCGCGTGGAGCCGGCTGTCTCCGGCAGTTCAAAAGCTCCAGGCCCGCAATTCCCACCAGGTCCTCGGCGAGGATCTGCGAGCCCCGTGCGACTTTGTGGTTTGCTGGACTCCCGACGGGGCCGAGACTGAGCAGGAGCGGAGTGCGGGCACCGGCGGCACCGGGCAGGCAATTGCTCTGGCAAGCCGCTGGGGTGTGCCAGTTTTCAATTTCGCGCGCCATGATGCCGGTGAGCGGCTACACGCTTTCTTGAAAGTGCGTTCGCATGGCGAAATCTGAAGGAGCAATCTACTGCTGCGACTGTGCTGTGGAGGTGAGGGCACGCCTGACCGACGGCACTGAGATATACCCGCATCGGCGCGACCTCGCCGAACTCCCGTTCTGGAAGTGCGACGTGTGCGGAAATTACGTGGGGTGTCATCACAAGACTCGGGAACGTACCCGGCCGCTGGGCTGCATACCAACCCAACAGATACGTGAGGCGCGAAAGCAGGTTCACGCCCTGGCAGATCCGCTGTGGCAATCAGGGCGGATCGAGCGCCGCGCGCTCTACGTTGAGATCAGCAAGCGTATTGGGTGGTCATATCACACGGCGAAGATCATGAGCGTGGAGGAGGCGAGAAAGGTTTGCCTGGCCGTCCAGGAAATTGCGAAGGGGCTTCAGCCTTGAACAAGGAATCAACCCGCAAGGTTGACCTCAACCACCTGGCTTTTTACCGGGCGTGGCTGCAAGGCTTCGAGGTCAGGGACGCGGCCAACCGTTACCTATCACCCGAGATCGACATCCGTGAGGCCAAGACGGCGCTCGCGTGGATCCGGGAAGCCCTGGTGCGCGCTGCGCGCCGGCAGGGCAAGCTCGGCTACGCACGCCTTCTGCGCATCCAGATCCCGAATCAGTCCAAAGACGCCTCCACTCCCTCTTCGGCTATCCCGAGCTTCGAGGAATTTTACGAAGACCGAAACAGTGGCGGATTTTACTCGGAATCCGAGCTGTTGGAGCTTTACCTTGCGGAATACCCCGATGCTGGCTCCGAGTCGCCGAAGGAGAAGCGTGTCAAGCGACTGATCGAGCGCCAGCTTGAGGCAATCCAGTGGGCGACCAACTACCTTGCGACCGCCCCCATGCCGTCCGATAGCGTGGTTGAGTGGTTCGACGAACCCATGGCCGTGCGTCTCATCATGGTCGAGATCCGCACGCTCGGAGATCTGGCAGATCGCATCCGGGCGAAGGGCTACCGCTGGTGGGCCGGCATCCGCCAGCTGGGCGAGGTGCAGGGTAAGCGCATCGTCCAGTGGCTCACGCAGCACGAAGCCACTCTTGGGCCGCTTGGCGATCAAGCGCTCTCACCGATACGCAAGCAGGACGCCGAGAGCCTGGTACGCCCACCAGAGACGGCCATCATGCCCATGGAATCCTTCGCGCCTCCATCAAGCCTTGATGGAGCCCACGGGGAGAACCGCGCCCTGAGCCGATCGAGAATCCAGGCTCAGAACGATCACCAGGCGGTCATGGCCTGGCTGGCTGCGCGTGCCCGTAATGCGAACACGAAACGGTCTTACCGGCGCGAAGCCGAGCGCCTGATCCTCTGGGGCGTCCTGGAGCGCGGTAAAGCCTTGTCTTCGCTCGACATCGAGGACGGCACTGCCTACCGGGACTGGCTGGCGGGGCTCGGCCGCACGCCGCCGGACGCCTGGTCTTGGCGGATCCCGCAAGACAAATGGATCGGCAGGCGCTGTACCCCACGGTGGTCGCAGGACTGGCGCCCCTTCGAGGGAGGGCTGTCGCTGCGCTCGCAACAGCAGACGCACACGATTCTGAAAGCCATGTTCGAGTGGCTGGTGAAGGTGCGCTACCTCGACAGCAACCCATGGGACGGCGTGGCCAAGCCTGCTCAGGAGACGCCTGACGCGTCTCCCGACATCGAGTTGACCCATGCGCTCACGCGGGGTCAGTGGGCCTTCCTGATGGAATACCTGGCAGGCCTGCCGGAGAACGAACGCACCGCCCGGCTCCGCTTCGTGCTGCCTTTCGGCTATGCCACCGGGCTACGCCTCTCGGAACTCGTGGATGCACGCACCGGCCGGCTGTATTCGAAGCCCATGCGAAACGGGCTGGGCGTCCGCTGGATGTTGAAGGTTCTTGGCAAAGGCCAGAAATGGCGAGCAGTTCCCATGCCGTCTTCCGTCATGGATGTACTGAAGGGGTATCTGGTCTGGCGCGGACTGGATCCGACGCCGGCGGAGAATCCGCCCGAGACACCCCTGATCGGGCCCTTGCGCGGCGAGAGTGTTGAATCGCTGAGTCCCAGCACGCTCTACAAGGCGCTCAAGGGCTTCTTCGACGAAGCCGCGGTCGAGCTGCGCGAGCGCGGGCACATGGAGGACGCCGCCAAAATGGCTCAGGCGACGACGCACTGGCTCCGGCATACCCGAGGCTCGCACTCGGCGGAGAACATGCCTCTGAACCTCGTGCAGAGGCTTCTGGGGCACACGAGCCTGACCACCACGAGCATCTACACGAGCGCCGACGACGAGGCGCTGTACGAGGCGATGGAGAAGGAGTTGAAGAGTGGAAATACATAGCGGCGGTTGTATCGAGTGTCCAGAGCTGGTCGCCTTCAGGCGCCAAATTGTGCTACCGACCCCGTGCCGGGCGCGCGGGCTGCTCGCCATCGGAGAGGCGCCGGGTGCGGACGAGGACTTGGCCGGCGAGGGCTTCGTCGGCCAAGCCGGGAAGAAGCTCCATTCCCTTCTGGCTAGTCATAGGTTGGAACGGCGCCGGGGTTACGGCGTGGCCAACCTCATTGCCTGCCGCCCGCCAGGAAACCGGAAGCCATCAAAGGGCGAGCTGGGGAACTGCCTGGGCAAACTCGCCGCCGTTCTGCTGGATATACGCCCGAAGGTTCTGCTCCTGGTCGGCGGATCTGCAGCAGAGGCATTCCTGGGGCGGCAGCCGCTTTCCGTTCATATCGAACGGTCGAGGGTGTCGTCCGAGATCTGCGCCTCGGACTCGCACCCGGCGCTCCGGGAGGCGATACGCACGCTGCAGCAGGGCGGGGCGTTACATGTCATCCCGATGCCGCACACCTCCGGCTTGGCATGGAACCGAAAGGCGCCAGACGGCCGCATGTGGCGTGAAGTCGGTGCCGAGCAAGTCTCGCTTGCCGTGAGCTTGCTGTCGTCATAAAAAAACCCGACCCGCTAAAAGCGGATCGGGTTGGTGCTGTGGGTGTTGTTGGTTCATGCCCGCCGTACAGTCAGTCCTGGAGCACCCCGTTGCGAGTATTCCAAGCCGCAATGTCTGCGGGCACGTCCAGGTTCACGACCGGAAGGCGTGACCCCATACACCCCTCCGTCATGCACTTCGCACGCGGGTTCGCCTTGCTCCATCTGGCGACGAGTTCTTTCCCGCAAAACGGACAGGGCTGTAAATCAACCCGTGAGGGTTCGTTGTCGATCTCCATCCTGGCTCCTCTTCGCCTCGTTAATCGAACGGGACCGACGCAACAGCGCCGATCCCCTTTGCTGACCTACCAGGCCCAGCGCGCGGCGTCTTCGGAATCCGAAGCCGAAGCCGCGGCAAGTGACAGCTTCTTGTACTTCAGCTGCGAGATCATGCAGTCCTCGGCCGCCTGGTCGACCCTGCGTCCGAGATACACGGGCTGGGCCAGGCATCCGCCTTTATAGGCGTACAAATACCGGATTTCCACGATCTCGCCCTTGTCAGGGACTTCGTGGTTGGCCGGGATTGTGACGCTTCCCAACTCAACCAGTTTCATTGCCCCGTCGTAACCACCGACCTGGACACTGCGTTTGCCCTGGTTGCGCTTCCAAACCACCAGCGTGGCACTCTCAACGAACTTGTCCTTGAGCTGGTCACCACCCGAGTTGGGGCGCCCCGAGACGTACAGCGAGTCTTTCCGCTTGTACACGAGGCCTTCGCCTGACTCCTCCTCAACCAATGCGAGCAATGCTCGCTTCTGGTCTTCGGTTTTGAAGTAACCGACCGGACGAATGTTCTCGGAAAGCTGGATGTCGAGCAGCGCGCGAGCCCTTTCTTCAAGTGGCGAATCACATAGATTCCTACCGTTGAGCATCAGGACATCGAACGGGAAGTAGACATCCCCGATGATCTCGCCGTCGATCAGGGTGCCAAGATTGAACGGAGTTCTGTTCAGTGCTTGCACGACAACCTCCGACAACGCGACCATCTCCCCTTTCTTGTTCCAGCCAGCCCACGTGTTATTCGGCTCCTTGGACACAAGCCGGCGCTCGCCATCCATCTTCTGTTGAGCCCACCAGTCGTTAGAGCGAAGAAGTTCCTCGCGCGACCCCTCGCGGACGGGGTTCAGCAACTGCGGCATCCTGTTGCCAGGAAGGCCGGGCAACTCTTTCGGCGTCGGCGAAGCGGCGGGGGTAGACACTTTGGTATGCTCCGAAACCACATAGCCCTTGGCAATTTTCTCCTTCACCACCCTATCAAAGATGGTTTTTGCGGTGAGGTGTGACACCGGATTCGGCGTCTTTTTAGCGAAGTTGAGCGTGCTGCCACGGCGGCCGTAGTGGCAATGCACCAGGTAGTTGCCTGTGATCGTTTCCTTCAACTGGACGATGTACACCTTGTCCGAGCCGCCTTGTTGGTAATGCAGTTCAATTTTCTCGTTCATTCCTTTTCTCCTTTAGGCGCTCCCGATAGGGAGGTTCAAGGGAGTTGGTGTGGCGGTGCCAGATAGAAATACTCGTTGTTGGTTAAAGAAAACCCGCTGGCCAGAGGCGCAGCGGGTTGGGTGGATACAGCGACTTTCGCCAACGGAGGAACTACCCGACCCTCATGGCAGATCGGGTCTCGGTTGGATGGTGTCAATTAACAGGCTGCTGAAATACCTCCCAACCGGACCACATCAGCAGCCCCTCAGAAGTTAAACTGATCCTGATTCATTGACCCAGCCAGAGCCCCCCTTCA
>NCIF01000126.1 GCA_002256785.1 Hydrogenophilales bacterium 17-61-9
CCAGCCCTTGAGCTCGTAGTGGTGGTGGATCGGCGCCATGCGGAACACGCGCTTGCCGGTGAGCTTGAACGAGGCGACCTGCACCATCACCGACAGGGTCTCCACCACGAACACGCCGCACATGATGAAGAGCACGATTTCCTGCCGCACGATAACCGCGACCACGCCGAGCGCGGCGCCCAGCGCCAGCGCGCCGACGTCGCCCATGAAGACTTCGGCCGGATAGGCGTTGAACCACAGGAAGGCCAGCCCGGCGCCCGCCATCGCGGCGCAGAAGACGGCGAGTTCGCCGGCGCCCGGAATAAAGGGCACGCCGAGGTATTTGGAAAACACCGCGTTACCGGCGACGTAGGCAAACAGCGCGAGGGCGGACGCCACCATCACGGTCGGCAGGATCGCCAGGCCGTCAAGGCCGTCGGTCAGGTTGACCGCATTGCTGGAGCCGACGATGACAAAGTAGGTCAGCGCGATGAACGCCACGGCCGACAGCGACAGCGTCGCGTGTTTCAGGAAGGGGATGATGAGTTCGGTGTGCACCGGCTCGGTAGCGGTTTGCCACAGGTAGGCCGCGACCGCCAGGCCGATCACCGACTGCCAGAAATATTTCCAGCGCGAGGGCAGGCCGCGCGAATTCTTTTCCACCACCTTGCGCCAGTCGTCGACCCAGCCGATGATGCCGAAGCCCGCCAGGGTGAACAGCGCCACCCAGACATAGTCGTTCGACAAATCCGCCCACAGCAGCGTGGTGATCGTGACCGACACCAGAATCAGCGCGCCGCCCATGGTCGGCGTGCCGGCCTTGACCAGATGGGTTTGCGGGCCATCGCTGCGCACCGACTGGCCGATTTTCAATGCGGCGAGCTTGCGGATGACCGCCGGACCGACGATGAATGAAATCGTCAATGCCGTGAGCGTGGCCAGCACCGCGCGCAGCGTCAGATAATTGAAGACGTTAAAGGCGCGTACATCCTGGCCGAGTTGCTGAAATAACCAAAGCAGCATGTTAGTTTTCCTTGTGCCCAGGCTGTAAAGCCGTCGGGTGCTCCATAAAACTGTGCACCACGCGTTCCATCTGCATGAAACGCGACCCTTTCACCAGCACAGTGGTTTGCGGCGTCAGTTCGTTCTCAAGTTCGGCCAGCAGTTCCTGGATACGTTCGAAATGCATCGCACCGGCGCCAAATGCGCCGACCGTTTCCCTGCTCAACTCGCCCAGCGCCAACAGCCGCTCAACCCCGGCGGCGCGCGCAGCCAGCCCGATCTGTGCATGCATGGCGGCCGCATCCGTGCCCAGCTCGCCCATGTCGCCCAGCACCAGCACTTTCTTGCCGGCATGCCGCGCCAGCACCGCCAGCGCGGCTTTGACCGAATCGGGATTGGCGTTGTAGGTGTCGTCGATGAAGGTGCTGCCATGCAGCGCGGCCTTTCTTTGCAGGCGACCTTTCACCCCGCTAAAACCCGACAGGCCCGCGCCGATGCTGCGGTGACTGACATCCAGCGCAAAGGCCACGGCCGCGGCCGCGAGCGCATTCATCACGTTATGTTCGCCGGGCACCTGCAGCGCGATTTCCAGGGTGGCATTGGGCAGCACCAGGGTCAGCGCGGCGCCGTATTCGGTGGGCTGGTGCCGCCCGCGCACGGCCGCCGGATGGGTCAGGCCAAAGTCGGTTACGCTGCGCTGCGCGTTGAACTCGCGCCATAGCCAGGCGTGAGGATCATCGGCGTTGAACACGGCGATGCCCGCGCCCGTCAAACCGTTAAAAATTTCGCCCTTGGCACGCGCGATGTTTTCAACCGAACCCAAAAATCCGATATGCGCCGTCATGGCGTTATTGACCACCGCCACGTCGGGGCGTGCCAGCCGCGTCAGATAATCGATTTCGCCCGCATGGTTCATGCCCATTTCGAACACGGCATACTGATGCGTCTCGCGCAGGCGCAGCAGCATCAGCGGCAGGCCGATATCGTTGTTGAGGTTGCCTTCGGTGTGGAGCACGGCCGCATCCGACCCGGCTTCCGCGCGCAAAATGGCCGCCAGCATTTCCTTCACCGTGGTTTTGCCGTTGCTGCCGGTCACCGCCACCACCGGCAGGCTGAAACGCGCGCGCCAGGCCGCGGCCAGTTTGCCGAGCGCCAGCCGCGTGTCGTCGACCCGGATGGCGGCTGCGATGTCGGGGGCCTGGGCGCGATCGAGCACCACCCCCACCGCGCCCTGCTGCAAGGCCTGGGCGGCGAATGCGCCGCCGTCGAATTTCTCGCCGCGCAAGGCGATGAACAGATCGCCCGGCTGGATCGCGCGGCTGTCGGTGGACACGCGCAGCACGTCGGCGTCGGCGCCGTTGAAAGGCACGTCCAGCATGGCGGCCGCCTCGGATAGACGCATCATGTCCACGCCTCCAGCGCCTTGTTCGCCACCGTCACATCGGAGAAAGGGAAACGCTCGTCGGCGATCTCCTGATAGTCCTCATGGCCCTTGCCGGCGATCAGCACGACATCGCCGCGATGCGCGCCGCCGATCGCCTCGAAGATGGCGCGCGCACGATCCGGTTCGATGCGTAGCGGGTGATCGGGCCTGGCGCCGCTTGCCCCGGCCAGAATGTCGCTGATGATGCGCTGCGGATCTTCATTGCGCGGATTGTCGCTGGTGATCCAGGCTTCATCCGCGCCTGCGGCCGCGACCTGCCCCATCAGCGGCCGTTTGCCCTTGTCGCGATTGCCGCCGCAACCGAACACGCAAATGAGGCGGCCGCCGCTGACGATTTCACGCAGGGTGGCGAGCACCTTTTCCAGCGCATCGGGGGTGTGGGCATAGTCCACCACCACCAGCGGATGCGCATCGCCGCCCAGAGTCTGCATCCGCCCCGGCGGCGGGGTGATGTGCGCCAACGCCTGGCAGGCATCCTCCAGTTTCACATCCGAAACCAGCAGGGTGGCGAGCGCGGCCAGCACATTGGCGGCATTGAAGCGGCCCAGCAGCGGCACCTCCAGTTCGGCATTGCCCCAGTCCGTGCGCACCCGAAGATGCAGGCCGGATTGCGACATGCGCAGCGTGTCGCCCACCACGGCGCCGCGCTGGAAACCGTAGCCGGCGACCCGCGCAGTGCTGACCGCATGCTCCAGCCGCTGGCCGAAGGGGTCGTCGACGTTCAGCACCACCCAATCCAGTCCCGGCCAGCTGAACAGCCGCGCCTTGGCGTTGGCGTAGTTGTCCATATTCCCGTGGTAATCGAGGTGATCGCGCGACAGGTTGGTCAGCACCGCGACATTGAAAGCGGTGCCGTTGACCCGCCCCTGTTCCAGACCGTGCGACGACACTTCCATCGCGCATGCCACCGCGCCCTGCTTGCGGTATTTGGCCAGGCGCCGCTGCAATTCGATGGCATCGGGCGTGGTGTTGAGTGCGGGCGTCAGCGCACCCGGAAAACCGTTGCCCGCGGTGCCGATGACCGCAATTTTTTGACCCAGCCGGGCGAAGGCCTGCGCCACCCAGTGCGCCACCGAGGTTTTGCCGTTGGTCCCGGTGATGCCTATCATGTGCATCGCACGCGATGGCTCGCCGTAAACATGCGCGGCGATTTCGCCGATGCGGCTTTTCAGATCGACTACGCCGGCGTTGGGAATGCCCAGCGCCGGGTCCCATTGGTAATGGTCGGCCTCCCACAGCACGCCGTCGACGCGCTGCGCGACCGCCTGGACAATATAGTCGCGGCCATCGCGCGTCTCGCCCGGGTAGGCCGCAAAAACCACGCCCGGCGCGGATTTGCGGCTGTCGCTCACCAGCTCGGCGAGCGGAATGCCCAGCCGTTCCAGAATGTGCGGCACGGATTCCTGGCGGCGCGGCGATCCGGAAGCGGCGGATTGCATGTCTGCCTGAGCCATCACAGCCCCCCGCCTGCGCGCGCCAGCAGGGGCGATGCGTTCTGCGTCAGCTTGGTGGCCGTTTCAGGCGCATCGGGCGGCAGCCCCAACTGGCGCAAGCTCCCCGCCATCACCTGCGCAAACACGGGGCCTGCCACGCTGCCACCGTAATAAACGCCGCCGGATGGCTCATCAATCGCCACGCCAATAATGAGTCGCGGATTGGACGCCGGCGCCATTCCCACGAACGAGGACAGATAGCGATCCGAAGCGTAGCGGCCATTGACCAGCTTGTGAGCGGTTCCGGTTTTCCCCGCCACCCGATAACCGGGCACCCGGGTCCGCGTGCCTGTGCCGCCTTCCTGGGTGACCAGTTCCATCATGGCGCGCACTTCGCGCGCCACGCCCGGAGAAAACACCCGTTCGCCGACAATTTCCTGCGGCTCGCGTTTCAGAAACGATAGCGGCATGACTTCTCAATCGTTGGCAAAGGCCATGTAGGCGCGCGTCAATTGCAACAGGCTGACCGACAGGCCGTATCCATAGGCCATGGTGGCCTGCTCAACCGGCCGCCAGATGCTGGCATCGCGTAAACGCCCCGCGGATTCTCCGGGAAAACCCGAACCCGGCATCTGACCGAAGCCGGCGCGGTGCAGCACCTCCCAGTTTTGCTGCGGGGTTAACATCATCGCCATCTTGACGGCGCCGACGTTGCTGGATTTCTGGATGATCTCGCTCACCGTCATCTGCGGATGCGGGTGCTCGTCGCGCACCAGCTTGTTGCCCACCCGCCAGGTTGGCGGCGTATCGATGATGCTATCGGGTTGAAACAGGCCCCGCTCCAGCACCGCCGCCGCTACAAACGGCTTGACGGTCGAACCAGGCTCGAAGGTATCGATCACTGCGCGGTTGCGCATCGAATTGGGGTCGTAATCCCGGCGATTGTTCGGGTTGAAGATCGGCTGATTGGCCAGCGCGAGAATTTCGCCGGTCTTGGCGTCGAGCACCACCACGCTGCCCCCCTTGGCCTTGTGCGTGGCGATCGCCGCCGCCAGCTCGCGATGGGCCAGGTACTGGATTTTAAGATCAAGAGCCAGCGCCAGATTGCCGCCCATCTGCGCCGTTTTAATCGGCGCCAGATCGCGTATGGTATTGCCGCGACGGTCCCGCATGATCCGGCGTTCGCCCTCGCGCCCGGCGAGCCAGTCCTGGTAGGCGCGCTCAACGCCCTCCTGACCCAGGTCATCCACATTGGTAAAGCCGACCACATGGGCCGCCACTTCCCCTGCCGGGTAATAGCGGCGAAACTCCCGCCGCAAATGCAGGCCAGGCACGCCCATGGCCGTAATTCTGGCGGCCTGTTCCGGCGTGACCGGACGCCGTATGCTGAATTCGTTGCGGCTTGTACGGTCCAGCCTGGACGAGAGCTCGCGCGCGGACATATCGAGCACCCTGGCCAGATACGCCCGCTGTTCGCCCGTCAGCTCAAGTTCAGCCGACCGCGCCCACAAGGACTCAACCGGCGTACTGATCGCCAGCAACTGGCCATGTCGATCGGCGACCTGCCCGCGATGTGCGGGCAGCGTGAGATTGCGGTTGGCGACCGCGTCGCCCTTGCCCTGCAGATAATCAGTATTGAGGCCTTGCAGATAGAACGCGCGCCCGGCCACCACCAGCAACCCGCTCAACAGCAGCCCGCCCACCGTTGCCATGCGCCACGGGGCCAGATTCAGCTTGAGGAGTTTTCGGGTGTGGAAATTCACGGCGCGCCTCCCCACGGTTCAACTCGACCGGCTTCAACGCGGATGCGCTCCTGCGCAGGCGGAACCAGGCCGAGCTGCGTGCGCGCAAAGGCATCGACCCGTGCCGGATTGGCCCAGGTGCTTTGCTCAAGCTGCAATTTCCCCCATTGCTCCTCAAGGGCGCGCGCTTCTTTCTTCAATCGTTCCAGCTCCACAAAATACGTGCGCGAGCGGTGTTGCGCCTGAATGACCGCCAGCGCACACACCACCAGCACCAAAGCCAGCACCACATTAAGACGGCTCATGCCGCCACATCCATTTTTTCCGCCACCCGCAACACCGCACTACGCGCGCGCGGGTTGGCCGCCACCTCGGCATCGCTGGCGTGCTGCGCGCGCCCAACCAGCCTCAGGCGGCCCGGCTTAAGCATGGCCGCCTGAATGGGCAGACGTCGCGGCGCCTGCTCGCCCTGCGATTCGTCACGCATGTAGCGCTTGACAATGCGATCCTCCAGCGAATGAAAGCTGATCACAGCGAGCCGCCCGCCCGGTTTCAGAACGTCCACGCATTGCGGCAGCACCTGGCTCAGCTCTTCAAGCTCACGGTTGATATAAATCCGTATAGCCTGGAAGCTGCGCGTCGCCGGGTGTTGCCCCGGCTCGCGCCGCTTAAGCGTGGCGGCGATGAGGTTCGCCAGCTGCGCGGTACTGCTGAGGGCTTTTTCTTGTCGTGCCGCAACAATCGCGCGCGCAATCGATTTAGCAAACCGCTCTTCCCCGTAGCTGCGGATGACTTCACTGATTTCTCCCTCTGCCGCCGTTGCCAGCCAGTCCGCTGCCGATAGCCCGCTTCCCGGATCCATGCGCATGTCAAGCGGCGCATCGAAGCGAAAGCTGAAACCGCGCGTCGCGTCGTCAAGCTGCGGCGACGACACGCCTATATCCAGCAAAATCCCGTTCACCCGCGCCAGCTCCAACCCGCCCAACACCGCACCCAGACGCGAAAACGCACTATGCACCAGCGTCATTCGCGGATCCCGCACGTCCGCACCGGCCAGGATGGCGGCCGGATCGCGATCCAGCGCAATCAGCCGCCCCTGCGGTCCCAGTTGCTCAAGGATCAGGCGGCTGTGGCCGCCGCGCCCGAAGGTGGCGTCGACATACACGCCATCGGGCCTGATCGCCAGCGCCGCCACCGCCTCCTGTGCCAGCACCGGCACATGGGCGGCATCCATCACAACGTGAACCCCTCCAGTTCGGGCGGCAGCGCGTCGTCGCTAAAGGTCAGCGCCTGCGCGACCTGCGCTTCCCAGCGCGCCTCGTTCCATAATTCCACCTTGCCGCCCTGGCCAACCAGCACCACGCTCTTATCCAGCTCGGCAAACTTGCGCAGCATCGGCGGCAGCAACACGCGACCGGCGCTGTCCATGTCCATGTCGTGCGCATAGCCGACGAGCAATTGTTTGAGGCTGCGGGTGCGGGGATTGAAGTCGGACAGGCCGTTGAGCTTTTTCTCGATCGGCTCCCATTCCGGCAACGGATAAAGCAGCAGGCACTGGCTCGGGTCGGCCGTGACGACCACGCGCCCCCCGCCGTTGACCAGCAGGGCGTCACGGTAGCGCGCCGGCACCACAAGCCGGTTCTTGCTATCCAGACTGACTGTCGCAACTCCCCGAAACATGCCCACTCCTGATTATCGATTTGGATTTGGCTGAAATTCAGCCGCGTTCGGACGGGCGCGTTCTCCCACATCCTCCCACCATTCACCACTGCCACCCACTATAGGGGATAGTTTGGGGAGGGTCAATATAAAGGACGCAAAAAAACCCCTATGCCTCAATGACTTAGGGGTGGTTTTGGGTTGTGGATAAGTTTCTGGAAAAACCGGTGCTTAGCAGCTTTTTTTTACTTACTTTTTAGGAAAAAACGCTAAGTGTTTGAATTGCATATAAAGTGGGGGAGTCAGCCGATAAGCCGGGTTCTGTCGTGGACAACCATTCCTCTAGGCCGGTCATTGCTGACCGGCTCCAGCCACCTACCCGCAGACTCAGCGAGCCGCTTCATCG
>NCIF01000127.1 GCA_002256785.1 Hydrogenophilales bacterium 17-61-9
CGCCACGTCCAGCGCAAACCCGGCCTTCACCATCGCCCGCATCGAACAGTGCCCGGTTGCCCAGGCCAGCGCGTTCGGCCCGGTCCCGGCGGGCAACATGAAGCCCCATGTTGCGGCAAAGGCGGCGGGCAGGGCCAGCAGGATCGGGTCTGCGCCCAGCGCACCCACCAGCGCTGCCACCACCGGCATGATCCCGCTGGCCGCTGCAATATTGCTGGCAAATTCGGTCACGATAATCACGAACGCTACCAGCACCAGCGCCACAATCGGCAGCGGCACATGGGCAAGCGGGAGCAGCATTTCGCCCATCCACTTGGTCAGCCCGCTTTCGGTCATGCCCATCGCCATCGCCAGCCCCCCGCCGAACATCAGCACCACATCCCACGGCGCACGGTTGGCTTCGGGCCATGTGAGCATCGGTCGTCCCGTGCCATCGGGCAGGACGAACAGCACCAGCCCCGCGATCGCCGCCACAGTGCCATCGGTAAAGCCGCCTTCGGGGAACCAGCCTTCGATCACCGGCTGAAACACCCATGCGATGAAGGCTAGCACCACGACCGGCACCAGTCTGCGCTCGGCCACGCTCCACTGCGTTGCCTGCGCAATCGCGGCTCGTGCGGCGGCAGGGTCGAAGCTGTCAGTATGCAGGCTCTGCACCCGCGCGATGATCCACCCGGCCAGCGGCACCGCCAACAGCGCAATCGGCACGCCATAAAGCGCCCACTGCAGGAACGTCACGCGCGTCCCCAGCGCTGTCTCGATCAGCCCCGCCGCAATCGCATTGGTCGGCGTGCCGATCAGCGTGGCAAGGCCGCCAATGGACGCGGCAAAGGCAATCCCCATTGGCAAAGCACCCGCCATGCCCCGTGTTTCGCCCTCCTGCACGCCGCCTGCGCGCAGCATGGCAATGGCCTTGCCCGGCCGGAAAGTAGTGACGTTTGGTCTGGACAGCTGCCCAAGCGACGAGAATTTTGGCTTGTGCGAAAACGAACTGTGCATGGGCGACGAGATGCTGATGCCGCTATCGGCTTTGCCGGTCGCAGGGCTGCACAACGGCGCCAACGCATTGGCCGCCCTGGCATTGACCCGGACGCTGGGTAAACCCATCGAAGCCTTGTTGCGCGGACTGGCCCATTTCAAGGGCCTGCCGCATCGGGTGGAGCACGTGGCCGAAATCGGGGGCGTCACTTATTACGACGACTCCAAGGGCACCAACGTCGGCGCCACCGAGGCCGCGCTGTACGGCATGGGCGAGCGCCGGGCGGTGGTTATTCTGGGGGGCGATGGCAAGGGACAGGATTTCGGTCCCCTCAAGGCCGCGGTACAGGCCAACGCGCGCGCCGTGCTGCTGATCGGGCGCGATGCGCCGCTGATTGCGCGTGCGATCGAAGGCAGCGGCGTAGACGCCTATCCGGTTGCCAGCCTGGCTGAAGCCGTCGAGCAGGCCCATCGCCTGGCGCAACCCGGCGATGCCGTGCTGCTCTCACCCGCGTGCGCCAGTTTCGATATGTTCCGCAGCTATATCCATCGTGCTGAAGTGTTCGTCGATGCCGTGAACACGCTTGCGGCAAGCAAGGCGGCGTCCTGATGCTGTACACCGCCCGCGCCCCCAAACCCAGCGGCGAGCTCGATTTCAGCTTGTTGTGGCTGGCCATGGGGCTGCTGGGGATAGGCCTGGTGATGGTCTATTCGGCTTCGATCGCCATCGCCGAAGCGGCACGCTACACCGGCGGCAATGGCGAATACTACTTGTTGCGTCAGGCCATCTTCATCGCCATCGGCGTAGCCGTGGGTGTAGGCGCGTTTCAGGTGCCGACGCGGGTGTGGCAGCAAGCTGCGCCTTTTCTTTTTCTGGCGGGCCTGCTGCTGCTGGTCGTGGTGCTGATCCCCGGCATCGGCCGTGAAGTCAACGGCAGCCGCCGCTGGATTCCGCTGGGCTTCGCCAATTTGCAGCCGTCCGAACTGATGAAGTTTCTGGCCGTGCTGTACGCCGCCGACTACACCACGCGCAAGGCCGCTTTCATGCACGATTTCAAGAAGGGCTTTCTGCCGATGGGCGCGATGATGATGCTGGCCGGCGCGCTGCTGCTGAAAGAACCCGACTTCGGCGCCTTCGTGGTCATTGTGTCGATTGCCATGGGCATCCTGTTCCTCGGCGGCTTGAACTGGAAAGTCTTCGCCGGCCTGATGCTGGTGCTGCTGGCTGGTTTTGCCCTGCTGATTTTCACGTCGGAATACCGGATGCAGCGCATTCTCGGCTTCATGGACCCGTTTGCCGACCCCTACGGCAAGGGCTACCAGCTATCGCACGCGCTGATTGCATTTGGCCGCGGCGAATGGCTGGGGCTGGGGCTGGGCGGCAGTGTGGAAAAGCTGTTTTACCTGCCCGAGGCGCACACCGACTTTTTGCTGGCGGTGATTGCCGAGGAACTCGGTTTTGTCGGTGTGGCCATCGTGGTCGGGCTGTTCGCCTGGCTCATCGTCAAGGCCTTTCTGATCGGTCGCCGCGCGGCCCAGCTCGAGCGCAACTTCTGCGCGCTGGTGGCTGCCGGCATCGGCATCTGGCTCGGCGTGCAGGCGCTCATCAACATGGGCGTGAACGTCGGCCTGCTGCCGACCAAGGGGCTCACCCTGCCTTTCCTGTCGTTCGGCGGCAGCGGCATCGTCGCCAACTGTCTGGCGATTGCGGTGCTGCTGCGCATCGACTGGGAACACCGGCAGATGATGCGGGGGAAGACCTTCTGATGGCCGCAGTAAATCGCACCCTCATGGTGATGGCCGGCGGCACCGGCGGTCACGTCTATCCCGCCCTTGCCGTGGCCGATGCGCTGCGCGCGCGCGGCTGGGACGTGTTCTGGCTGGGCACGCGCGCCGGACTCGAAGCGCGCGTGGTCCCCGCAGCCGGCATCGAGATGGTGTGGGTGTCGATGGGCGGCATGCGCGGCAAGAGCCTGCTGAAGAAACTGCTGCTGCCGCTGATGCTGCTGATTGCATTCGGCCAGAGCCTGCGCGCCATCCTGCAGCGCCGGCCCGATGTGGTGCTGGGCATGGGCGGCTACACGGCGTTTCCCGGCGGCATGATGGCGAGCCTGCTGAACCGGCCGCTGGTGATTCACGAACAGAATTCGGTCGGCGGCCTCACCAATCGCGTGCTGGCCTGCCTGGCCGACCGCGTGCTGACCGCCTTTCCGCAGGCGTTTCGCAATGCGCAGGACAAGCCGATTCCGTGCCGCAGCGCGGCGACCGAATGGGTGGGCAATCCGGTGCGCACGGATATTTCCGCAAGCGCCCGCACCCCGCACAGCGGTCCGCTGCGTCTGCTGGTGGTGGGCGGCAGCCTGGGCGCATCGGCATTGAACACCCTGGTGCCGCAGGCGCTTGCCCTGCTTCCGGCCGACCAGCGCCCGCGCGTGGTTCATCAGTCGGGTCGCCAGCACCTCGATATCCTGCGCGCGAATTACGCCGCTGCCGGGGTTGAGGCCGAGGTCCGCGATTACATCGAGGACATGGCGGAAGCCTATCAGGCGTGCGATTTTGCCATCTGCCGCGCCGGCGCCATGACCGTGGCCGAGCTGGCCTGCGCGGGGGTGCCGGCGCTGCTGGTGCCGTTCCCGTTTGCAGTGGACGACCACCAGACAGGCAACGCCGAATTTCTCAGCGCAGCCGGCGCGGCCTGGCTGATGCAGCAAAAAGACCTGACCCCCGAAAAACTGGCGGCGCTGATAAGTGGGCTGGAGCGCGAAACGCTCGCAGCCATGTCCGACAAAGCGATGAAACTGGCCAGACCCGACGCCACCAAACAGGTTGCCGATATTTGCGAGGCGCTCGCGCGATGAAACACGCTGTCAAACATATCCATTTCATCGGCATCGGCGGCGTCGGCATGTGCGGCATCGCCGAGGTGCTGCTGAACCTGGGCTATGCCGTGTCGGGCTCGGATCTGGCCGACAATGCCGTGACCAAGCGGCTGGTCGGGCTCGGCGCCATCATTCATCGCGGCCATGCGTCCGACAACGTGACCGGGGCAGACGCCGTCGTGACGTCGACTGCCGTGCAGCAGGACAACCCCGAGGTCATCGCTGCGCGCGAGCACAAAATCCCCATCGTGCCGCGCGCATTGATGCTGGCCGAATTGATGCGGCTGAAGCAGGGCATCGCCATTGCCGGCACCCACGGCAAGACCACCACCACCAGCCTGGTCGCCAGCATCCTCGGCGAAGCGGGCATGGATCCGACCTATGTCATTGGCGGCAAGCTGACCGCCGCCGGCACCAACGCCAGGCTTGGCCAGGGCGATTTTCTGGTGGCAGAAGCCGATGAGTCCGACGCCTCGTTCCTGTATCTCACCCCGGTGATCGCCATCGTCACCAATATCGACGCCGATCACATGGAGACCTATGGCCATGATTTCGAGCGCCTGAAAACCGCCTTCGTCGATTTCTGCCAGCGCCTGCCCTTTTACGGCATGGCGGTGGTGTGCATCGACGATCCGCACGTGCGCGAAATCCTGCCGCGCATCGCCAAGCCGATCACCACCTATGGCTTCGACGCCGCGGCACAGGTGCGCGGGGTGAATCCGCGCTTCGAACGCGGCCGGATGCGGTTTACCGTCAAGCGCGAGGGCATGGCCGATCTCGACGTGGTGCTGAACCACCCCGGCATGCACAACGTGCTGAACGCGCTGGCAGCGATTGCGGTGGCGACCGAAGTCGGCGCCCCCGATGCCGCCATCGTCAAGGCGCTGGCCGAGTTTCACGGCGTCGGCCGGCGCTTCCAGATTTACGGCGAATTGCCGGCCGGAATGGGCGGCCATTTTTTACTGGTCGATGATTACGGCCACCACCCGGTGGAAATGGCCGCCACCCTGTCCGCGGCGCGCGGCGCTTTCCCGGGGCAACGCCTGGTGCTGGTGTTTCAGCCCCATCGCTATACCCGCACCCGCGACTGCTTCGAGGACTTCGTCAAAGTGCTGTCGGAGACCGACGTGCTGGTGCTGACCGAAGTTTATCCCGCGGGCGAGGCGCCCCTCGTGGCGGCGGACGGCCGGGCGCTCGCCCGCGCCGTGCGCGTGGTCGGCAAGGTCGAACCCATTTTCGTGGAAAACGTCGACGACATCGCCGGAGCCGTGCGCGATCTCGCGCAGAACGGCGACGTGGTGCTGATCATGGGCGCGGGCAGCATCAGCCATGTGGCCGCTGCGCTGGGAACAGGCGACTCAACCGGCGCGCCTGCGCCGGGCGGGCCGGCGTTCGCTTTGGGGAAACGCCATGCGGCATGACTACCGGATGAGCGAGATGGATCTGGGCGGCGGCGCCGCCCTAAAGGACTCCGATCCGCTACGCGCTGAAGCGCGTGCGGAATCGTATGCACCGGCGCTGCGCGGACACTTTCTTTACAACGAGCCGATGAAGAAGCATGTGTCGTGGCGTGCCGGGGGGGCGGCCAAGCGCGTCTATATTCCGGCCGACCTGGAAGACCTGACCTGGCTGGTGCGATCGGTTCCGCCGGGTGAAGACATCCACATGGTGGGATTGGGCAGCAATTTACTGGTGCGCGATGGCGGCGTGTCCGGCGTGGTGATCCTGCTGCACGGGGTGCTGAACCAAGTGGCGATCGAGAGCCGGACGCATGGCCTGCCCCCTGAGCCGGCGGATGCCGACACGTCCCTGGTGTATGCCCAGGCGGGGGTCGCCGCGCCCAAACTGGCGCGTTTTGCTGCCAATCACGATCTGGTCGGCGGCGAATTCTGGGCCGGCATCCCCGGCACGGTCGGCGGCGCGATTGCGATGAACGCCGGCTGCTACGGCAGCGAAACCTGGGACAAGCTGGTGCAGGTGCAAGCCTTGGATCGTCAGGGGCAGTTGATCGAGCGCCTGCCGGACGAGTACGTCACAGGCTATCGGCATGTGGCGCTCAAACACGCGGAGCAGGAATGGTTCATCGGCGGCTGGTTCCGGCTGGCGCGCGGCGATGGCGCCGCCTCGCGCGAGACGATCAAGACCCTGCTGAAACAGCGCATCGGATCGCAACCGCTGAATACGCCCAACGCCGGGTCGGTGTTCCGCAATCCGCCGGGGGATCACGCAGCCCGCTTGATCGAGTGCTGCGGGCTTAAAGGATTTCGGATTGGCGATGCCCAGGTGTCGGAAAAACACGCCAACTTTATCGTCAATGCGGGCAATGCCAGCGCAACCGATATCGAGCGCCTGATCGAGCATGTGGAAGACAGCGTGGAAGCGCGCACCAACGTGCGGCTGATACGCGAAGTCAGAATTATTGGAGAGCGGCAGTGAATCAAGAGAGTCCGGCGAAACGGTTTGGCAAGGTCGCCGTCATGCTGGGGGGAACATCGGCTGAGCGCCCGGTATCGTTGAACAGCGGTGCGGCCGTATTGGCGGCCTTGACGCGTCAAGGCGTCGATGCGCACGCCTTCGATCCGGCCAACCGCAATATCGGCGACCTGATTACGGGCGAATTTGATCGCGTGTTCATCGCCTTGCATGGCCGTTATGGAGAAGACGGCTGCATGCAGGGCGCGCTGGAGTTGCTGGACATCCCCTACACCGGAAGCGGGGTCATGGCATCGGCGCTGGGCATGGATAAGTGGCGCACAAAATTATTGTGGCGCGCGGCCGGCTTGCCGACTGCCGATTGGGAAATACTCAATGCTGAAAGCGACTTTTCCGCGGTGGAAAAGAAACTCGGCCAGCCGATTTTTGTGAAGCCCGCGCGCGAGGGATCCAGCATCGGCATGAGCAAGGTGACTGCGCCGGGAACACTGCAAGCCGCTTATGAAAAAGCCGCCGAATACGACCCGCTGGTGCTGGCCGAAAAGTTTATCGACGGCGCCGAGTTCACGGTCGGCATTCTGGGCGACACTGCGTTGCCGCTGATCCGCCTGGAACCTGCCAAGGACAAGGATTTTTACGATTTCGAAGCAAAATACCTGCGCAACGACACTGAGTACCAGTGTCCGGCCGGCCTGCCCGACGCGCAGGAAACGGCATTGCGGCAACTGGCGCTGGATGCGTTCCGCCTGATTGACGGGCGCGGCTGGGGCCGCGTGGACATCATGCTGGACAGTCTCGGCAACCCCTATTTGCTGGAAGCGAATACGTCCCCCGGCATGACCGATCACAGCCTGGTGCCCATGGCCGCCCGCGTGGCCGGGATGGATTTCGATTCCTTGTGCGTGCGGATTCTGGAGCAAACGCTGGCATGAGCACCCCCGCCGAACTCGCCGCTCATCCGATGTGCCAGCTCGCACGCGTGCTGACCTGGGGCGCGCTGGGTCTGCTGACCTATGGGGCGGTTAATTGGGTGGCGGCGCAACCGTTGTTTGCCCTGCATAACATCGAAGTGAAAACACCGACGGCGCACGTGACCGAAGCGCAAATCCGGCTGGTGGCCGAACGCCGGGTGCGCGGCACCTTCTTTACCGTCGATCTCGAAAGCGTACGCGGCAGTCTGGAAAAGCTGCCGTGGGTGCGCGAGGCGCGGGTGGAGCGGCGCTGGCCCGATACCCTGGTCGTGTCGCTGGTCGAGCATGTGCCGCTGGCGCGCTGGAACGACAACGCGCTGGTGAGCGAGGCCGGCGAGGTGTTCGTCGCCGCACTGAACCAGCCCTT
>NCIF01000128.1 GCA_002256785.1 Hydrogenophilales bacterium 17-61-9
AGGCTATTCAAATGAACACAGTCTGTCTGCGGGTGTTTGCGTCGGAAGCCAGTCATCACCACGGCAAGCTGACCTACGAGTGGCTGCTCGATACGGCGCAGGAGATGGGTGTCGGCGGCGGTTCGGCCTTCCGTGCGCTGGCCGGGTTTGGTCGCCACGGCCGGCACGACATCGGGTTTTTTGAACTCGCGGGAGAGCTGCCCGTGGTGGTGGAGTTTCTAGTCGAAGCCTCGGTAGCCGATGAATTGTTGAAAGCCATTTCCGAAGCCGGATTGAAACTGGTTTACGCTAAATTGCCGGCCGGAATCGGCATCACTGAATAAACACGCGTGCTCGATCAGCTGGTTCTTTTCGTCGCATCGCTCGCGGCCAATTTTTTCTCGGCGCTGTCGGGTGGCGGCGCCGGGCTGATCCAGTTTCCCATGCTGATTTTTCTGGGGCTGCCTTTCGGCATTGCGCTGGCTACTCACAAGGTCGCCAGCGTGGCGCTCGGGGTTGGCGCCACCCTGCGGCATTTGAAGGAATCCCATCTCGAACGCCGTTTTTCATTGATTATTCTGGGCGCGGGCCTGCCTGGCGTGGTGCTGGGCGCGGTCACCATCCTGCAGGTTCCCGAGCGTGCCGCCACGCTGGCACTGGGTTTTTTGACGCTGGGGATCGGCCTGTATTCAGCGTTCAAGCCTCGCCTCGGCATGGAATATGCGCCGAGAAACCAGCACGGCATGGGCTTGCTGGTGGGGATGGCGGGCCTGTTTGTCGTCGGCGTTCTCAATGGTTCGATCACCAGCGGAACCGGGCTTTTTCTCACTATCTGGCTGATCCGCCATTTCGGCCTGGATTACACACGAGCCGTGGCGTATACGCTGATTTTATGCGGGTTGGTGTGGAACGGTACCGGTGCGCTGGTGCTGGGGTTGATCGGCACCGTGGCCTGGGGATGGATGCCCGCGCTACTCGCCGGCGCAATCATCGGCGGCTATCTGGGCAGCCACCTGGCGATTCGCAAGGGCAACGCGTGGATCAAGCGGGCGTTTGAAGGCGTGACGATCCTGATTGGACTGAAGCTGATATTGAGCTAGTCCTCGCCGCAGTGAATGCGGTTGCGGCCACTTCGCTTCGCCTTGTAGAGGGCCTCGTCTGCAGCCTTGATCAAGGCATCGCCGCTTGCATGAAGTGGATAGGTGGCAATGCCGCCGCTGGCGGTGGACATGAAATAACTATCGCGATACGGGTGGCGAATCTGCTCGAAATCCTGCCGGATACGATCTATCAGGGTGAAGGCCTGTTCCGCATCGGTGTGCGGCAGACCAATCAGGAATTCTTCGCCGCCGTACCGGCAGATGATGTCCTGCTTGCGCAGACGCTGCTTGAGCAGCCACGACAGGCTGCGGATGACCTGATCGCCAACCGGATGGCCGTAGTTGTCGTTGACCTGCTTGAAGTGGTCGATGTCCATCATCACCACCGACAGGAAGCCGCCTTCGTGCGCCACATTGGACAGCGCCATGTCCAGTGTGCTCTTGCCGCTGGAGTGGTTGAGCAGGCCGGTCAGGCTGTCGTGGTACATGGTGCGGCGCAAGGCCCGGTAGCGCTCGATCTTGCATTTCACGATGGCGTTGAGAAACACCGGGTTGAACGGCTTGGTGAGGAAATGGTCGCCGCCCAGCCGCATCGCATCGACCTGCAGGGCGACGTTGGTTTCGCCGGAGAGATAGACGATGGGCGTGCTGAGAAATTCGTTGTGCTGGCGGATGATGCGCGCGAGCTCGACGCCGGTGCAGTTCGGCATGTACATGTCCATCAGGATCAGGTCGGGGTTGAACTGCCGCAGTGCAGTCAGCGCCTGGCGCGGATCGTGGACAACTTCGGACACGATCTGGTTTTCTTCCAGCGTGCGTCGAATCACATGCCCGGCGGTCTTGGAGTCTTCCACGATCAGCACGCGGTAGACCTCCTGTTCGTGCCGCTCGCTTAAATCCATGATGTGTTCGATGATGGTGTGCGAAGGCGTGCCTTCGAGCAGACAGCTGTCGCTTCCTCCGCGCAGGGCTTGTTGAAGCTGCTCAAAGTCGGACAGCACCCCGAGACAGATGATCTGTCCCATGGGAAATCGTTGCCGCAGCATCTGGATGCGGCTCGTCCAGTCGGCATCCGGCAGGTTGCTCATGTCGAGCAGCAGCAGGGGCGCAGCATCGGCGTTATCGGGCAAGGACTGGTCCCAGAGGCTGAATTCTGCTGCCATGCCGAAATACCCGAGCTGTGCCAGCAGTCCTTTCCAGGCGACCGGGTCGTGACCGATCAACCAGGTTTGTCTCATCCTCGGGTCATTGAGGACGGCATGTTGAGGGTCCTGCCGCCGTTCGATCATACCGGCTGCGGCTGCGGCATGGGTATCGGCCATGCGCCCCAATGCCAGGATGCGTTCATTGAGGTCGTCCTGCGCGGCTTGTGCCAGCGGGTGCCCGATATCCTTGTTGAACAGGGCCAGCGCCACCTGCTCCAGCTGGTGGCTGGCGTGATGCAGCGCGGTGATGCCCTTGTCGATCAGAAACTCAGTGAAACTGTTGATCGATACTGCCAGTTCAACAAAGTTTTCAAAGGTGGACGCTGTCTGATAGCGCAGCCATGTGTTCGACAAAGCCTGGGTTTTTTGCAGGAGTTCTTCGGGGGAGCAAAACATGGCCGGGAAGCGATAAATATGAGCGGTTTTTATCTGGACCCGGGATTATCGCGCTTTATTCGGGGTGGGGCGTAGCCTCAAAACAATTTCAGACGCCAGGGTGCAACAAACCGGGGCCATCCCGCGCAACGCTGTCCCCTGTATTTACAGGCCGGCATCCACCTCAAGGCGTAGATACTGGTTGTAGGCATTTGCCCGATTGGCTTCGTTGAAGGCGGGCATATTTCGATATTTTGACCAGTCGATCGATTGGTAGGCTTCTTCAAAGGGAATGAGGTTGCGTGCGGATTGACCCAACTGGGTACGCAAAAACTGCAGGTAGTTCCGGGTAAAGACGAGATCGGTCTTTGGCGATCTGGACAGGCCTCCGTGTCCGGGCACCAGGACGCGAGGTTTCATTTCAATCAGCTTGTCGAGCGCAGCAATCCAGGCGCGGCTATCTGCGTCGCCCACAAAAGGTATCCGTCCGAGAAACACCAGATCCCCTGAATAGAGCACGCTATCTTCTTTAACCATCATTGCCATGTCTTCCCTGGAATGCGCCGGTCCAACGTAGCGCAAGTTGAAATGGACGCCCCCCATTTCAAAGTCTTCATCGCCGTCCAGATAGCGATCGGCTTCCAGCAACTGCGTGCTATCGTCCACCCAGGGAAACAGCGCCTCCTTGCGCTGGGCAAAACGCTCGGCGGCGTCCTCGCTGCGGGTTGTGCCTGCGCCAGCCCGATGGGCCCAGATTTCCGCGCCCAGCGCCTTGAATACCTCAAGGCCGTAGTAATGATCGGCGTGGTAATGGCTGACGATGACGCGCTTGATCGGTTGTCTGGTGATCTGCCGGATCAGGCCAACCAGTTTTTTAGCCAGCGGGGGCGAGGCCAGCGCATCGAAAACCACTACGCCATCACCGGTGACGACAAACCCCGCGTTGGACATGAAGCCTTGATTGGCGCTGGAAGCCGCGCCCGGCTGACCCTGGACAAAATAGCTATGTGCGCCGACCTTGATCGCTTTCATGGGTACGCTCACTTCGGCCATAGCGGGTTGCGTCGCCGCATGGGCAGCCGGTAGCAGGCTCAGGCATAACAGGGAAAACAGCAGGCGTGCAATCATGACGACTCCGGAAATTGAGCGAGCATTATAAACATCACAAGAATGACGAGGCCGCCTGAACGGCTGAATCAGGCGCAGGGGTATCCAGTCAGGTCATCGCCTCAGTCTGCAATTCGCGCGAACATGGACTGGACCGGAATCCGGCGTGAACGTTCAGCGTGTTCGGGTCGAATGGCGCCTGGCCTGTGGTATCTTCGCGGGGAGAAAAGGGGGAAATCAGTGTTCAAAAAACAGTGGCCAGCTTTCCTGCTGGCATTCGTATTGCCGCTGCTGGCGGTGTTCTGGTGGTGGGGCGGGTTCAGTTCGGTCAGCATTTCAAAGACCGAGGCGGGTCCCTATCGATATGCCTACATCGACTACGAAGGGCCGATCAGCAATATGCGCAAATCCCAGCGTACCGCCCTGGATAAATTTACCGTCGCCAAGGTGGCAGCAGGCGACACCATCAGCGTGATACTCACTGACCCGCGCGCGGCCAGCGGCAAGGTGCGCGCGCAACTGGGCTACACGCTGGCCGATACCGCTCCGGTTCCCGCCGGGATGCAAGAGGGACGCATCGAGCGCCGCGCTGTGTATGCCGCCCGCGTTCAGGCAGCGACGTTGCTGGCGCCGTCCAAAACGTATCAGGCCTTGTCTGAATTCCTGGAGTCGAACGGCAAAACCCTGGTCATGCCGACAGTCGAATTGTATCGGCCTGCCGGACAGGTAAGCCGGATCGGCGCCTTTACGCTTGAAATGGATCGCTGATGGCTTTCTTCTCCGTTCTTGCTGCCGTTGCCCTCGAACACCTGCGCCCGTTGCGGCGCAGGTTGCCGCATTACCAGCTATACACCCGTTTTATTTTGTGGCTGGAGCGGCGCCTGAATGCGGGTGAATACAGCCATGGCGCCATCGCCTGGACGCTGGCGGTATTGCCGGTGTTGCTGGGCGTGTGGTTGATTTTTTCTTTGCTCAGCGGCATCCATCCTGTTCTGGGCTGGGGCTGGAATGTGCTGGTGTTGTACTTCACCATGGGCTTCAAATACTTCAGCGATACGGCCGAACAGATTGCACGCTTATTGCGCGCAGGCGATCTCGACGGCGCGCGCGCGCTTCTGGTTGACTGGCGTGGCGGCGATGCCAGCGAATTCAGCGAGGATGACATCACCCGCGTCACGATCGAACAGACGATGACGTCGAGCCACCGGCAAATGTTCGGCGTGCTGTTCTGGTTTGTGCTGTTGATTCCGCTGGGTCCGGTCGGCGCTGTGCTGTTTCGCTGCGCTTCGATTTTGTCGCGGCGCTGGGTGGACTCACAGGGTCGATTCGGTTTATGCGCACAGCGTGTTTTTCATGCCGTCAACTGGTTGCCCGCACGGCTCACTGCCTTGACTTACGCCATCGCCGGCAATTTCGAGGACGCAAGCTTTTGCTGGCGTACTCAGGCGCCAGCCTGGCCGGACCCTGAAGAGGGCGTCGTGCTCGCCGCTGGCGCGGGCGCCATGGGGTTGCGGTTAGGCCAGAGCATCAAAGCAGGCAGTGAAACCGTATGGCGGCCTGAACTCGGCACCGGTCAGGCGCCCGAGGTCGATGGCATCGACAGCGCCGTGAGCATGATCTGGCGCGGTTTGGTGATCTGGCTGATGGCGGGGTTGCTGGTCGTCATCGCGGGCTGGGTGGCATAAGGCCTTATGCTCAATGCGCTGTGGATCGGCTTCATCCTCGTCGCCTTTCTGATTGCGTGTTTCAAGCTTATCGTTCTGGGCGATGCCGGAATTTTCGCCGCGCTGGTCAAGGCATTGTTCGACAGCAGCAAAACCGCATTTGAAATTGCGCTCGGCTTGACCGGCGTGATGGCACTGTGGCTGGGCGTGATGAAAATCGGCGAGCGTGCCGGCATGCTGGACTTTCTCACGCGCGGTCTCGCACCCCTGTTCAAACGCCTGTTTCCCGAGGTGCCGCCCAATCATCCGGCGCTCGGTGCGATGACCATGAACATGGGCGCGAACATGCTGGGCCTGGACAACGCGGCAACGCCGCTCGGCATCAAGGCGATGCAGGAATTGCAAAAGCTCAATCCCACGCCTGATACCGCGAGCGATGCGCAAATCCTTTTCCTGGTCATCAACACCGCCTCAGTCACCTTGCTGCCGGTCACCATTTTCACCTACCGCGCGCAGATGGGCGCGGCGGATCCCACCGACGTTTTCGTGCCGCTGCTCATCACGACCTATATCGGCACCCTGGTCGGACTGCTGGTTACCGGCCTGTACCAGCGCCTGCATCTGTGGAATCGCGTCACCATGGGATATCTGGGTGGCGCCACCGCGATCATAGGCGGACTGGTGATGTACTTTGGCAGCCTCGATGCAGCGGAAATGACGCGGCAGTCATCCATACTCAGCAACGTATTGCTGTTCGGACTCATTTCAACTTTTCTGCTGATGGCCGTATGGCGCCGCGTCAACGCCTACGAAGCTTTTATTGAAGGCGCGAAGGAAGGTTTTCATACGGCTGTCACGATTATTCCGTATCTGGTTGCGATGCTGGTGGCCATAGCGGTTTTTCGCGCAAGCGGCGCCCTTGATCTGCTGATGGGCGGCATGCGGAGCGCGGTATTGACGCTGGGACTGGATGCGCGCTGGGTCGAAGGGCTGCCGACAGCGCTGATGAAGCCGTTTTCCGGTAGCGGAGCACGCGCCATGATGATCGATACCATGCAGGCAAACGGCGCGGACTCTTTTGCCGGGCGCCTGGCCTCCATCGTGCAGGGCAGTACGGAAACGACGTTTTACGTGTTGGCCGTGTATTTCGGCGCGGTCGGCATCAAGCGCGTGCGGCACGCCGTGACGTGCGGACTGATTGCAGATGTCGCCGGCATTCTGGCGGCTATTGGTATGGCTTACCTCTTCTTTGGAGCCGTCGCATGAAAGCTTACGACACGCTTGCTGCCGTCGACATGGGTTCCAACTCCTTCCGCCTGGAAGTGGTGCGGGTGTCTGGCGATCAGCTCTATCCGCTCGATTCGCTGAAAGAAACCGTGCGTCTGGCAGGCGGACTCAACGACGAAAAACAGCTCGATGAAGCCACCCAGGCCGGCGCGCTGGCCTGTTTGCAACGCTTTGGCGAACGTCTGCGCGGCCTGTCTCCCGAAGCGGTGCGCTGCGTCGGCACCTCGGCGCTACGCATCGCCAAAAATGCCGATACATTCATCCGCAAAGCGGAAATCGCGCTCGGTCATCCGATCGAGATCGTTGCCGGACGCGAAGAGGCGCGGCTGATTTACCTGGGCGTGGCGCATTCGTTACCCGCTTCGCCCAACAACCGCTTGGTGGTGGATATAGGCGGTGGCTCAACCGAGGTCGTTGTCGGCCAGTGACTCAACCCTCGCGAAGGCGAGAGCCTGCACATGGGATGCGTCAATTTTTCGCAACGTTTCTTTGCCGGGGGCGTAATCGACAAAACTGCGATGAGAGCAGCCGAGGTGACCGCCCGGGTTGAAGTCGAACGCATCGCCAAAAAGTTTTCCAGGGACAATTGGCAGCAGGCCATTGGTTCCAGCGGCACAGCGCGAGCGTTACGTGAAATCCTCGAAAAAAATGGCTTGTCGGAAAACGGGATTACTGCGGACGGGCTGGCAAAACTGCGCAGCCTGATGATCAAGGCCGGGCATCACGACATGCTGGAGCTTGCCGGATTGCGCAGCGACCGCCGGCCTGTTATCGCCGGTGGATTCGCCATCATGGCTGGACTGTTTGCCGAACTCGGCATCGAGCAGATGGACGT
>NCIF01000129.1 GCA_002256785.1 Hydrogenophilales bacterium 17-61-9
ACATCGGCCCGGCGGGGCTGACCATCGTCATCGTGCGCGACGACCTGATTGGCGAGACCGTGCCCGGCACGCCGACCATGTTCGACTACAAGACCCATGCCGACAATGAGTCGATGTACAACACGCCGCCCACCTTCGCCATGTACACGGCGGGGCTGGTGTTCAAGTGGCTGAAGGCGCGCGGTGGTTTGAGCGCGATGGAAAAGACCAACCGCGAAAAGGCCGGCCTGCTGTACGACGCGCTCGACGCGACCGGTTTTTACAACTCGCCGGTGGCGAAAGACAACCGCTCGCTGATGAACGTGCCCTTCACGCTGAAGGACGCCGCGCTCGACGAGGCCTTCCTCAAGGCAGCCAAGGATCGCGGCCTGATCCAGCTGAAGGGCCACCGCTCGGTCGGCGGCATGCGCGCCTCGATCTACAACGCGATGCCGGTCGAGGGCGTGCGCGCGCTGGTCGACTGCATGCGCGACTTCGAAAAAAGCCATGGCTGACGTGCGCAAGGTGCTCACGCTCAACGCCATTTCCGCACGCGGACTGGCGCGGTTGCCGCAGCAATATGTGGTCGGCGGCGATGTCGTGGACCCCGACGCCATCCTGGTGCGCTCGGCCAACATGCACGAGATGGAGATTCCCGCCTCGGTGCGCGCGATAGGCCGCGCCGGTGCGGGGACCAACAACATCCCGGTGAAGAAACTGTCGGAACGCGGCGTGCCGGTGTTCAACGCACCGTGCGCCAACGCCAATGCGGTGAAGGAGCTGGTCGTTGCCGGCATGCTGATGGGCGCGCGCAACCTGGTGCCGGCGCTCAAGTTTGTCGAGGGCCTGTCCGGTTCCGATGAAGAGATGCACCGCGCAACCGAAGCCGGCAAAAAGCAGTTCGCCGGCATGGAGTTGCCGGGCCGCACGCTCGGCGTGGTGGGTTTGGGCTCGATCGGCTCTTACATCGCCGAAGCCGCGATCAGCCTCGGCATGAACGTGGTCGGCTTCGATCCTGCAATCACGGTGGACGCCGCGTGGCGGCTGCCGTCCCAGGTCAGGCGCGCCGAGAGCGTGGAAGATGTGCTGCGCCAGGCCGACTTTGTCACCCTGCATGTGCCGCTGCTGGATGCCACGCGCAATCTCATCAACGCCCAGCGCATTGGCGTGATGCGGCCGGGTGCGGTGCTGCTGAATTTCGCGCGCGAAGGCGTGGTCGACAATGCCGCGGTGATCGAGGCGCTCGACGCCAACACGCTTGGGGCTTACATCTGCGACTTCCCGGCGAATGCGCTGAAGGCTCACGCCAAAGTGGTCGCGCTGCCGCACTTGGGCGCCAGCACGTCCGAGGCCGAGGAAAACTGCGTGGTGATGGTGGCCGAACAAGTCGCCGATTATCTGCAAAATGGCAATATTCTCAATGCGGTCAACTTCCCCAACGTCAGCATGCCGCGCGAATCGGATTACCGCATCGCGATTGCCAATGCCAACGTGCCCAACATGGTGGGGCAGATTTCGTCGGTGCTGGCGGCGGCCGGACTCAACATTCACAACATGGTCAACAAATCGAGGGGCGATATGGCCTACACGCTGGTCGATGTCGACAGTGCCGCAAGCGCTGCGGTGATGCAGCAGCTTGCGGCGATTGCCGGCGTACTCGCCGTGCGCTACTTGCCGGCTGCCTGACACGATGGACGAGGATTTGAAGGCGCTGCGCGCGCGCATCGACAGCATCGACGATGCCATCCTGAAATTGCTGTCGGAACGCGCGGGCATTGCCCAGCAGGTTGGGCGCGCAAAGAATGGCGAAAAAATATACCGTCCGGAACGCGAGGCGCAGATCGTGCGACGCCTGCGTGAAACCAATTCCGGCCCCCTGTCGGGCGAGGTGGTTGAGCGCCTGATACGCGAAATCATTTCGGCCTGTCGCGCACTGGAGCAAACCACGCGTATCGCCTATCTGGGACCTGCCGGCAGCTTCAGCCAGCAGGCGGTGCACAAGCATTTCGGTCACGAGGCCGAAGCGCTCGCCAAAGCCGACATCGACGCCTGTTTTCACGCGGTGGAAACCGGCCGTGCCGATTTTGCCGTGGTGCCGGTGGAGAACTCAACCGAAGGCGCGGTGGGGCGTACGCTCGACCTCATC
The DNA here is from genome assembly GCA_002256785.1 of Hydrogenophilales bacterium 17-61-9. Lineage (GTDB taxonomy): Bacteria > Pseudomonadota > Gammaproteobacteria > Burkholderiales > Thiobacillaceae > Thiobacillus. The sequence goes on from NCIF01000129.1 coordinate 2,126, forward strand.
GTGTCCAGCCCGCTCAAGATTTGCAGCGAGGTGATGCTGCCGATCCACCAGACCCTGATGCGGAAAAGCGCCAGCCTGGACGGCATCGCCCGCATCTACGGCCACGCGCAATCGCTCGCGCAATGCCAGCAGTGGCTTAATCGTCACCTCCCCAACGCCGAACGCGTCAGCGTGGTGAGCAACAGCGAGGGCGCGCGTCGCGCTGCGGCCGAACCCGACGCGGCCACGCTGGGTTCCGAGGCTGCCGCCGAGTTGTATGGCCTGGTTGTGGTGGAATCGCGCGTTGAGGACGAAGTCAGCAACACCACGCGCTTTCTGGTGTTGGGACAAACCGACGCCGCGCCGTCCGGCAAGGATAAAACCTCGCTGGCGATGGGCGCGGCCAATCAGCCCGGCGCCGTGGTCAAATTGCTGCAGCCGTTTGCCGACGCCGGCATTTCCATGAGCAAGCTTGAGTCGCGCCCGGCGCGGGGAAGCAACTGGGAATATCTGTTCTTTGTCGTTTGCAACGCGCACCGCCAGGACCCCAGGCTGGCTGCGGTGCTGGCCGAAGTTGAAGCGCGCGCCGCTTTCCTTAAAGTTCTCGGCTCCTATCCTGCCGCCTCAGCATGAACGGTTGCGACATGACTTGCTTTGGTTTGGCGCCTGACTATGTGCGCGCCATTGCCCCGTACCAGCCTGGCAAACCCATTTCGGAACTGGCACGCGAATTCGGCCTGGCCGAAGGCGACATCGTCAAGCTGGCGTCGAACGAAAATCCGCTCGGCCCCAGCCCCATGGCGCTGGCAGCGGCACAGGATGCGCTCTATGGCATGGCCTTGTACCCGGACGGCGCCGGTTTTGCCCTGAAGGCCAGACTGTCGGGCAAGCTGGGTGTGGCGGCGAACCAGATCGTGCTGGGCAACGGTTCGAACGATGTGTTGGACATGGCCGCGCGTGCTTTCCTGACCGCAGGCACGTCCTCGGTTTATGCGCAGCACGCCTTCGCGGTCTACCCGATTGCCACCCAGACCGTGGGCGCGCAGGGCATCGCGGTGGCAGCGAAAAATTACGGCCATGACCTTGCCGCGATGCGCGCGGCGATCCGCGACGACACCCGCGTGCTGTGGATCGCCAACCCCAACAACCCGACCGGCACCTTCCTGCCGTGGGCGGAGATCGAGGCCTTCCTCGAAACCGTGCCGGCGCGGGTGCTGGTGGTGCTGGACGAGGCCTACGGCGAATATCTCCCCACCGACGACCGCTGCGACACGCTCGCGTGGATCGAGCGTTTCCCCAATCTGCTGATCAGCCGCACCTTCTCCAAGGCCTATGGCCTGGCCGGCCTGCGCGTCGGCTACGGGGTCGGGCATCCCGACGTCATCGATCTCTTGAACCGGGTGCGCCACCCCTTCAACGTCAATGCGCCTGCGCTCGCCGCTGCCGAGGCCGCGCTCGACGACATCGAATTCCTGCTGCGCAGCTATGCCTTGAACCGCGCCGGCATGGCGCAGCTGGTGGCCGGGCTGGCCGAGTTGAACATCGAAACCGTGCCGTCGAAGGGCAATTTTTTGCTGGCGAAAGTCGGCGATGCCGCGCGCATCAATGCCGAATTGCTGAAGCGCGGCGTCATCGTGCGTCCGGTCGCCAATTACGGCCTGCCCGAATTCCTGCGCGTGTCGGTGGGCCTGGCCGGGCAGAACGCACGTTTCCTCGATGCGCTGAGCGTGGTTCTTGCCGCTTTCGCGGCTTTAGAACCACGGCCTGACCCTTGCGGTCGGAAGGCCTGCCTGTGATCGTCGACACGCTCGCCCTCGTCGGCACCGGCCTGATCGGCGGTTCCTTTTCATTGGCCCTGAAACAGGCCGGCGCGGTGCGCGAGGTGCTGGGCGTGGGGCGCAATCCGGCAAGCCTCGCGGCCGCGCTTGAACGCGGCCTGATCGACCGCGCCGCCGACTGGGCCGAAGCCGGGCAGGCCGATTGCATCCTGCTGGCGCTGCCGGTAGGCGAGACCGCAACTGTGCTGAAACTGCTTGCGCCGCATCTGAAGGCCGGCGCCATCGTCACCGACGCCGGCAGCACCAAGCTCAACGTCGTCGCGGCGGCGCGCGCGGCGCTTGAAAACCGTTTCACCGATTTCGTTCCCGGCCACCCGATTGCCGGCTCCGAGCAGAGCGGCCCCGGCGCTGCGCGCGCCGATCTGTACCAGGGCCGGAAAGTGGTGCTGACGCCGCAAGCCGACACCCGCGCCGACGCGCTCGCCACCGTCACGGCGCTGTGGCAGGCGACCGGGGCGCAGGTCGAGACGCTGGACGCCGACCTGCACGACCGCGTGTTCGCGGCGGTGAGCCACCTGCCGCATCTGGCGGCGTTCGCGCTGGTGGACGAACTGGCGCGGCGCGCCGACGGCGATACCTTTTTCCGCTATGCCGCCAGCGGCTTCCGCGATTTCACCCGCATTGCAGGCAGCAGTCCCGAAATGTGGCGCGACATTGCGCTGGCGAACTGCGAAGCCGTGTTGACCGAGCTGGATGCTTACATCGCTGCGTTGCAAGCGTTGCGCAGCGCCGTGTCAGCCGAGGATGCCGAGGCCTTGCTGGCGATCTTTTCGCGCGCCCGCGAGGCGCGCAATCACTGGATACACAAAAAAACCTGATGGAATTCATCGATTTACCCGCCAGCACCGCCGCGCGCGGCACGGTGCGCCTGCCGGGTTCCAAAAGCATTTCCAATCGCGTGCTGCTGCTGGCAGCGCTGGCGAAAGGCACGACCATCGTGCGCGCGCTGCTCGATTCCGACGACACCCGGGTGATGCTCGATGCCTTGCGCGCGCTGGGCGTGGGCGTGGCGCGGGTGAGCGATTCCGACGACTACGAGATCACCGGCGTGGGCGGCGCGTTTCCGGTCGCTGGTTTTCCTGTCAAGCGGGCCGAGCTGTTCCTCGGCAATGCCGGCACGGCCTTCCGGTCGCTGACCGCCGCCTGCGCCCTGTCGGGCGGCGAGTATGTGCTGAAAGGCGTGGCGCGGATGCACGAGCGGCCGATCGGCGATCTGGTCGACGCCTTGCGCACACTCGGCGCGCGCATCGACTATCTCGGCGAGGCGGGCTTTCCGCCGCTGAAGATCCATCCGGCGGAAATTGCCGGCGATACCACCGAGGTGCGCGGCAATGTGTCGAGCCAGTTCCTCACCGGCCTTCTGATGGCGCTGCCGCTGCGGCAGCGCAACACCACGATCGAAGTCGTCGGCGAGCTGATTTCCAAGCCCTATATCGGCATCACGCTGGCGATGCTGCGCCGCTTCGGCGTGGACATTGCGCGCGACGGCTGGCAGCGCTTCGGCGTCCCGGCGGCGGCGCGCTACCGGAGTCCCGGCGAAATCTGGGTGGAAGGCGATGCCTCGTCGGCGTCCTATTTCCTCGCCGCGGGCGCCATCGGCGGCGGCCCGGTGCGGGTGGAAGGCGTCGGCCGCGACAGCGTGCAGGGCGACGTGCACTTTGCCGATGCGCTGGCGCAGATGGGGGCGCAGATCGACATGGGCCCGAACTGGATCGAGGCCTCTGCGCCAAGAAATGGCCGCCTGAAGGCGATCGACCTCGACTGCAACGCCATCCCCGACGCCGCGATGACGCTGGCGGTGGCGGCGCTGTTCGCCGACGGCACGACCACGCTGCGTAACATCGCCAGCTGGCGGGTGAAGGAAACCGACCGCATTGCGGCGATGGCGGTCGAGCTGCGCAAGGTCGGCGCGACGGTGGAAGAGGGCGCGGACTTCATCCGCATCGCGCCGCCGGAAAGCCTGACTCCCAACGCCGTCATCGATACCTATGACGACCACCGCATGGCGATGTGCCTGTCGCTGGTCTCGCTTGGCGGCGTGCCGGTGCGGATCAACGACCCGGCGTGCGTGAACAAGACCTTTCCGACGTATTTCAGAATATTTGCGGGGATTGCCCAATGACGCTGTCTCCAGTCAATATCCCCGTCATCGCCATCGACGGCCCCTCGGCCTCGGGTAAGGGCACCGTGGCCGAGCGGGTGGCGGCCGTGCTCGGCTTTCATTTCCTCGACAGCGGCGCGCTTTACCGGCTGACCGCGCTGTCGGCGATGAAGCAGGGCGTGGCGCTGGACAACGAAGCCGCGGTGGCGCAATTGGCGGCCACGCTGCCCGCCACCTTTCATGACGGCGCGGTGTGGCTGGCGGAGGAAAACGTGACCGATGCCATCCGCGCCGAGGCGGTGGGTGAGGGCGCCTCGAAAGTGGCCGCGCTGCCGACGGTGCGCGCGGCCTTGCTCGACCGCCAGCGCGCCTACCGGCAGGCACCCGGCCTGGTGGCCGATGGCCGCGACATGGGTACCGTGGTGTTCGCCGACGCGGTGGCCAAGGTCTTCCTCACCGCCAGTGCCGAAGCGCGTGCCGAGCGGCGGTATAAGCAGTTGATCGAAAAGGGGAACTCTGCTAATCTCCCCAACCTTGTTGCTGATATGCAGGCGCGCGATGCGCGCGACACGGCCCGCGCCGTGGCGCCGCTGAAACCCGCGCCGGATGCGCTGTTGCTCGATACGACCCGCATGGGCATCGAGTCGGCGGTGCAAGCGGTGTTGGCGCACTATGCTGTATGTAATGCCCGTTTAATGTAAGACCCGTAACAAGTCGGTTTTCCCCGTGTCGGCCTGTGCCCTGCAGGCTGACGATGTGCAACTAACCCCGTCCTCACCGACGGACTGAAGGTTTTAAATGTCTACTGCAACTGCTTCTTTTGCCCCCGAGTCGATGGAAAGTTTTGCCGCGCTATTCGAGGAATCCCTCGAACATCAGGAAATGCGTCAGGGTGAAGTGATCACCGCTGAAATCGTCGGTATCGACGGCAACTTCGTGACGGTGAACGCCGGCCTCAAATCCGAGAGCCTGATTCCCATCGAGGAATTCAAGAACGATCTGGGCGAAATCGAAGCCACGATCGGCGATTTCGTGTCGGTCGCCATCGAGTCGATCGAAGACGGCTTCGGCGCCACCAAGCTGTCGCGCGAGCGCGCCAAGAAACTGGCCGCGTGGCTGGATCTGGAAGCGGCGATGAACGAAGGCCGGATCGTCACCGGCATGGTGCAGGGCAAGGTCAAGGGCGGTCTGACGGTGCTGGTCGGCGGTCTGCGCGCGTTCCTGCCGGGTTCGCTGGTCGACATGCGCCCGGTCAAGGACACCACGCCGTTCGAATACAAGGAAATGGAATTCAAGGTCATCAAGCTCGACCGCAAGCGCAACAACGTCGTTGTTTCGCGCCGCGCCGTGCTGGAAGAGACCATGGGCGCCGACCGCGAAGCGATGATGGAGAACCTCAAGGAAGGCTCCATCGTCAAGGGCGTGGTCAAGAACATCACCGACTACGGCGCGTTCGTGGACCTGGGCGGCATCGACGGCCTGCTGCACATCACCGAC
>NCIF01000242.1 GCA_002256785.1 Hydrogenophilales bacterium 17-61-9
CTGCAAGGCAGCGATATGCACGAGCAGCAGGAAACCCTCAAGCGCATCCTGCTGCTGCTGGTGGAAAACATCGGCGAGCTGCTCGACGACGACACCTGGCTGCGTGGCCAGCTCGACATGGTGCAAGACGTCATTGCAGGCCCGATGCCGATCAAGTCGTTGCAAGAGGCTGAAAAGCGCCTCAAGGAAGTCATCTACAAACAAAGCATGGTCAAACATGGCTTGCGTGAAGCCACCGCCAAGCTTAAGGCCACCATGACCACCTTTGTCAGCCGCCTCAGCGATGCGCTGTCTGCCAACGACGATTACCAGACCAAGATCACCCACCATGTCGAACGCATCCAGGGCACCGAAGATGTGCTGGAACTCAATCGCATTCTGGAAAGCCTGATAAACGAAACCCGCATTGCGCAAGCCGACAACCGGCGCGCGCACGACCAGCTGCTGCACGAACGCGACACCGCCGTGCAGGCCGAAGCCCGCATCATGCAGCTGGAAACCCAGCTCACCGAAATGAGCTCGCTGGTGCGTGAAGACCCGCTCACCGGCAGCCTCAACCGGCGCGGCATGGAAGATGAATTCGCCCGCGAGGCTTCGCGGGCCGACCGCCACAATTCCCCGTTCTGCATCGCCGTTATCGACATCGACAACTTCAAGGCGCTGAACGACACGCGCGGCCATCAAACCGGCGACGATGCGCTGGTTCACCTGGTTGCGGTTGCCAAGGAGGAGTTGCGTCTCACCGACCATATCGCGCGCATGGGGGGCGAAGAGTTTCTCGTCATGCTGCCCAACACCCTGCTTGAGGGCGCCACCAACATCATCACCCGGCTGCAGCGCAGCCTGACCAAGAAATTCTTTCTCGACAAGAACGAACAGGTGCTGATCACCTTCAGCGCCGGCGTTGCCCTGCGCGCCAAGGGCGAATCGCAGGAAACCAGTATCGCCCGCGCCGACGCCGCCATGTATATAGCCAAACAAACCGGCAAAAATCGCGTGTGTATCGCGCCCAACGCGCCCCTTGCAAAAGCATGAACCCGGTCAATTGCGAGGCCCACGGGGCTCAAAATGAAATCTGTGCAGTTTTTTTTAAATCGGCCTTAACTTTCTCCAACACACGACGATTCCTCACACAACGGCGGTTCATGTGGCCCAAGCGGGCAGACCAAAGTTGACGGCACGAGCCGAATCAATCGACCCACCCAAGGAGAAACATCATGCCAGCAGTAATCAATACCAACATCGCTTCGCTTAACGCCCAGCGCAACTTAAATGCTTCGCAGTCATCGCTCAACACCGCGATTCAGCGCCTGTCTTCAGGTCTTCGTATCAACAGCGCGAAAGACGACGCGGCAGGTCTGGCGATTTCAGAGCGCATGACTTCACAGATTCGCGGTCTCAACCAGGCGACGCGGAACGCCAAC
>NCIF01000243.1 GCA_002256785.1 Hydrogenophilales bacterium 17-61-9
AAACCACGGCTGCGGCGACACCACGGCGAGCGGCCGCTGGCGGGCGACGCGGAACATGCGCTCGCGGATGAACAGCCCCGCGCCCGGCCGCACGGCGCTCGGGAACAGCGCGCTGAACACGACCAGGTCGATGCGATCCGTCGTCGTCATCGCCTCAGCCAAGGCGCGCGCCCTCGATCAGCCGGCCATACACGTCGCGATAACGCGCCACGCTGGCGGTCCAGTTACGCTCGGATTCGACGAAGGCGCGGCCGTGGCGTTTCATCTCCGCCCAGCCTGCCTCGTTTTTCAGCAAGTCGACCACCTTGGCAGCGAGGTCGTCCGCCTCGCCGGCGCGAAACAGCACGCCGGTCTTGCCATCCTCGATCAACTCCTTGTGGCCGCCAACGTCCGACGCCACCATCAGGCGCTCCTGCGCCATCGCTTCCAGCGGCTTCAACGGCGTCACCAGCTCGGTCAGGCGCATCGGGTGGCGCGCATAGACCAGCACATCGATCAGGTCGTAATAGCGGTTCACGTCGCCATGTGGCACGCGCCCGGTAAAAATCACGCGCTCTTTCAAATCCAGCGCCATCACCTGTTGTTTGAGGGCCATCTCCTGAGGCCCACCGCCAACCAGCAGCACTTTCACATCAGGCAACTGCCTGAGAATCGCCGGCAGCGCGTCGAGCAACAGGTCGAGACCTTCGTAAGCGTAGAACGAGCCGATGAATCCCAGCACGCGGCTGCTGCCCAGCCCGAGTTTCATTTTCAGCTCGGGGTCGGGGCGGCCGCCGACGGCAAACTTGTCGATATCGACCGCGTTCGGAATCACCGTGATCTTGCCGGGCGCGATGCCGCGCGACGCCAGATCCTGCCGCAGGCCTTCGCAGATGACGGTGACGGCATCCGCATTTTTGACCGCCCAGGTTTCCAGCGCGCGGGTCAGCTTGTAGCGCAGGCTGCCTTCGCGGGTCGAGCCGTGATCCACCGCCGCGTCTTCCCAGAAAGCACGGATCTCGTACACCACCGGAATGCCCAGTTTACGGCCCACGCGGATCGCCGGCACTGCATCGAGCACCGGCGAATGTGCATGAATGACGTCGGGGCGCAAGGTTCGGGCCAGTTCGAGCAGGCGCGACTCGATCGCGCCCATCACCGCAAACGGGTCGGCGCCCGGCAGTTTCGCCAGCAGGCCCTTGGGTTTTGGCGTGCGGTAAAAATGCAGGCCGTCGGCGTCTTCTTCGGCGACGCTGCAATTGATCTGCTTGGGACCCGACAGGTGATGGGTATCCCAGCCCAGCTTGCGCTGTTCGCGCAGGATCGCGGCACTGCGGAAGGTGTAGCCGGAATGCAGCGGCAAGGTGTGATCGAAAACGTGCAGGATTTTCATGCCGCCGCCCGATCGCCAGCATCGATGCCGAGCACCTGCGCGAGGAA
>NCIF01000244.1 GCA_002256785.1 Hydrogenophilales bacterium 17-61-9
AAAGCCCGACCACACCGGCGGCAACGCCGCAGCGCAGCCACAGGACCACAGCGTCGGCAACGACGTCGCTGCAGCAGTGGACGCAGCCGTCACCCAGGTGCGCGCCGATGCCGTGGCGATCGCCGAGCTGTGCCAGTTGGCTGGTCAGCCCGGGCTCACTCTGTCCTTCCTCAGTGAAGGCGCCAGCGTCGCACAGGTGCGCAAGACGCTCCTGGCCGGTCGGGCACAGGGCACGGAGATCAGTTCCATGATCCATCCGGACGCTGCTGCCACTGCCGCATCGCCGGAGCAGAACCCCCTCATGAAGGCCGTCAAGAAACTCACTGGAAAGGACTGAAGCCATGTCTGCACTCAACGAACCTCTCAACCTCGGCGATCTCCTCAAGTACGAGGAGGACTGCCTCAACTACTCGCGTGACGTCGTCACCGTGGCCGCAGGCCAGCGCCTCGAACTCGGCGCCGTCGTGGGCCGCGTCGCCGCGACTTCCAAGATCAAGCGCTACGAGCCGGACGCGACCGACGGCACCGAATCGCCCGTGGGGATCCTGCTGGGCGACTGCGACGCCAGCCTGATCGAGCGCGACAACGTCCTGCTGCTCGCACGCCACGCCGTCGTCGCATCCCACGCCGTCGTCTGGCCTGCGGGCATCACGCCCGAGCACAAGGTCGCCGCCATCGCCGCATTGGAAGCACGCGGCATCCTCATTCGTCAGTCCGCCTGAAAGGAATCCTGAACATGAACAACCCGTTCAACACCCCGGCGTTTTCGATGGCGGCGCTGACCTCCGCCATCAACGTCATCCCCAACCGCTATGGGCGCCTCGAGTCGCTCGATCTGTTCCCGGCCAAGCCGGTGCGCACGCGCCAGGTCATCGTCGAGGAGCAGAACGGCGTGCTCAATCTGGTATTTAAAGTGGCCGACGATAACGGCCTGCTGCTGCTCGACCTCAAAGACCTGCGCGCAATGCTGGCGTATGTGGGCGAGAACGCCAAGCAGTTCACCACCGATTACGGCAACGTGTCGGCGGCATCCGTCGGCGCGATCCAGCGCGGCCTGCTGGCGCTGGAGTCGCAAGGTGGCGAGCAGATTTTCGGCGAGCCGATGCTCAACATCGCCGACCTGATCCAGACCGACCAGGGACGCGGTGTCATCAACATCCTGTCGGCCGACACCCTGATGCAGTCGCCCAAAATGTACGCCACCCTGCTGCTGTGGCTGCTGTCCGAGCTGTACGAAAACCTGCCCGAAGCGGGCGACCTCGACAAGCCGAAACTGGTGTTCTTTTTCGACGAAGCGCATCTGCTGTTTACCGACGCACCCGATGCGCTGGTCGACAAGATCGAGCAGGTGGTGCGGCTGATCCGCTCCAAGGGCGTCGGCGTGTTTTTCGTCACCCAGAACCCGGCCGACGTGCC
>NCIF01000245.1 GCA_002256785.1 Hydrogenophilales bacterium 17-61-9
GTGGCCGAGGTGGTGGGGAATGCGTTGAGGGGATAACCAGCCGAAATTCCACCTTCTCCAGTTAGCAAACCGTACTGAGCGTTCACACCCAAGTGTTGCTTGGGCTGGAGGACAATGTGGACTTCCCCCACTTCCGTAGACATATTTCAACTTCCAGTTTGAAGCTGCTCGAATGCCAGTGGGCTCAGTTGGTCGAGGTGACTGTGCCTGCGGACTCTATTGTAGAACCCCTCGATGTAATCAAACACATCTGACTTTGCTTCCTGCCTGGTGGCATAGATGCGGCGTTTGATGCGTTCCTTCTTGAGGCTGCTAAAGAAGGATTCAGCGACGGCATTATCCCAGCAGTTGCCACGACGACTCATGCTGGGCACTAGTTCGTTATCTTTGCACCAACGATTGAAGTCATCGCTACCGAACTGACTGCCTTGATCTGAATGGATCATCACTGGCGTTTCAGGCCGCCTGCGCCATACAGCCATCATCAGGGCATCCAGAACCAAAGCTGTCGCCATGGTGGAATTCATAGACCAGCCGACCACCATACGTGAGTACAGGTCAATCACCACGGTCAGATACAGCCAGCCCTCATAGGTTCGGATGTACGTAATGTCAGTGACCCAGACCTGATCTGGCAGGGCAACAGTGAACTCGCGTTGCAAGCGATTGGGCGCAGTGGTGGCGGGCTTGCCAACTTTGTAGCGCGGACGTTTATAGCCACGTACCGAGCGCAGTTGGGTTTGCCGCATCAACCGTGCCACACGCTTCTCGCCACACAGAACCCCGTCCTCTCGCAGATCACGGTGTACGCGTGGGCTGCCGTAGATGCCGTGGCTGTTCTCAAAGGACTGTTTGATGCTCTCCAACAGGGATTCATCAGCCAGGGTGCGGGCTGACTTGGGGCGTGCTTTCCAGGCGTAGTAGCCGCTGCGTTGAACCCGTAGCACCCGGCACATGCTGCTCAAGCGAAATTGTCCATGGTGCTCGGCCATGAATACGTACTTCACCCGGACAGCTTGGCAAAGTACGTTGCGGCCTTTTTTAGGATATCGCGCTCCTCACTGGTGCGCTTGAGTTCGGCTTTGAGTCGCGACACCTCGCTGCGCAAAGTGGCCGTCTCACCCCTGCCCAATCCCTGCCGTTCCTTGGCAAGGCGCACCCACAGATACAGGCTTTTGTCTGAGACACCCAAACGCTTGGCTACGTCCACCACCCCATGACCCCGATCGGTCACTTGTCGTACAGCCTCAGATTTGAATTCGGCTGTGTATCTCACTCTCTTCATGACTCACTCTCCAGTTCAGTTTCGACCTTAACAGGTGTCTACAAAACCGGGGGAAGTCCAGTCAGCGACCATGACGGCATGGCCACCAACTCGTTCGCGAACATCACATCGTATCTGGTGCCAGGCGAT
>NCIF01000246.1 GCA_002256785.1 Hydrogenophilales bacterium 17-61-9
GAACGAGGCGGCGGCCACGGTGCCGAGGGTGATGACGATGATTTCGGCAGAGAGGATGAAGTCGGTGCGGATGGCGCCCTTGATCTTGTCCTTTTCCAGCGCGACCAGATCGATCGTCGGGTCTTCCAGCGCATGCGTCAGCTCGGCATGGTGGGCGTTGTCTTCGGCCGCGCTGTGCAGATATTTGTGGGCCAGCTTCTCGAAGCCTTCGAAGCACAGAAACGCGCCGCCCAGCATCAGCAGGGGCGTGACCAGCCAGGGCGCAAACGCGCTGATGGCGAGCGCGGCGGGAACCAGAATCGCCTTGTTGATGAACGAGCCCTTGGCGACCGCCCACACCACCGGCAGTTCGCGTTCGGCCCTGACGCCGGAAACCTGCTGGGCGTTGAGCGCAAGGTCGTCGCCCAGCACGCCGGCGGTTTTCTTGGCGGCGACCTGCGTCATCACCGACACATCGTCGAGGATGGTGGCAATGTCGTCGAGCAGTGCAAGCAAGCTGGCTCCAGCCATGGTTCAGTCCCCGAGTTGGATGCGGCCGGATTTTTCGGCGGTGGCAAAGTCCAGCATGCGCTGGATCGACAATAGCGCTTTGGCGCGGATGCCTTCTTCGATATGAATCTCGTTTGCGACGGGCTGGCCTGCCGTAGCCGATTCCAGCACGCTGGCCAGATTGCGCAGACCGTTCATCGCCATCCACGGACAGTGCGCGCACGACTGGCAGGTCGCACCCTCGCCTGCGGTCGGCGCTTCGATCAGGACTTTGCCGGGGGCGGCGGCACGCATTTTGTGGAAGATGCCGTTGTCGGTGGCGACAATGAATTCGGGATTCGGCAGGTCTTTGACCGCAGCGATTAGCTGCGTTGTCGAGCCCACCACATCGGCTTGCGCGATCACCGCTGCGGGCGATTCGGGATGCACCAGCACGGCGGCGGCCGGATGCTCGGCGCGCAGTGTCTTCAGCGCGTCGGCCTTGAAGGCTTCGTGCACGACACAGGAGCCTTGCCACAGCAGCATGTCGGCGCCCGTGACGCGCTGCACGTAGTCGCCGAGATGGCGATCCGGCGCCCACAGCAGTTTGTGGCCTTGTTGATGCAGGTATTTGACGATCTTGACCGCGATACCCGAAGTGACCACCCAGTCGGCGCGCGCCTTCACCGCTGCGCTGGTGTTGGCATAGACCACCGACAGCCGGTCCGGGTGGGCGTCGCAAAAGGCCGCGAACTCATCCGCCGGGCAGGCCAGATCGAGCGAGCAGTCGGCACCGAGGTCGGGCATCAGCACGCGCTTTTCCGGATTGAGGATCTTGGCTGTTTCGCCCATGAATTTGACCCCGGCGACGATCAGCGTCTTCGCCGGGTGGGCGTGGCCGAAGCGCGCCATTTCCAGCGAATCCGACACGCAACCGCCGGTTTCT
>NCIF01000002.1 GCA_002256785.1 Hydrogenophilales bacterium 17-61-9
CGGCTCGCTGCTGTCCACCCCCATTCTCAATCCGCCGCAGTCGGCCATCCTCGGCATGCATACCATCCAGGAGCGCCCCATCGCCGAACATGGCCAGGTGGTGATCCGCCCCATGATGTATCTGGCCCTGACCTACGACCACCGCCTGATCGACGGCCGCGACGCGGTGCAGTTTCTGGTTGCGGTGAAGGCTGCGCTGGAAGCGCCGGATGCCTTGTTGTCCGCAGACTGATGCGGCCCGATTGCCGGATATGGAAATGACCGTGGATCTGGAAAACATGAATATGTCGCCGTCAGCCGAAAACCTGGTCGAGGTGCGCGATCTGCATTTTTCGTTTGAGAACAACACGGTGCTCAAGGGCATCCACCTCGACATTCCGCGTGGCAAGGTGGTTGCCATTCTGGGCGTCAGCGGCTGCGGAAAAACCACGCTGCTGCGGCACTTTGGCGGCCAGCTCCGGCCCTCGCAGGGCAGTGTGAAATTCAATGGCCAGGTGATCCACGAGCTGGACAATAAAGCGCTCTACGCGATCCGGCGCAAGATGGGGATGATGTTTCAGGTCAGCGGACTGTTCAGCGACCTGTCGGTGTTCGACAATATTGCCTATCCGATGCGCGAGCATACCGACCTGCCGGAGGACGTCATTCATGACCTGGTGTTGATGAAACTGCACGCCGTTGGGCTGCGCGGCGCGCATGCGTTGCGCACCGGCGAGCTCTCGGGCGGCATGGAGCGCCGCGTGGCGCTCGCCCGCGCGATTGCGCTCGACCCCATGCTGATCATGTACGACGAGCCGTTTGCAGGGCTTGACCCGATCTCGCTCAACGTCATTGCCAACCTGATTCGTCGCCTCAACGATGCGCTCGGACTGACCTCGATTATGGTGACGTACGACGTGTCCGAATCGCTCAAAATCGCCGATTACATCTATTTTATTCACGACGGCGTGGTGGTTGCCGAAGGCGATGCAGCCGGATTGGCCGAGTCGACCGACCCGTTCGTTCGTCAGTTTGTTCACGCCTTGCCCGACGGCCCGGTGGCTTTTCAGTATCCAGGCCGGCCGTTTGGGGATGAACTTGAATTGAGCCAGCCGACGTCCGGATAAGCTCTCGGCTACGGGAGCCGGGCAGCGCAAGTTTTAGATAAAGCGGAAGAGGGGGCTTGTAGCAACTAATCGGCCAGTAGATGCACCGTTGATTCGGCGGTCGCTTTATCGATGTCGAGTTGAATCACACAATATTCGTTCTGTTCGTCGACAGGCGAGGGGTCGTCCGCACAATTGCAGCCTGCAATCACCCCCGTATAAAAGACCCCTGCCTTGACACTGATGCGTGCGGCTGTCTCGGTCACCCCAAGGATCATCGCCTGAATGGGCCGGTCTGTAACATGACTGCTCGCAGTCAAGCCCTGCTGCAACGGCAATTGCCGCGTATCCAGCCGTTCGATTTCAAGCTTGAGCACTTTTTCGAAATCGGGTGTACCCCAGGTGTTCAATGATTTTTGCAGCCGTAACATCGGTTTCCACTCGAAGCGTCACGTCAGGAAACGTATCCAGCCATAGTGCCGAATCAACTAATCCTGCTTGAACTGGATGCCGATTTGCTCGGTCCCGAACGTTATGACATCGCCCGAAACGATCTGTTTTCGTTTTTGCGTTTCCACCTGTCCATTCACGTGAACCTGGCCCTCGGCGATAACCGATTTCGCCTCGCCCCCGCTGGCAACCATGCCTTCGAATTTCAGGATCTTATATAACTCGACGGGTTCTTTTGTGATGACGACTGTTCTCATTTTTATAGATGGCCCATTCCTGATTTATTAAATGGTATATAACATGAATTCCAGGCGTGCCGTGCTAATGCTGGAAATTACTTAGGTGGGCTGCATGCCAGAGCGCTTTCTTGAGAACCGACATGAAGTATTTTATTTTACATAATATACATTACACGAAATTATAATGGTTTAGAAAAAGCCCAAACGGGCTTTAGCGCTGCTCAAAAAAGACTCGTTGGGTCACATCCCTGACCCTACTAGATCATCATCAAACCTAATTTTTCTCGCCCTGTCAACATATACAGTATTCCTCTCAAAAATATTTCTTATAAAACTGCCATTGCACGCGGGTTGCAACGGTAAATACGAGCGCCAGCGGCGTGATCATCCAGAATGGACTCATGGCGATCGGTAGGCAGAGATAAAGCGTGACGCCCGACGCAAAGAACATCAGTTTGGACAACCTCCCGATCTTGTGGATGTCCGCCGACTCCCGGCCTGAACAGGCACGACGGATGTAGCGCTCAGTCAGTCCGTCAATGCCTGAAACGACATACAGCAGGAAAAACAGCGGCAATGACGCGAGAACAAACCCGATTCGAATGCCGTAGACTTGAATCACGTTCATGGCGAGGTAGATTTCGCGGGCGTTGCGCGCGACAAGCTGACTGAGGTACAGCCGGTCGATTTCGTTGACTCGATAGCCCGCAAAATAGGCATAGGTGGCTTCGTGAAGCGACGTGGCCTTGAAAAACAGCCAGTAGGTCCATTCCTGGGTTTGCGCCGTAATGGTCGCAAGGCCGCCTACATAACTTCCTGGATGGACCAGAGCTTTGACGCGGGCAGATTCGGCCTGGAACAGGGCATCTGCCGCCTGAACTGGGTCGGCCCACTGGTATTTGGCGAAAAGAAAGGCCATCACCAGCGCGATGAGGCCCAGCAGGATATACAGCATCAGCGTGCCGAACAGCCACTGCAGCGGCCACAGAAACGCGACGGCCACATTGCCATCGTAAAGCCCGGATGACCTAGAAGCCACTGCCCCTCCCTTCAACCACCAGGGTGTCAGTCTCGATGCCGTGCGAGTCGTAATTCTGACGCATGCTGGCGGCAATATCCTCCAGCGAAGACGGAATTGGATGCACTCCGTCGGGATCGAACAGGGGCAGCCGGATTTTATAGAGCTGGCCGCCCTCGATTAGCGCAAAGGCTTGTCCCTTGGGCAATTGCACCAGATCAGCCGGTGACAGCATGGGCGCGGACTGGGTGCTGACGCGATCCTCGTTGCGCGTGGTGAACGATAAAACTTCACGGTCATCCGAGCTGTCGGTAGCGGCGCTGGCCTGAACCGACGTGACCAGTTGCACGTCAGGAAGCTGGTTGGTGAGGATTTCGGCGGTTTCCTTGTTTTTGACCCGCAGCATGATGAGGGTATTGAGGTTGCCGCCGATCTGCGCGGCCTTGGCCTTGTTGCCGATGCGGGCTTCCACATCCGCCCAAGTCTGTGTGTAAACTGCCACCTGGAAGCCTGCGCCGCCCGCCTTGTTCAGCAACGGGATGAACTCGTCCCCGATCAGTTCGTTGAACTCATCCGCATGGATGCAGAGCTTGCGCTTGGGGATGGCGGAGGAAAGTCCATAGCCCTGCTCGAATTTGTAGGTCTGGCCAGCGATGGAAGTCAGGTCGGCGAACATGGCGTTGCCCACGGCTCCCGCCACTTCGTAATCCGAAAGTGAATCCAGCCCGACATACACCACGGCACCCCGTTCGATGACGCTCATCCAGTCGAAAATCGGTCGTGGATCGTTGGGGTCGTCATACTGCGGCGACAGAATCTGCGCGGTTTTGCCGGTGGTGAGCTTTTCCAGCAGCGGGTAAAGACTGGAAACCAGCTTCTCGAAATAGCTGCGGTCATTGGAAAGAATGGATGACAAGCCGTCGGCGATCGGGTCGTGCAGGTTGTTCTCCCGCACGTAGAGCATGATCTTCATCGCGTCCATGGCGCGCCCTGACTTCATGGCCTGCTGGATCTGGGATTTGTCCATCTCGATGGCGTTGACCTCCTCTTTCCAGCCAGGGTGTTCGCGGTCGAGCCAGAATCGGAAATATTCCAGAGCGAGAGCGTCGATATTGACCGCATCCTCGTAAATCATGCGGTAGTCTGGCCGGTAGCCGAGCGTGGTGCGCGCACGCGCAATCACGTTGACGAAGCGCCAGACAAATTCCTTGAAGGCGGCGGACTGCCCTTCTCCCGGAAGCTGGCCGGCGATTCGGGTGCTGACCTCGGTGGTGCGGGCGAAATTGCCGATCGGGTTGTAGCGCGCGGACTGGTCGGGATAGCCCAGGTGGAACATGAAAAATTCCCGTCCCGCCATGGCCGCCTCGATGTAGCAGCGGGTCATCAGGGCGGCATCGCCCTTGGGGTCGAACACAATCACTACGTCGCCACGACGGATGTCCTGGGTGATGAGCACCTCGGCGAGGCGCGATTTACCCACCCGGGTGGTGCCCAGCACCACCATGTGCCCTGGTCGCTCGACCAGATCCATGCTGATTTCGGTTTCGTTCGGCTCCAGGCCATGTATGACGGGGTCGCCTCCGACCGGCGGCAGCGGCGTAACCGGATTCCACCAAACCTCCTTGTGGGTCTGCCGCGCCAGCCAGCCCCCGATACCGCCGCGTCCCTCGTGGCGGAATTCGAACCGGCGCGCCCAGGTATACAGTCCCGATTGGGTGATGTAGCGGCGGTTCTTGGGATCCCGCGCCAGGGCGAGGCGCTGGGTGTGGCGCTGATCCCATTTGAACCCGAGACCCAGGAACAGGCGGCTTTGCGAAGTTGGGATTTCACTGGTCTGGATGATGTATTTGGGCAGTCGGGTCAGGTTGCGTTGAAACCGGGACACGCGCACGCCTTGCCATAGTCGCGCGGCTGAGTGCAGTGTCAGCCCGGCCGCCGCCGTCACAATCAGCTCCTTGGGCAAAAAAAACCATTCATGCGCGGTCATCAGGACGATCGCACCGGTCAGGGAAGTGAACGCCGGGATGTATTCCACTGCGGGTCGGAACAGGTTTTCGAGGGGATAGGCCATGTCAGACGTGCTCGATTTCCTTGTCGAACCGGACGATGCAGGGATTGTTCGGTGGCAGCGGATTGACGAAGCGGGCTGGATCCAGAATCACCACGCCCGACATGAGCTTCTTCCCCTCGCCGTCCTGCCCGACCACCATGTAGCGCTGGATATTGCTCTTCTTCTCCCCGGTGACCAGGTTCCAGCCGGCGTTGGTAAGCTGGCGCTGGATGCCCGTGCCGAGTTTGCTGCCGGCGCGGTCGGAAGGCGTGCCATCGCCCTCCTCCCCGAACAGTTCGGCGAACTTGCGAAAGATCACCGGCGACACCAGCATCATCCCCTCGTCCACAAAGTGAATCATGGCGTCGGCCCGGTTGTACGACAGGCTTGCATCGGCAAGCCCTTCCTGAATCCAGCGTATGAAGCGCATGGCTGCCCCAGACGGCTCCTTCACTTTCGAGCCGGGTTTTGGTTTGGCCGCAGTCTGTCCTGCCGGAGCAATAGGCTTCAAGGCCGCCGCCGTTGGCGGCCGAGGCCTGGCGGGACGGCTGGTTGCCGCATCCGTTTCATCCAGAAAATCTTCATCTTGCAGGGTGGCAGGCTCCGTAGCCGCTGCCGCCAGCGCAGGGGTGCGTAGCGGCGGCAGCGCCGCAGTGCTCCGCCTGGGCGTAGCCTCACCCTCTATCTGAGTAGGCTTGCGATCCGGCTCTGCCGTTGCGGCAGGAACATCCAGACCTGCCTGCCCAGACAGGTCTGATTGGGTGGGATCATGGGCTGGCTCATCCAAAATGTTTTGGCGGTTGGATGCAGGCAATGAATCTGGCTCAGGCTCATGGTTGGCCTCTTCCGGGTTTCCAGCAACCACCCTGCCCTTCATGGGCTCAGGGTATGAAACGGGCGACTGGAACAGCTTGTCGAGCGGAAAGCAAAGCACGGTCAGCTTCTGCTCCCAGCCATCATCAAGGCTGACCGTGATCAGCCACACTGCCCTGTTGTCCTTGGTAGGGATCAGGGCACCGTATTCCTGCCAGGTATCGAACAGCCGGTCGTTTTTGTCTTTACCGGGGATACCCTCCCCGCTTTCGCGCTCGGTGAGAAACTGCCTCACCTCGTCGGCCAGGCGCTTGGAGACGAACCATATCTTGCCGTCATAGACCCAGCCGTGCGATCCCGCGCGGTTCAGGCTCAGGCGACCTTCTTCCAGCATCAGCCGCAAGGCCTGCATCAGCCGCTCGATCAGCGGCACCGACTTGGCCGATGCAAACCGCGTGCGCGGCCCCTGCATCAGGTTTCTCTTAACCGATTCGGAGTCCGCGCGGGTGACAATCTCGCGCAGCGCCCCCTTGTCTTGTTCTTCGCCCGAGAGATAGCTGGTCAGCTCCCTCATGAGCTGACCATCCTCGGCCAGCCAGGCGAGGACATGGGCGGGAACCAGCCGTTGAAACAATACGATGGGCAGCTTCTTGTGGTGGTCGTAATCCCGCGTGATCTCGAAATCCAGGGCGTAATGCGTAAGCCCCTGATCGACCATGGAGCCCGCAAGCGGATGCCACTTACCGCAAGGCTTGTTCGAACGCAAAACCCGGACATTGATGTCGGCCATCGGACGGCCGATGTCGTGCAGGAGTGCGGCCAGAAACACAGCGTAAGTCCAGCGATGCTTGCGGGCTGGGATTTCTTCCGGTGCTGCGCCGACGGGCAACAAGTAGCCCTGGCGAAAGCGAAGCGCATGGACGGCGGATTCCATCATGTGAGTCATCAGGCCGCCTGGTTGGGCATGGTGGTGCGACTCTGATGCGGGCAGCAGTTGAGTCCACTCGGCAGCCAGTTGGATGACCGGCAGGCAATCCTGTTGAAATAACGAATAGTCGAACCCCATGCGGTCGCGGCAACCATCGACCAGCGATTGCAGCCGCAGTTGCTCCAGCACGGCATTCCCGGATATGACCAGAAGGTGGTTGCCAGCAGTGCTTTCGATGACTGTCGGCATGCCGATAAATGACCAGGAGCCGGGTTTCCGGGCACTTTGCCAGATAACCCAGGCTCCCCCAGCACTCAGGGCTCCTGCGGCAATAAGCAGCCAGTCACCGGCCATCCGCGTTGAGGATGCTGGTCGAAAAGCCATGAGGCAATTTCCGATGAGGATGGTCGACGGGATGTTCAGGGCGGTTCACGTAGGCGATTTACGTTTGGAGTAAATATGCCGCCGATACTATGGACTTGCTTCTGGAGTTGCAGCAGTTAATTCAAAAAAGGTTATTTGGATTGATTGCTGAAAATTATTTCTGATTGTGGTATGAGGCTTGGGTCTGCAGAGTAAATAAAAGCATCCGGAGCCTTGTGTTGCGGTCATTCTGTGTAATTAGCATTCGCCTACAACAGTTAGATATGGTGCAGCGATTAGCGAAGCTTGGAGGACTCAGATCGGCCACAAGCCGTCACTGGCGGAGCGGAAAAGCGTTACTGGGCGGCCGGTGGAGGTCAGTAAGCGGCCAGCCGTGAAATCGGCGCGTATTTCTGTTGATCGGCCAAAGCCGCCGGTGACGTTCTGAGAAAACCAGGTCTGCTATGCGCGGCACACCAGTCGTTGAATAGAGCACTCAAGCACCGTGGCCGTCCGCCCATGCAGGCGCTTCCGGCAGCGCCGGCTGCTTCTGGACAGTGTACGGGTAAAAATGGGATAATCGTCCGTCTTGAAACGCAATCAAGCTCCAAACAAATCCTCAGTCCCATGTGATTTCCCGGTAGTTCCCCTCCGCTGTTTCTTCGTGCTGGATGCCCATGGCACCCGCACGACCTGTCCTGTTCTCAAGCTTTCGATGGTTTTGCTCCGCCTTGCAGGTTGGAGTGGGCCCGCATTGCGTATTCGTATTTGGTAGTTCAATGATCAACTCTATTAGACAAAACTGGTTCTCCAACATTCGCGGGGACTTGCTGGCAGGCATCGTGGTCGCGCTGGCACTGATTCCCGAAGCCATCGCCTTTTCCGTTATCGCCGGGGTCGACCCCAAGGTCGGCCTCTACGCCTCGTTCTGCATCGCGGTGGTGATCGCCTTCGTCGGCGGCCGTGTCGGCATGGTCTCCGCCGCCACCGGCGCGATGGCGCTGCTGATGGTTACCCTGGTCAAGGATCACGGCCTGGAATACCTGCTGGCCGCCACCCTGCTGACCGGCGTGCTGCAGATCGGCGCCGGCTATCTCAAGCTGGGTTCGCTGATGCGCTTCGTCTCGCGCTCGGTGGTCACCGGCTTCGTCAACGCGCTGGCGATCCTGATCTTCATGGCGCAGCTGCCCGAACTGACCAACGTCACCTGGCACGTTTACGCCATGACCGCCGGCGGGCTGGCGATCATTTATGGCTTCCCCTATATCACCAAGGCGATTCCCTCGCCGCTGGTGACCATCGTCGTGCTGACCGGACTGGCGATGTTCCTGAATATGGACATCCGCACCGTCGGCGACATGGGCGCGCTGCCGGACACCCTGCCTATCTTTCTATGGCCGGAGGTGCCGCTCAATTTCGAGACCCTGGCGATCATCTTCCCGTACTCGATTTCACTCGCGGTGGTCGGCCTGCTCGAATCGATGATGACCGCGACCATCGTCGACGATCTCACCGACACCAGCAGCGACAAGAACCGCGAATGCAAGGGACAAGGCATCGCCAACATCGCCTCCGGCCTGGTGGGCGGCATGGCGGGCTGCGCGATGATCGGCCAGTCGGTGATCAACGTGAAGTCCGGCGGTCGCACGCGTCTGTCGACCTTCGCGGCCGGTGCGTTTCTTTTGCTGATGGTGGTATTCCTCGGCGACTGGGTGGCGCAGATTCCGATGGCGGCACTGGTCGCGGTGATGATCATGGTCGCGATCGGCACCTTCAGCTGGGGCTCGCTGGCCAACCTCAAGAAGCACCCGTTAAGTACCAGCACGGTCATGGTGGCGACCGTCGTCTTTGTCGTCGCCACCCACAACCTCGCCATCGGCGTGTTCATCGGCGTGATGCTGGCGGCGATCTTCTTCGCCAACAAGGTGGCGCAGTACAAATACGTGACGTCGGAACTGAGCGAGGATGGCCTTACTCGAACCTACAAGGTCGTCGGTCAGGTGTTCTTCGCCTCGGCCGACAAGTTCGTCGATTTCTTCGATTTCAAGGAAGCGGTGGACAAGGTGACGATTGACCTGTGCCAGGCGCATTTCTGGGACATCACGTCCGTTGCTGCACTCGACAAGGTGGTGCTCAAGTTCCGCCGCGAAGGCACCGAGGTCGAGGTCATCGGCCTCAACGAAGCCAGCGTCACCATCGTCGACCGCTTCGCGGTGCACGACAAGCCGGGTGCCGTGGATAATCTGATGGGCCACTAAGGGAGACAACAACGATGTCACAAGTCATTGCATGTATCGACGGTTCCAGCATCACCCTCGCGGTGTGCGACTACGCCGCCTGGGCCAGCCGGCAAATGGACGCCCCGCTGGACTTTCTGCACGTGCTGGGCAAGTCGGAATATCCGATCCCCGTCGACCTCAGCGGCAACATCGGACTGGGCAGCCGTGAACACCTGCTGCAAGAACTGGCCGAACTCGATGAAAAGCGCAGCAAGGTGGCGCTGGAGCAGGGCCGGCTCATGCTCGATGCGGCCAAGGCGCGGGCGCTGGACGATGGCGTGACCAGCCCCATCACCAGCAGGCAGCGTCACGGTGAACTGGTCGACACCCTAATCGAGTTCGAAAGCGACATCCGCCTGCTGGTGATGGGGCGCCAGGGCGAGCAGGGCGACAGCGCTGGCGAGCACATCGGCAGCCATCTGGAAAACGTGGTGCGCACCCTGCATCGCCCGATCCTGGTGATTCCCGCCGACTACACCGAGCCGCGCCGCATCCTGGTCGCCTTCGACGGCAGCGCCACCACCCGCAAGGCTGTCGAGATGGTCGCGGCCAGCCCCTTGTTCTGCAGCCTGCCCTGCCACGTGGTGATGGTCGGCGCCGACAAGCCGGAAGCCCATGAGCAGCTCGAGTGGGCACGCGCTACCCTGGCGAAGGCCGGCTTCGAGGTGACGGCCAGCCTGCGCGCCGGCCAGGTAGAGGACGTGCTGTGCGCTTACCGCACCGAGCACGCCATCGACTTGATCGTGATGGGCGCCTACGGTCACTCCAAAATTCGCGAATTCCTGGTCGGCAGCACCACCACCAAGCTGATCCGCCAGTCGAAAGTTCCCCTGCTGCTGTTGCGCTGACGGAAGGGCGCGATTTCAATGCTGACGTCTGGCGAATTGGAGCACTTTCGGCAGCGCGTGGAGGCGGCGCTGGGTGATGTCCAGCACGCACTCGACGTGGCCGCCGCCACCGACACCGGCACGGTCATCCTCGACCAGTCCAGCGTGGGGGCGCCTGTCGCGCATCGACGCGCTGCAGCAACAGGCCATGGCCGCAGGTTGGAAGGAAACCCTGCTGTATTAGAGGGGTAAGCGTTGGCGTTGTCGGCTGCCTTGGGGTACCTGGTGGTCGCTGGTTATCTCATAATTAAGCCGCACCGGCAGTCGGGGTACGCTTTCCCCAAAGTTGAAAGCAGCCCAGAAAGACTCTACGGCCATCGACAAGATAGTGCACGTCCGTTAAAGTGTGAACGTCATTGGGGAGTAGCCGCTCTTCAGTACGAAGAGGCTTACGTCAACATACTTGACCCACAGGTCATGGCGTAAGCAGTTTCCTTGCTTGGCAAGACCTTTGACCACAACGCCTCCGATTGGCCGGGGATGCGTTGTGGTCAATCGTCTGTTGTCCGGCCGTGGAACTACTGTTATGGAATCTCTCTTCGTCTCGACTGGCGTCGTCGCCCTTGCTGAAATCGGCGACAAAACCCAGCTTCTCGCCTTCATCCTCGCAGCTCGATTCAAGAAACCCCTCCCAATCATCGCGGGCATTCTGGTGGCGACCCTTTTGAACCATGGTCTCGCTGGTGCGCTGGGTGCGTGGATCACTGCCACGGTTACCCCCGAGATTCTGCGCTGGGTGCTGGGCCTTTCGTTCATCGGCATGGCCATTTGGACGATGATCCCTGACAAAATAGAGGAAGAGGAAACTCAGATCGCCAAGCGGTTTGGTGTTTTCGGCGCTACGCTGGTCACATTTTTCCTGGCCGAGATGGGTGACAAGACCCAAATCGCGACGGTGGCTATGGCTGCGCACTACGGCACCCCTCTACTTGTTGTGATTGGTACGACCCTGGGCATGCTGATCGCGGATGTGCCTGCAGTGTTTGTGGGGGACAAGCTCGCGGCAAAGATCCCCATGAAGCTGGTGCACTCCATAGCCGCCACAATCTTCGCGTTGCTGGGCGTGGCGACGTTGCTGGGTGCTGGCGCGAAGCTTGGCTTCTGACCTGACCGAAGACGCATATGCAGCGGACCCCTCTTAGGGTAAAGCACGATAACCTCTTCAGGGTCCGGCCTGCCGCCGGAACTGAGGAAAGCGTCGCTCAGGAACGGGAGGCGAGCCAACGGCCGGTCTTGCGCATACAACGGACGCCGTCAATCGAAAGGCCAGAGTCGCCTTTGGCCGACGAGCCGAAATTCGCGAAAAGTCAGCGAATGGCGGGTCAACCCCAGATAGCCGACTGTCATGACATCGAAGCTTGGACGGCTCTTGTGGGTCGATACCGGTTATTCGCGTTTCAGCACTAAGGTTTCTGACCACAGCGGTAAACGTGACACTTTCATCACCGGATTTAGCCCACCCTTTTTCTGTGGGCCAAAAAGACATTTATTGTAATTCCCGCCATCGATCATGGGTTGGCGTGGCTGGTTAAAGCCCATTTTAGGCCATTGTCCATTAAAGCATTTCCGTTAGGCCACCCGTATTCCTTTGTGTTCGCGTCTATTTAAGCGAACACGTCCTTTAGGCTAAGCCCCTTAGCCCTTCCTGGCTTTTCCGTTCCGCAAAAAACCTTTTATCGTACTCGTTTCTCTGATTTATTTCAGCAATCAATCAATAAATCATTTATTTGATTAACGCTGGAAGTGATTTGCCGGGCTCCATAGCATTCGTGCCATGAATCCGCTCTCCTCCGGTTGGCTTGTACTCGTGTCAGCCCTTTTTTACACCCAGGCTCACGCCTTCTGCTTTGAAGAGGCGGGAGCAATGTACGGCGTTTCACCTTCCCTGCTTAAGGCGATGGCTACCGTTGAGTCGTCATTGAGGCCTGGTGCGATGAACGCAGACCACCTTTTGAAGACACGCTCTGTGGACATTGGGCTGATGCAAATCAATTCCCGCTGGCTGAAACGTGAGCCATTCAAGTCCCTGGGCTACGCGCAAGAGCATCTGTTGGATCCATGTACCAACGTAAAGGTCGGTGCCTGGGTACTTGCCAACAGCTTTAGGACGCACGGGCAGACTTGGGAGGCGGTTGGAGCATACAACGCCGCCTGCACTCAGTTGAAGGGGGACGACTGCGCCCGCGCCAGAAACACCTACGCATGGAAGGTTTACCGGGCAATGGGGAAGCGCACATGAAGGCGATTGCCTCTTTCATCATGCTGGCTTCCACCTGGCCCGCATTTGCTGACGACTGGGAAGTCTCACAGTCATCTGGAAACTCATCCTATGTGTTTTGCCAGGGGGCGGATTGTCCGGTGCGGACCGTGAAGTTGCTGGATATGCCATATCCCGACACCAGGGCGCCCGCAGTTGCCACGCGGCCGCATAGAGAACCCCTTTCCTTGACCTTGAAGTTCGGCTTGGCATCGGCGCGTCTCAGCGGGGTCAACCGGGCCATGCTGAATAAGTTTGGAAAGGCAGCCGGTGTATCGGTTCGATATGTCGTAGCCGGTAGCACCGACCGCATCGGCGCGCGCTATTTCAACCGATCGCTGGCCTCGAAAAGAGCCCACGCCGTGGCAAAGGTGATGCGCGGGATGGGCGTGCCAGGCGAGAACATCAAAGTCAAATCGCGTTGCTGCATTGAAGCCCCGCCTTCGGTCAATCCCGGCGCAAGGCGTGTCGTGATCCGCGTAATCGAACAGGAATAAGAATGAGCAAATCGAACCTGGAGCCTGGGTACAAAGCCGTGCTGGTGCGCGAGGAAACCAAGCTCAAGTTGCAGGAATTCAGGAAGGATATTCCCGAGAAAGACCTGTATCAGGAAAGGCGACTGGCCACAGCCGCCCTTGAATACTGTCTGAATGATGAGACAGCGAGGCGGGCCATGCTGGAAACGGCCCGCCGCATCGTGTTGCTAGACCTTGAGACGACGAGACCATGAGACCAAACAATCAACGCAAGCTCAAGGAGAGCCGAATGAAATTTATGAATCTGTTCAGCAAGAAGCAAATGGTTGGCGCGGGTTTTCTGTCCGCTCTTATGGTCAGCACGGCATGGGCAACCACCGCCGGCGGCGGTGTGACCGGTACGGAATTCCTGGGGCTGTTCAATATGCTGGTGGGTTGGGCTGAGGGCTATCTGGGCAAGGCGCTGGCGATTGCCGCGTTTGTGACCGGTGCCATCGTCGGCTTTGCCAAATCGACCGCCATGCCGGCCCTGATCGGCATCGTGTTCGCAATCGTGTTCGGCCTCGGCCCCACGATCATCAACGGCATGTTCGCGGCAGTGATCTAAGCGCAGCAGCACCGGACTGAACAGCATGGCACACGAAGACACGCCGACCATCCCCACCAGACTGGACGATCCTCCCAAGTTCATGTGGTGGGATTTCGACGTGGCCATGCTGTTCATGTCTTTTTTTGTATTCGGACTGATTGTCGGCTGGACATTGAGTTTTGCAGCGATCGGATTGGTGATGGCCTGGCTGTATCGAAAAGCCAAGTTCGGCC
This sequence comes from Hydrogenophilales bacterium 17-61-9, assembly GCA_002256785.1. Taxonomy (GTDB): domain Bacteria; phylum Pseudomonadota; class Gammaproteobacteria; order Burkholderiales; family Thiobacillaceae; genus Thiobacillus. The sequence goes on from NCIF01000002.1 coordinate 13,668, forward strand.
AGCACCGAGCTTACGGCATGCATCTTCTGTACTGGCATCTCCCGGTCAATCTGGGAATGAAGGCCACGCCGCCTTCAAGCATTCGAGAATTCATTGGCTGATGAGAATAGACAAACTGAGCGGCAATGTTGCCGCTGCGCTCGGCGTGCGCAAGTGGGTGGTCATGATGTTCGCCCTGTCGCAGATCGCCCTCGTTCTTATGTTGATCGCCTTTCTGACGAGAGGCGACACGCACCGCGAAACACTGGTTCCTCCAACCATCCACAAATCATTCTGGGTTGAGGACGACAAGGTTTCCAAGGAATACCTGATCGAGATGGGCGTGTTCCTGGCCCAGCTCTATTTCGATGTGACCCCACAAAACGTCGATTTCAATCATCGCGCTCTCAAGCGTTATATCGACCCGCGTTTCTACGGGACGCTGGAAATAGAGGCCGGCGCTTACGCACAGAAGATCAAGAAGGACAACGCCAGCACCTTCATGGCGATTGCGATGGTGATGCCTGACGAGGCCAAACAGCGCATCGCGGTACAGGGAATCCTGAACACTTACCTGGGCGATAGCAGAACCTCCCAGGTCAACAAAACGTATGTCTTTGAATTTGGTCAACGCGGCGGTCGTGTGCTGCTGACCGGCATGAGAGAAGGTAAAAATGCAGCCCAACCGTTTGATGGAAACAGCGATGAAACCCCTGCTCCTTAGTCTGGGAATGGCATTTGCTGTCCCTTCCGCCCATGCCCTGCAGGTCATGGATGGAGTCGAGGGGAAGACGCTGTTCGTCAAAGTCAGCCTGCGCGACCTGAACCGCATCTCGATCGAAGGCGGCAAGATCCGCCTGATCAAGGCGGCCGACGACAGCAAGTTGACCGGCAGCGCGGATGCGGCGACCGGCCAGGCGTTGATCCAGCCGTTGGTGAAGGACCCATTCGGGGTGTTTGTTTTCAGTCAGAGCGGCAAGACGTATACCTTGGTGTTGCAGCCCCAGGACATCCCAGGGGAGACCATCGTCATCAAGGAAGCGGCAGCTCCCGTCGCGGCCGCCTCCAAACCGGGGGAAATAGAGCGGGCTGCGAGTTTCCAGCAGGCCATTAAAAAGATGATCCAGGCCTTGGCGGGTGAGTCCGCGGTCGACGGCCTGGAGGTCAAGAAAACCTGGGAGGAAATCAGGCTTTGGAAGGGTTCTCGCTTTGCGCTTGAGAAGGTGCTGACCGGGAACACGCTGGTGGGTGAGCAGTATCGGCTCTTCAATATCAGCGATGCTCCGATGCGGGTGGCCGAACAGGAATTCTACAAAAAAGGCGTGCTCGCGGTTTCCGTCCGCGATCTGACCGTGGAGCCGGGACGCAGCACTCAGGTCTTCGTGGTGAAGCGGAATGAGGGGGTGCGCTGATGGCAAAGATCATGCCCTCTCTCAAGAACTCCCCTGCCCGCAAGAAGCAGGTGATGATGGCAAGCGGCGTCGGCGCCGTCGTTATTGCGGTTGCGCTCGCCGCCGCCTGGTTTGCGGATTCCGGCAGCAAGAAAACCGCAGCCGAAGCTGAGAAGAGGCATGAACAGGTAAACCTCAACTTGCCGCTTCCAGGCCAGCAACTGAATGACAAGGACATCTGGCGAGCCAATGAGGCTTCCAAGATCGAGGCGCTCAACAAGGAAATCGCAGCGATCAAGCAAAACATGAGCAACTTGCCTCAGCCGGGGGCTGGATCGGCTTTGGGCGGGGCGGGAATGAATGAGGTGCCAATGCCGCCTCTGCCCCCCGCTTTGCCTCCGGGCGCGGGCTTGCGGTCTTTGCAGCCGATGCAGCCGGGTGCGTTGCCCCCTCCTCCGCCGGGTCGGCCTGGGGTGCCGGGTCAGCCGGGGATGGATCCCAATGGGCAGCCGATGGTTAAGCGTGCATTCTCGCTGGAGGTGTCGGGCGATGCGGCAGCTGGGGTGCCTGCCGCATCGCAGGCTCAGGCTGTGAACACGAGCAAGGTCGGCGGTGCGGAGAAAGAACCGCAGACCGCCGAGAACTATCTTCCCGCAGGGACGTTCATGCGCGTGGTGCTGCTGGCAGGGCTGGACGCGCCTACGGGCGGCCAGTCGCAGAACAACCCCCATCCCGTCCTGATGCGCGTCCTCGATCCGGCTCAGTTGCCTAACCGCTATATGGCGGACATGAAGGATTGCATTGTCACCGCCAATGGCTACGGAGACATTTCATCCGAGCGCGCCTATCTCAGAACAGATCGCCTCTCCTGCGTCGACCAGAAAGGCGGCGCGGTCGATGTGGCGATCAAGGGCTATGTCGCCGGCGAGGATGGCAAGGCCGGGATGCGCGGGCGACTGGTATCCAAGCAGGGGCAGGCGCTGGCCAATGCGTTTCTGGCAGGCATCGGATCAGGGATCGGACAGGCATTCAAGGAATCTGCCAGCACCGTTTCGACCTCGCCGCTCGGTTCGACCAGCACGGTGAAGGACGGCTCGGAGTTGCAGGCTGGCTTGTCATCCGGGGTGGGCAGCGCGATGTCGCAACTCTCGAAGTATTACATCAAGCTGGCCGAGCAGGTTTTTCCGGTGATTGAAGTCGATGGTGGCCGCGTGGTCGATGTGGTGTTGACGCGCGGCATGAGCATCGAGCGACGGTAACGAAACATGAGACATCTCAAAATGAAATCCATTCTGACCAATCTGCTGGTTCTCTACTTCGCGTCGGGTGCGGCGCTGGCACAGGAAGCAGTTGATCCGCAATCGCAGATTGATGCAATCGCCAAGGCTGGCGGCGCGCAGCGTGCTGCACACCAGGCTGAACTGGCTGCGGTTCAGAAAAACCTGCGGCTGATGTACCCCAAGACCCGGTTCGAGAAAATCTCGCCGACCCCCGTGCCCGGCATCTATGAAGTGGTGATGGGCCGCAACGTGGCCTTCGTGGAAGAAAGCGGGCGCTACTTCATCTTCGGGCGGCTGTTCGACATGGAACAGCAGCAGGACATCACTTCCGAATCCCAGGCGGCGGCGCAGCCAGCATCGACGAAAGTCAATTTCTCCATCCTGCCGCTCGATCAGGCGATCAAGTCAGTGCGTGGTAATGGCCGCCGCGCGCTCGCCGTGTTCTCCGACCCGGACTGTCCCTATTGCAAGAAGCTGGAGCAGGAATTGGGCAAGGTCGAGGATGTGACGATCTACACCTTCCTCATGCCGCTGGACCAGTTGCATCCGGAAGCGCGCGCGAAGGCGGATGCGGTCTGGTGCAGCAAGGATCGCTCGGCCGCTTGGTCGGCGCTGATGCTGGAAGGCAAAGTTCCGAGAAAAGTGAAGGGGTGTGGTGCGCCGCACAATGTGGTGCTGCCTCTGGCGAAAAAACTGGGGATCAACGGCACTCCCTTCCTCATCGCCAGCGACGGCCGCACCATGCCGGGCGCAGCGCCTGCCGCGCGGCTCTCTGCCTGGCTCGACGCTGGCGCAAAGCCAGTGACCAGCAATGGGAAAGGGGGGGCGCAATGATGCCTCGTTACCTGGCGTTGCTCGCCCTGTCTTTGCTGGGGTCGGGGTGTTCTTCCTTCTCTGGGCTGGCCGGCTCCAAGTCCGAGCTGGCATGCAAAGCGCCCGATGGCGTGCTTTGCACATCGGTATCCGGGATTTATGCCAATTCGCTGGCAGACGCCTTGCCGGGGCAACAGGAAAAGGGGCAGGAGAAGCCGGAAACAGCCAAAGCGGCGAAGGACGCCGCGCCCGTGCCTGCGCCCGGATACTTCTCGCCGCGCGACCTCACCACGCCGAACAGCGGGGATCCGATTCGCATGGCGCCGCTGGTGCTGCGGGTGTGGATCGCTCCTTGGGAGGATACCGAAGGCGACCTCCACGACCAGCACTACCTATACACGGTGGTTCACCAGGGCAAATGGCTGATTGAATCCAACCAGCAGACGATTCGCGATGCGTTCAAGCCGGTGTTCCCGCTGAAGGGCAAGGGCAAGCCTGACGAGGAAAATCCGGAAGCTGCGGCGGCTCTGCCAGGTGCGCCGGGTCAGGGAGGCGGCAAGCCATGATGACCGTGCTGGCTCAACCTTTTGTTTCGCTCAAGTCCTGGCTGGCGCGCGAGGATGAACTGGAGACGCCCTCCCCGGTGGCGGACGAAAACCACTTCACCACGCGGCAGGAATACAACCGGCTTTCGGATCTGTTGCCGTGGACCGGTTACTGGGAGACGGAGAAGCTGTTCGCCATCGAAGGCGAGGAAGAAGGCAGCATCGAGGCGGTTGCTTATGCCATTGAAATGAACCCCCAGACCGGGGCCAGTGACGACATGGCGCGCCTGATTCAGGAAATCTACCGGGATATGCCGCCGGGGGCGGGGGTTCAGGTGCAATTATGGGGGAGCCCGGACATTGAAGAGTTTCTGGGGGATTTCCAGCGGGTTGTCCGCCCAGAACTGTTGCAGGACGATGCCCAGAGGGCGCTGATCCAGCGCATGACGGCAGAGCGGACCGCCCATTACCGCAAGGCCTCTCTCATTCCACCCATCAACTCGCGCCCGAGCGTGATGAGGCGCTACCGGGTGCTGCTGTCGGTCACAGTGCCGGTGAAGGATATCGAGTACCGCACGCTGGAGCGAATCATCAGTATGCGTGACGCCCAGGTATCAAAATTCAAGACGTATTACCAGTTCGAGCGCGTATGGGCAGCGGAAGACCTGATCGCCTGGGTGCGCACCATGCTGAACCCCGCGCAGCGGTCGTCTGATCCGGTCAGCTATGACGACGGCCAGGCGCTGCGTTATCAGATGATCACGCGCGACACCGTGGCGTCGGTGGGCAGGCTCGGCATTACCTTGCGCTTGCCGGAAGGGGATGCTGTCTGTGTCCGTGCGCATTCGGCGCAAGGCTATCCGAAGCATTTCGAACTGCATCAGGCTGCCCGGATGCTGGGGGATTCCAATAAGGGCTCGATGGGTTATCCGTGTCCCTTCCTCATCACCATGGGGGCGCAGATTCTGAATTATGACGAGCACAAGAATCTGACCCAAATAAAGACAGCCCGTGCCACCCAGGTATCGGAAAGCCCCATGGGGAAGGCGCTGCCCGATGTGGGCAAGCGGGCAGCGGACTGGAAGCTGCTGCAGAACGCCTACGATGAAGGCGGTGGCGCGGTGCGCCTCTACCATCAGGTGCTGCTGTTCCCCAGGCCTGACGCGGTGGCAGAGGCGGACGAAGCGGCAAGGGCTATTTGGCGCAGCATGGGGTTCGCGCTGACGCCGGACACCTACATGCAAACGCAGGCGCTGATGTCGTCGCTACCGATGGCGCTCGGCCCTACCCTGCAGCGCGACATCAAGACGGCGCAACGGTTCTCTACCAAAACCACTGCCAATGCGGCGAATCTGTCGCCGGTGCTGGGGGAGTGGCGCGGCGTGGGTGCGCCGGTTCTGACTTTTACCGGGCGCAATGGGCAGACCATAGGCGTGAATCTGTTCGACAACCCATCCGGCAATTACAACGGCTGCGTGGTGGGCACGTCCGGTTCAGGCAAGTCGGCGTTCCTGAACGAGGTTGCGGAGCGCTACCTAGCCATGGGAGCGAAGGTATGGATCATCGACGTGGGCCGTTCATACGAGAAGCTGTGTCACGCCTTGGGCGGCCAGTACATCGAGTTCACCAAGGAAGCCAATGTCGTTCTCAATCCGTTCACCATGGTGAACGACATCGACGAAGACATGGAGATGCTGAAGCCGCTGGTCGCGCAAATGATTTCCCCGAGCCGCAGGCTGTCCGACTATGAACTGTCCCAGCTCGAACTGACGATCCGCAATCTTTGGGATGAGCGCGGCCCTGGGTCGACCATCGACCTCTTGGCCGAAAAGCTGAAACTCGCCTGCCACGATGGCGGAACACTGGAGTCCGGCGAGGAAGAGGCCTGCGATCCGCGTATCCGCGATCTGGCGGTGCAGTTGACCTCCTACACCTCGATGGGCAGCTACGGGCATTACTTTGAAGGCCAGCATACGGTCAACTTCAACTCCAATCTGGTGGTGCTGGAACTGGAAGAGTTGAAATCCAAGAAGGATCTTCAGGCGGTCGCCCTGTTCATTCTGATGTACCGCATTACCCAGGAAATGTACCTGGCGCCGCGTGAGCAGCCCAAGGTGGTGATCCTGGACGAAGCATGGGATTTGCTCACGGGCGGACAGACCGGGGACTTCATCGAGGCAGGCTACCGCCGCGCACGCAAGTATGGCGGCGCGTTCCTCACCGGTACCCAGGGGGTGAACGACTACTACCGCAGCGCTGCCTCTCAGGCTGCGCTGGAAAACGCCGACTGGTTGTTCATGCTGCGGCAGAAACAGGAGTCCATCGCCCAACTCGAAGAGAAGCTCGCCTTCACCCCGCACATGAGCCATTTGGTCAGCAGCCTGCGCACCGAACAGGGCAGCTATTCCGAGGTGTTCATATCGTGCGGGCAGGCGGGCTATGGAGTCGGGATGCTGTTGCTCGATCCCTATTCACAGCTCATGGGGTCGGCCAACGCGCGCGACTTCTCAGCGGTGCGCCAGAAGCGCGAGTTGGGGATGTCGATGGCAGAGGCGGTCGATGCCGTCTTGCAGGATAGAAAAACGAAATGAGCGAGGTGGAAACGGTTCAAGCCGTCGTCGATGAAGCGCGGGCGGAAGAGATGGCAAGCGCGGAGACGAATCTTGAGACGGGCATGCCGTGGTCGCTTCTGACCCTGATGGCAGCCTTGCTTACCTCGGTCGCGCTCACGGTCGGGCTGATCGCGATTTATCACTTCTGGCTGGCCAGGCCATCCGCCGGGATTGCAGTGGTGGACATCGCCAGCGTGGTGAAGGTTAAGGAAGCCGAGTTCACTGCCCTACTCTCTCGCCCGGAGGTCAGCGACAAGGAACGCATGGCCGCCTATCAACTGGTCAGCCGCATAGGGCCGGAGATCGAGCGTGCGGTGGGTGAACTGCAGAAGGAATGCGCCTGCACGATCATCGTGAAGTCCGCCGTGATTGCGGGAGCTGCGGAGGATCTGACGCATCGGCTGAAAGAGAAGCTTGGCATAGCTGTGGCGACGGAGGGGCGACCCTGATGAAGAGCGCTACGCGAACGTATCGGCCAGAGGCGCTGTGGACTCGCTGGCTGGTTTACTGGCACACCGAGATGATCCCGCATCTTCGCCGCAATTGGCTGTTCTGGGGCGGTCTGGTGGGAGCCGTCCTCCTCTTTAATGCCTTCTTCACGCTGGCCATCACGGTCACGCAGAGCCTGCCTTACCACGTATTCCTGGTGGTCAAAGGTGATCTCGACATCAAGCGTGGGGATTACGTTGCGTGGCGCTGGGCAGGTGGCGGCCCCTATCCGGAAGGCCTGTCGTTCCTGAAGCAGGTGCGTGGCATGGCGGGCGACACAGTGATCGCCGAGGGCCGGAGTTTCTACGTCAACGGCGAATACATGAGCACGGCCAAGCCACGGGCGCGCACAGGCGAGCCGCTGGCATTGGGGCCGACGGGGGTGATCCCGGCCAATCATTTCTATATGTATGCCCCGCACAAGGACTCGCTGGACTCGCGCTTTGCATTGACCGGTTGGGTGCCGCTTGAGCGCGTCACGGGTCGGGCGATTCCGCTGTTCTGAGCCATGAAGAAAAGGGTTCTCGCAATGATCCTGTGTGGATTGATCACGGTTTGCCCTTGTCTCGTGGCATGGGGGAGCAATGATTCTCTGGGCCCAACCTACCCGATAACCGAGGCGGACATGCTGGAAGAAATCCAGAGCAAGCTCAAATCCATGGAAAAAAGCGGCCGTCTTGGACAGATGCAGAAGGAAGCCATCGAGCGCTCGAAGCAGAGCATCGAGCGGCCTGCTGCCGTGAAGGGGGTCGTCAAGACCCGCCAGGCGCGCACCTTTTACTTCGATCCGTCATGGCTTGTTCCGAGGGACATTACCGCGCCTGACGGACAGATCATCGCGCGCGCGGGCGACCGGGTGAATCCGCTCGACTACGTGCCACTGTCGAACCACCTTATTTTCTTCGATCAGAGCGACCCGAAGCAGGTGAAGAAGGCTGCGGAGATCATGAAGCGCTTCAAGGGTGCGGTAAAGCCGATTCTCGTCGCCGGCGAGCCCTTGACGCTGACCCGGCAGTGGAAACGGCAGGTGTATTTCGACCAGAGCGGGCATCTGGTCAGGCGGTTCGGCATCAAGCAGGTGCCAGCACTGGTGTCCCAAGACCCGGCGCAGAAGCGGTTGCGCATCGACGAAATCGAAGTGGAGTGAACGATGGACTCCATTCTCAAAGTGGTTTGGGTCATGTTTTTATGGAAGTGATGTTCCGGTTTATCTGGCGCGCGCTCGGCGTGTTTTTGCTCGTGGCAGGCGTGCCTGCTACGGCCTCGGCCGCGACGACCACTTGCACTGGCAAGTTCATGAATCCGATCACGGACATTTGCTGGTCCTGCACGTTTCCGATGAAGGTAGGCGGCAGTACGGTCATGGATTTTGGGCAGGAGGACTTTGATAGCGGTGTGACTAATGCGCTGTGCGCATGCCAATCCCCTCCCAAAGTAGGTCTGTCCGTCAGCTTCTACGAGCCGGCACGCCTGGTCGAGGCCGTGCGCAAGCCTTACTGTTTTCCATCCCTTGGCGGAATCACTATTGATGCGGGTATACCGGCGCCTGCGCATGTCCAGCAGCGTGGCGGCAAGTCTTTCTATCAGGCGCACTGGTATATCAGCCCTCTACTGTTCTGGCTTGAGGTCATCGTCGACAACCCGTGTCTGGAGCAGGGCGTCTTCGATCTGGCGTACTTAACCGAGCTCGATCCGCTGTGGGCGGATTCCGAGCTGACCTTCATCCTCAATCCTGACGCAGTGCTGTTCGCCAATCCGCTGGCCCAGGCCGCCTGCGCCGCAGACTGCGCGGCCGCTACGGCGGGGTTCCCGCTAAACGAGCTGTTCTGGTGCGCGGGCTGCCAGGGTTCCATGTACCCGCTCAATGGCTGGGTGGGCAACCATGTCGGCGGCGTCCAGGCGTCCACCCTGATTGCCCAGCGCATGACCAACAAGATGCACCGTGAGTTGCTGATCTGGGGCGCGCACGGCACATCGGGGCAGTGCGGCTACTACCCCATCCCGCTGATGGACAAGCGCGCCTATAAGACCCAGATGACCTACCCGATTCCGAACACCAAAAAGGAGAGCGGCCGCTGCTGCTCGACCATGGGCCGCACAACGGTCATTTCCGGGTCGGGCAAGGAATTCCCCTACAAGGGCGAGGATTTCGCCTACATGCTCTTTCGCAAGCGCGATTGTTGCCAGGGGGCGGTTGGATTCTGAGTGCCGAAGCGATGATGATGAAGAAGCCGATTCTTATTCTGTTCCCTGTCCTGTTCTGTGCCTGTGTGTCCGTAGGGTACGCGGCCGACAAGCTCCCTGCCCTGCCGGACATCAAGGGCTATGGCGACGACGCGGCAGCGCGCCAGAAGTCGCGCCAGGCGCTCGATGCCGCAAGCCAGGCGGCAAAGCATGGCGCGGTGCGCGCTTTCCCCAACATCAAGGTTCCCTCCTCGGGCGTGGACATCGGCCAGATCGCTGACCGATACAGTCAAACCGCAATCAAGCCTGCCGACGAAAACCTCATGATCTTCGTCACCCTGGGCATGCCGGACAAGGCTTTGCTGAAGCTTGCCCGACAGGCAGCGCGCACGCGCGCCGTGCTGGTTTTGCGCGGCGTGCAGGGCGGGCTGGATAAGGGCAACTGGCCGCGCGCCATGGAGGCCTTGAAGCCGATTGCCGAAACCGGCGCTTCTATCATCATCCACCCCGATCTGTTCCGGGCATACAAGGTTGTTCAGGCACCGACGTTTGTCCTGACGACCGATCGCCAGGGAGACGCTTGCCTGAGCGATCAGAAAAAGGAATGCAGCCAGAGCCTGCGGGCGACAGGTGATGTCAGCCTGGACTACGTGCTTGAGCGGTGGTCGGATGGCAGCGGCAAGCTGGCCAGCGAGGCGCGCGCTCGGTTGACCATGCTGGAGGGTAAGCCGTGAGACAGAGTGTTTTGCTGGCTCTGTGTCTGGCCTCATGCAGTGCCTTTGCGGGCATGACGGCGACCGACGCATTCAATGAGGGAAACACCTTCGGGAAGGCAAATATCGGAACCGCCAAGGCGAAGATCAGTACATCGACGGCCAGCGATGCCAACAAGGGGGTGCCGAACTATACGGCCAGCGATCCGGCTTCCGGGTATTACATGGGAGGGACGGGAAGTTTGACCGCACCAGCGACGGCCGGGGTGACAAACTGCACCTCATCCCCAGGCACGTCAGACCCCGACCCGCACACGCATGGAAAATGCGAGGGCGTCAGAATGCTGATGAACGACCCGGGCAAGAAAAATGTGGCCTTCCCGCTCAATAAAAAAACTGACCCGTTGGTTATCAAACGTAACTCCGTGGCAGGAGACGCCGATACTTACCTGGGCAGCTTGATCGTGAGTGGAGCCTATGCGGGGTGCGCCGCCAAGACGGTCAAGGATCCGGACAAATACGAGACCGAAACCTGTAATCAGTATCTGGCACCCGAGCCAAATCAGACATGCAATGAAGTGTTGAATGTGACGCTCACGATTACGGAATCCTGTGTTCCGGGAAGCTGGATCGGAGGGTTTCTGGTGGGCAGCGTGCCAAGTTGGGGCCACTTTCAGCGCGTCCATGCCTATTGCGACATGAATCGAAGCGACGGGATGATTCGCTTGCGCTTTACGCCGGAGGGATTGCATGGCACATGCACCGTGGGCTATCTGGATGTGCCGAAAGCACCGTTCACCGTCTCCGATTATGTTGGCTGGGGGGTAACAGGCACATCATGTGATGCAGAAGGTAACTGCTCTGACGATTACGGACCGGTTAACTATGAATTGACTAATGTGCATCACTGGAAAGGGAGCTGCACAGTCATCAATTACATTGGCTTCGAGGCAGGATATATCCAAGGTTGCTCCGGGGGAACGTGCAGTTACACGTTTAGACAGACTGACAGCCGTTGGGGGAACATCTATGCACCGATGGTGGCCGCACCGTTCAACGAGCCGAAACTCATCATCACGGAAACCGACAACTGGGATAACCAGTGTTCCGCCTTGGAGGCGCGCCTTCCATGATGCGGCTGATATTGGCTTTTTTCCTGGTCGCGTTCTACTCTTTTCCGATCCAACTGCTGGCGGGCGACGGCACCTGCACCAAGATATCCAGGGTCTGTGTCGAGGGGGCGGAAACCCGCATGATCAGCGGCTATCCGGTGACTCGCGCTTGCTGGAAATACGAGAACAGATACGACTGCATCTCTCAAAACTACGTGGACGATTGCAAGCCCCTCGTTGATAAGGGCTGCGCGCAGATCGGCTCAAGCTGCGTGGAATATGTGGACGGCAGCACCACCAAGTGTTCTCTCTATGAGCAGACGTACCAATGCAAGGTAGCGGATGGCGAGAGCAAAACCATCACGGATTGCGGTGGCCAGACCTATTGCGTAGACGGCACCTGTTTCGATGCGGGCTACACCCCGGACGGCGATTTCGCCATGGCGATCACCGGGCTTGAGGCGCAACGCCAGGCCGGCAATTACATGGATCCCAACACGCTAACCGTGTTTAACGGCAAGAGCAGCCAGTGCCGGGTGACGCTCGGGATATTCAATTGCTGCAAGACCAACACGCAGGGGAGTGACCAAACCAACAACAACATGATGATCGAGTTGGGCGTTAGTACGGTTAAAACCATCGCGTCTGAATCAGTCCAATATTTAGGGTCTACGGCAGTCTTCGATTCGCTGTTCCAGTCGGACGCGCCGAATTTCCTGATAAACGGTTTTGAGTCAGTCTTGGGGAATGGCAGTTCATCGACATTTAGTCCTTCACTCAGCTATTTCGGCCTGACCGTTGGATTCGGCGCGCCTGCGGCTGGCGCGACCGTGCTGATTGGTAGTCCGGGAACATTCTTCATCGCCTTCGATCCCCTCTCGTTTGCGATTGCAATCGTGATCTACATCATTATGGAACTCGCGTCTTGCGAGCAGGAAGAGCAAATCCTCGGCATGAAGCGCGGGCAAAATCTGTGCGTCCATGTTGGCACCTATTGTTCCAGCAAGGTGTTGGGCGTGTGCGTGCAGAAGAAACAGGGGCATTGCTGTTTCAACTCGCGGATCGCACGGTTGATCGCGGTTTCCGGACGGGCGCAGCTCGGCAAGTCGTGGGGTAACCCAAAAACCCCGGATTGCGGCGGCCTGACACCCGCCGAGCTTCAGATGGTCGACTTTAGTCTGATTGATTTTTCCGAGGTGGTGGCCGACGTGAAAGCAAACGTCAAGCTCCCTGATCACGCGATCAGCCGAGCCACCACCAAGATCAACAGCTACTACTCCACTCCTTAGATCAAAGGCAATCATGAAATCATTATTTCCCCTCCCCGTATTGCTGATGACGGCGCTCTTGGCATCCGGAGGCGCGGTTGCGCAGAGCCTGCCGCAAGAGAGCAAGGCCAGCCTGCCGGCCGGCGCCACCCTTGAGGAAAGCGGCACAGTCGAGCTGCCTCCAGGCGCCGCTGGCGCACTCTGGATGGATTTTTATTCAGGCATATCCGTTGCGCGGGACACGACGAGCCGTTTGCACGCAGCGCTGGTAACACAGGGTTTCAAGTTCACCCAAAGAGAAGAAGATGCGAAGGCAACGGTGAACGTCACTGGCTTTGTCAGGATCTACAACGGGACGCGTTCTTACGACACTGGCCAGATCTACCTCGGCGAGCTGCTTGAGCAGAATATTGATGTTTCAAAGCAATCGGCAACGGTTGGCAGAGAGCGAGGGCTCCTGGACTCCGATGCCGGAGTCGCGCAGCAAGCTACTCGCGCGATCAATGCCGGGGGCGGTTCGGTGGGTGTTGCCTCCGGCATAGGTGCTGCCGTCGTCATGGACTGGCTGGCTGATGCAACCGGACTACGAGGCACGATGAACAACGGCTTCCGCAAACTCATTGGCGCCAAGGGCAACCGACCGCCATTTTTCTGTGGCGTGGATTGCAAGCGCACCACGCACGAGGTCGTGCTTCATCTCACCGTTTGGCAAGGTCGTGAGTCCAAGGCCTATAACCTGATACTGCGTCAGACGGCAGACGACATCAATGATGATGCCATCCTGCCGCTGGCCAAATACGGTTTGTCTCATCTGCTCGACAAGCTCTATAAGGCATCCAGAACATGATGCGTGCAGTGCTCCTTTTTATGTTGTATTGCATCAGTTCGGGAGCCTTCGCTGCCCCGATGGTGCCTGAGACGGCCAACGTGCGCGGATTGCTGTTGTCGGCGATTGATGCTCGCGATGGCACGGCCGAGGCCTGGCTCACTGGTCCGATGGCTGCGAAGCTGAAGAACGAAACAAAGGCACCGCCCAATACGCGGGTCAAGGTCTCCGTCTCGACGCTGCAAGTCTTTCGACCGGGCTGCAAGCGGCTGAGGCTGCTTCTGTCCATGCCCACGCACAAGATGGCGACAGTGAAGGGCACGATGGAACCGTTCATGATGTATTACGAACTCAATCTGTGCCGTGACGGCCAGCCGCCGCAAGTCTCGCCTGTCGGCTTGGGAGAAGCACGATGAAGCGGCTGGTTTCCTTGCTCGCCGCTGCCGCCGCTTTGGTGATGAGCCAGGCGGCATTCGCACTCAGCGACACGGCCGGCGGCAAAGCCTGGTGGGACGACACCCCATGGCAGAACCCGGAGCGCGGATTCAACTGGTATCCGCCGGACGCGCCACCGCAGAAGAAGGACAAAAAGGCCGAAGCCAAACCGAAATCCATCAAGGAAATGACGACGATGGAGAATCTGCAGAAGGAGCTGGGGCGGCTGAAGGATCTGGCGATCATGCAGCCCACCCAGGCCAATGTGCGCAGCTATCTGGAAGCGCAAACTTTTGTGATGGACAAGAGTTCGGTCTTCGCTGACACGGCGCGCCGGGTGGTGTGGGCAACACCTTCGGTGGACTACAACAACCGCTCGCCGACGGCGACCTTTGCCCAACTCAACAAGAAAGACGAGCGGCGGGAGGCCCAGCAACAGACCCTGGCCGAACTGTCACGCGACTATGGCTTGATGTTCTTCTTCCGCTCGGACTGCCCCTACTGCCACCAGCAAGCGCCGGTGTTGCGGCTGCTTGAACGCAATTACGGGCTGCCGGTGATGGGCGTCAGCATGGATGGCGGCGGCCTGCCCCAGTTTCCCGGCGCCAGGCGAGATAACGGCATCTCGATGACCGTGAGCAATGGGCAGGGCATCCAGACGGTTCCCGCTTTGTTTCTGGTGCATCGGGAAACCAGGCAAGCGATTCCGGTCGGCACCGGTGCCTTGGCCATTGATGAGATTGTCGAGCGGATCCGTGTACTGACCCGGACCCAACCCGGACAAGAGTTCTGAACGAGGAATCCCCATGAACATACGACTCAAACCCGTTGCCCTCACGCTGGCCTTGAGCTTGGGCCTGGCGATACCAGACACGACCTCGATGGCGGCCGGATCCGACTGGATGAATGACTATTTCAACTCTGCCGGCGCGGCGATGAATGTCACCCCGTCTGCTGTTTATGAGTCGCAAGGGCAGACAACGATGTCGCTTGGTGGCTTCTCTTACCGCGCGCCACAGCGCGCCACGAATCTGTTCAGCTTCTCCCCTCCCGGCTACAAGGCTGGCTGCGGCGGCATTGACGCATGGCTCGGCGCCTATGGCTTCGTCAACATGGATGCGTTCGTGGCCGCGCTGCGCAACATCGGGCAGAACGCAGTGGGGTATTTCTTTCAGCTCGCCCTGAAAACCATGGCACCCGAGATAGACGGATTGCTGACCGATTTGTCGAAGACGATGAATCAGCTCAACCAGTTCCAGATGAACAGTTGCCAGTCGATCAAGCAATTTGTCGGGACCGCTCCGGATACACGCAACATGGATTTGGAGCAGCGTGCGTCCGTCTTCGGCTCGGCGCTGACGGGTTCCTACGGTTCGTTCTTCAACGCCAAGGAGGACACCAAGACCGATCCGGCTAACACCCAGAAAGCCTACGATGACGGTTGCACTCTGAGCTCAGTCCTTTGCCGGGACAGCCTGGGCAACATGGTCTTGCAGTCTGACGTGAACCTGGTCTACGAGGCGTTGAACAGAACCGCTTCGTATTCCAAGGAAGAGATGGAACTCTATATCTCCCTGCTTGGAACCACGGTGCTGACGAAGAATGCCAGCAATCAGGCCAGTGGTTTCAATGTGCAGTATTTCGAGCCCACCTTGACCTGGAAGAGCTTTCTCGGTGGACACAACACCGGCACGCTGGCGATGTCCATTCGGGAATGCCCCGATGCGCTGTGCCTGCACGACAGTGCGACTGGATCCTTGGTGACGCGCACAACGACCGGAATGACGGCGATTGTTTTCGAGCAGCTCAACAAGATCAGGGATGCAATCCTAACCCGCACGCCCCTGACGGACCCCAAGGCACTTCAGGTGATGGCCATGACCAGCATCCTGATCTACCAGATGATTACTCAGTCGATTAACAGCGGACGTGGAGTGAATTCAGTCACCGACCAGATCATTTATTCCTTCTCGGAAGCGATCGGGACGGAAATCGCCTACCGGCAGTTTATGGACATCGACCGCGAGGTTAATGATTCGTTTGCCAAGATGGAATCGACTGCAATCAAGTCAGACCAGAAGGCCATTGAAAAAATGCAAACACGTATGCGCGAGGTCATCGCTGGCGCCAACCAGGAATTCAATGTCGAACAGAAGAAAGTGGCGGACAAGATGGCCAGCGTGGCGATGATGATGGACTTCCAGCGCCAGATGTACACAAGCCTCGGCCCGCGCCTAGCGGCCAACATCGAGTTCAACAAGCGCTGATCTGCCATGGATACGATCTACGCCTACTGGGACGCGGAACAGATCAAGTACGTCCTCGATGCAGTGGCGATGCTCACCTCGATGAGCGATTACACCGGCTTGATGAAGGTTTTTGCGATATTCGGGCTGTTCGTGGCAATCGCCACCACCTTTGTGAAGGCGCGCGGCGAGGATGCGGCCATGTATTTTTTGATGATTGCCATCTGGTATGTCGGACTTTTCCTGCCAAAGAAGGATGTGGTGGTGGTCGATGTGGCCGGGGGATCCGGCACTTACACCGTGGCCAACGTGCCACTCGGGCTGGCGGTGTTTGCCAGCGCGGAGAGCCACATCGGATATTGGCTCACCAGGGTAAGCGAGACGGTGTTCGCGCTGCCCGGCGACATCAAGTTCGAGAAAACCGGCTTCATGTTCGGATCGCGAGCCATTAGAGACAGGCAGAACGTCCGGTTTTACGACCCCAACCTTGTCAGTTCACTGGCCAACCTGACCAAGGACTGCGTCTATCCAGAGCTGAACAACGACGCGCCCTTCTTCAACCAGATCATGGTCTCCGGGGATATCTGGACGGATCTTGGCCCGCAAATGAATCCAGGACGATTGGTGCAGGTCTACGACAACAGTTCCTCTACCTACAAGGTTACCGGCTGCGACCAGGCGTGGACTTATCTGAATGCCCAGATTGATCCACATGTCTCGAATGACATGCTGCCCCGCCTCGGCAGGATGTTGAACCCCACCGCGTCATCCACGGCGGTGGCAACGGCTCTGATTGCGGCTCAGTTGCCTGCCGTGGACACCTTCATCTTCGGCGTGAGCACAACTGCCCAGGCATCCATCAAGCAGGCCGCGATGATCAACCTGATCGCGGATTCAACGGTCTTCGTTCCGCAGATGATCGGAGACACGACGTCAGCGCAAGTCGCACTGTCGACGGCGATGGCCTCGGCCAGCGCCAATAGCAGCTATCGGACCATGGCCAAGATTGCCGAATCGTCCATGCCGCTGATCCGGAACGCCATCCATATCGTCATTCTGGCACTCTTCCCGATCGTCATGCTGCTGATCATCATGGCAGGCTCCAAGGGAGGCTTGGTTCTCAAAACCTATCTCATGGCGCTGTTGTGGATCAATCTTTGGGCGCCGGTGTACGCCGCCCTGAACTTCTTCACCAGCTGGTACGCCACGCTTGGAGCTAAGGCGGCTGTTGGCGCCATGAGTCCGCTCTCCTATGCGAGCCACCAGGCACTGACGCACTCCATGATTTCCGATCAGGGAGTGGCAGGAATTTTGACGCTCTCGGTGCCGGTGATCGCCTACATGCTGACCAACGTCAGCGCGGCATCGTTCACCAGCGTCATCTCCGGCGTTATGAGCCCGGCCAACTCGGCGGCGCAGTCCGCCGGTGGGCAGGTTGGCTTGGGTAATTCCAGTGTCGGCAACACGCAGTGGGGTAATGTCCAGATGGGGAATTGGAGCTCGAACAATAGATCCGCAGACCAGTGGAATACCGCGCCGACGAACACCCATGGAGCGGCGACCGACACCCAGAGGCTTGCGGGTGGCTCAACCATTACCAGTGTGGGCGGAGCGCCTGGCGTGCTCAACCGTAGCGGCACGGTCTCAGATCTTGGAGAAGTTGGCGGGCAGGTTGGCACGGCAGTGGCGACGCAGGCTCAGACGCTATCCCGCAACAGTTTTCAGCGGGCGGGCGAGGCCTCGGCCTCACGTTCGAGTTCGCTCACGGCTGCTTATGACACGGCAAAGTCTTTCCTCCGGTCGTCCGGCTCTTCCACAGGAGTTGGATCCAACGCGGGTGTAGGCAACATTGCTCAGTTTGCTCAGAGCTATGAAGCCTCGATGAATACTGCGTCGAAGTGGGATGCGGGGGTCGATCTTTCTAGTGGTCAAAAGTTTCAGGTATTGAGTTCCGCTTCTGTGGGCGGTGGAATCCCGGG
The DNA here is from genome assembly GCA_002256785.1 of Hydrogenophilales bacterium 17-61-9. GTDB lineage: Bacteria > Pseudomonadota > Gammaproteobacteria > Burkholderiales > Thiobacillaceae > Thiobacillus. The sequence continues at coordinate 31,540 of NCIF01000002.1, forward strand.
ATTAGTCAGAGCTGAAATGAAGGCTAACGGAAGCACAGATGAACAAATTTCTGCAACTCTGAAATCTGCACGCGCTTATTCCGAGTCTTCCGGCTTCAAGGATCAACTCAGCAAATCTCAGAGCTTCAACAACGCCATCAGCACCACCTCGGGTAGCGAATCTGCGCGCCGTGCGGGCAGCGAGATCAGAGCTAGTCTTTCTGATGCGGAGAAAGCCGAGCAGTCGCAGCGCGTATCACTCTCCCAGGCCGAGGCATATGACCGGGTTGCAAGCGAAACCCGATCGGGTACAGGGAACGCACAAGCCGATCTGTCCAACTTCATTGTCGCGCAGCTTGGCGGTGCCGACAGGGCGAACGCCGCGCTCAGCTCCAGAGACACCGCAGGGCAGCTCGCGCTCGTGGATGGATTTATTAAAGAATGGGTTCAGGGTCAGGGCGCAGCATTGATGCCAGGAGGCAGCTCCGCCAATGCGGGGCTTGAGCCTACTGCCAAGCTTGCTACGCCGGCACCCGGCGGTGAACCCGGTGAGTTCTTCGGGGGTGCAGCCGGAGACATCCGAAGCGAGAACGCCGCCAACCAGTCGCGCGTCCCTGGCAACCCGAATGCAGCGCCGGCCGTGACGGTAGACCGGGACGGCCCTGGCGGACAAGCCGGGCAGACTGTGACGCCTGCCACCGTGGAAAATGCGGCCACAGCGGGTGCCAAGGCGGCAGAAAACGGAACGGATGATGGGCGCGGCGAGGCGGGCCAGGGTCGGAAGACGGTGACTACGCCGGTTCAGGAAGCGACGGAAAACCCCAACATTATTACCCGCGCGGGTAAAAACGCATTTGCAGGGGGCAAGCCACAGGATGGAAATCCTGCGGCTGAACCCAAAAATACCGGAGGGACATCCGGTGGGTGGTGACTATCAGTCGGAATAGTTCACACCCATGTATTCAGGGCTTAATGGATTTGAATGCCGGTCATCCATCAGTGGGTCTTCCCCGTTTTCATCAAGGTGGCTAGCCTCGACCCCACCCAGCGCGCCAATCCCCATAAAGCCAGCGATGATGAGGAATGCCCAGGCAATGCCACTACTCATGGCGAGCAGAATCACACCAGGAATGGCAAAAAGCAGGGCGATGCCTGCGAGGTATTTTCGTAAGGTCATGTTTTTCTCCTTCTTGGGCTATTTTCTTCCTGTTAACGCCATTACGGCAACCCCGGCCTCTTTGGCCGCACGCTTTAATTCTATGTCCAGCGTGGCTAAGGGAATGCTCTCACGCAGCGCCAATTCCAGATAGGTAGCGTCATAGCCGGTGAGCCGGTGTTGCCTGGCTATGGCGGCAATGGTCAGACGAATTGTTATAGGCGGGGTGTCGTCAGTGTCAATGGGCAAGCGCGCCGAGCGTTGCAAGAAGCCCGTTGCGTCCGCTTCGCTGATTGCGCCGTGTTTTTCGGCGTTACGCAGCACGCTGACGAGTTCAATATGCCAGAGCGGCGGCACAACCGCACGCGCCTTCGTAAGTGTGGACAGGATGCCGTCCGCATACGCCCTATCCTGTGATGAGCCGTCCAGCAGCGCCCAGCGCATGGCAACTGACGCATCGAGCACAAAGCTCACTTTCGGCCTTCTTCTTTCCAGGCCTGCAATTGCGCGCCGCTGACTGCGGGCTGGCGGCTGCGCGCCGCCAGAATCTCGCCGATCAGCACGTCCACGCTTGACTTGCCCGAGCCTTGCGTCGGCACCAGATCAGCCACCGGACGGCCGCGATTGGTAATGGTCACGGTTTGCCCCTGTTCAACCAGATGAACCAGCTTGGCAAGCCTGGTTTTGGCTTCGTAAATTCCAACGTCCATGGAAGAATGCTCCTTGTAATATATATGACTAGATTAACATGGTCTGGTCATTCGTCCATCCCACCCATCATTGGTCCCCAAATCCACCAGGTATCACATCGCACTACTTGGCGCTCACAGCCTCCCACGCCGCCCTCACCCGAGGCATCAGCGCCGGGTGCAGGATGCCCAGCTTCGGAATCTGGCCGAACGTGATGCCGGGCGGCACTTTGAACCACTCGTGGGCGAACGGCAACTCGACCCGGCTCTTGAAGCTGAACTTGGTTGGATAACTCAAGCCGGCTAGTCGATAGGCTTCATGGTCAGCTCGGGCGTTGAGGAATTCACCGGATCGCAGATCGTCGGTTTTCTGGCTCGTCCCGTAGATTACCTCCACGACATAATGCGGAGCATCGTCGTCGAACACTTTTGTCACCAGCGCCGGCCTTGGCTTGGGTCCGGGATACATGCCCTTGTTTTCCAGAAAATGGCACCACACTATGTCCCCTGCCTGCGGCTCGGGCCACCATGTCAGCTTCACCCCTTAAAACAGGCTGGATTTGACACTGCGCGATTTCCCTTGGGGAACCGCCTTCCGAATCGCAGACAACTGTTTCTCAGTCAGATCGCCCTCGTCTGCCTCATAGGCAGGAATGACTTCCCTGGCCAGTTTTGCCAGGGCCATGTGTATGACCTGAGTTTCCGTGTAACCAAGGGTGTCCGATAGTTTCATCAGGGTTGCCCGGCTGACGCCACTGACCGTATCCTTGGCGCGGAAACGGAAGAGCAGTTGATCGGGTTTTGCGGATGCGGCGGACATGGTCTCAATCCCTCGTAAAGATATATTTAATATATCTTTACGCCAAGGCATGTCAAGCCAGTCACTTTTTCCTATGTGCGCGAGGATGCGCCGTGTCGTACACCTTGGCCAGGTGTTGCCAGTCGAGGTGGGTGTAAATCTGGGTTGTGCTGATGCTGGCATGGCCAAGCATCTCCTGAACCGCTCGAAGGTCGCCTGAAGATTGAAGCATGTGGCTGGCAAAGGCATGTCGAAGCATGTGCGGGTGGACCGACTGCCCGAGTCCTGACCGTGCGGCCCAGCGATCAAGCCGCAGCTCCACACTGCGGGCGCACAATCGCGTGCCGCGCTGACTGATAAACAATGCTGTTGTGTCCTTGCCGCCAAGCAGGGTCGGCCGCCAGGTCAGCCATGCCTCAATGGCTTTGCACGCTTGCCTGCCCACTGGCACGACGCGCATTTTGTTGCCTTTGCCGGTAACCCGCGCCTCGCCGGTTTTCAGATCAATATCGAGGAGGTTCATTCCCGTCAGTTCGGATACACGCAAGCCCGAGGAATAGAGCAACTCGAACATGGCGTAGTCGCGCGCGAGCAATACGTTTGAATCAGTTGTCTGGCTCTTGGCGCCATCCAGGAGTTGGGTGCATGCGTCCGGTGATAGTGTCTCAGGGAGTGAACGCTTGAACTTTGGTGGCTTAAGTCCAATAGACGGATTGTGGGTGTAGCCCAATCGCTGGATAGCAAACGAATAAAACCCCCTCCAACTGGACAAGTTCCGGGCCACGCTCGGTGGCGAAAGACCTTGTTTTCTCAGCTTGACGATCATCTCCCGAACGTCGGTGGAACCTGCATCTGCCATGGATTTGCCATTTTCTTCGAGTGTTTTAACCAGACGAAGAAGATCGTGCTCGTAGCCGTAAACGGTGTTCGGAGAAAGCCGGCGTTCGGCCGCAAGGTGCTGGAGGTAAGCAGCAATATGCGGGTGGCGAGTGGATTCATTCTCGTTCATGGCATCGAGTTTTCTGAGAGCGTCAGCGCGGCGAGCTTGCCCGTCTCATCGAGCTCGTTGGTGCAGGGAAGGATCTTTTGCGGTTGCATGCGGTGCTTCTCCCGTGTCAGCTATTGATGACTGCTATCCCTAGCAACACCAGGAACAGAATTTCGATTGCATTGCGTATTCCACTGAAACTGACCACCCAGTCCACGGCAAAGTGGACAGTCGGAGCGTAGCGACGCGGGGGTTATGTTTTTACTCTGAATCCTGT
>NCIF01000247.1 GCA_002256785.1 Hydrogenophilales bacterium 17-61-9
GGTTGAGGTGCCGAACGCGAGGTTGCAGCTGTCCTCGCGGCCTGTTTGATGGCCATCGGGATCGCTCGCGGCGGCGCTGGCGTCCTTGAAGTCGCACGCCGGGTCGCGGTAACCGGGTTTGCCGACGAATTTCAGCAGGGCCTCATCGCCCGGGCACCAGTCGAAGCCGTAGGTCTCTTCATAGCTCTTGGCCGGGCAGCCGGTGGAACCCGGTTTGCAGCAGCCGGGGTCGTTGATCAGGCCCCAGGTCTTGAAGCGGGTGTCGCGCGCATCGCCGCGCAGCACGCCGTACCAGTCGATCAAGGCGGTGACACGTTGCTGGAAGGTGTAGGTGTGGAAACGTGCGTTGCCGGCAGTGGCCTTGAACCAGATCTCGCGCCCGGAACGGGCGGACGGCGACAAGCCTGCCTCGGCTTCGTGGAAACCGGCATCACCATACGGCGATGTCGCATCCGGCATGGCGGGTGAGAGCGGGTCGGGCATGGTGGCGGCAGGCGTGCTTTGCACCATGCCGGATGCGGGCGGGAGGGTGGCGCGCGCGGTTTCTGGCTGGTGGGTGAGCCAGGCGAACAGGGCAAGGGAGGTAACGCTGAAAATTCCAACCCAGATCGATTTTTTCATGGTGCTCTCCCGTGTGCTGGGCAGACTGCCCTGAACTTTAGTCAAGGATGTTGTGCTTTCAAGCCGCCTCATTGCGCCGTTCGCGCAGGATCTCGCACAGCCAAGGCAGGATCGGTCCGCTGTCGCTGGCCAGCTCCTGACGCTGGCTGGCTTCGATCAGCGCCGCCTCGAACACGGCCTTGCCGATGTGATGCCCCAGCTTGCGGTAGCTCTCGAACTGCGATTCGTCGAACCATTGATCCCGCGTTGATTCGTGCGGAAAGCCGGGATGAGTGCACTTGTAGTTCAACAGGTCGGCGGGCTCGGTGCCGGTGAGGCGCGGCTTGATGTAGATCAAACACCCCTCGGGAGGCTGTTCTCCTGTCTCCGCGCTGAAGGGATAGATCACGCGGCCAACGGCGGAATAGCCGTTCTCCAGGTCTTCGGCGTGGATGTCGATGACCACGCCGAAGTCGGCGTAGCACTTGCGGATGGCGTTGCCGAGATCATCAAAATGGCTGTTGCCGTCCTCGCCGGCGTCGATGGCGATGATGCAGGCGCAACGCCGCCGCACCAGTTCGTAGATGCCGAGGTTCTCGAAATGCCCGCCGTCGGACAGGTAGACGAAGGGCGAGGTGTGCTGGGTGCGGCCGAACAGTTCGCTCAGCAGATAGATGCCGCCAAACGGCGGATCATGTTTTGTCCAGTGGTTGTCGTTGGCCGGGTTGGGGCTCCAGTGACCGAGGCGGACGTTGAACACGGTCATCAGGAACGTCAGCGCGGGCGAGCTGTGATAGCCCATGTTGGGGCAG
>NCIF01000003.1 GCA_002256785.1 Hydrogenophilales bacterium 17-61-9
GTATAAATCGGCCTGGAGGGCCTCGATATTGCCAAATGCGGAAAGTTCGCGCTTCGCCGTCTCTAACTTTTTCGATGCGTTGCCCGCAATCACGGTATTTATGCCATGTTCCAGCAAAAGCTTCGCGGTTGCAAAGCCCATTCCGCTGGAGCCACCTATTATCAGCGCTAAAGGTTGATTTGCGTTTTCCATCAGATTGCATCCAGGGTAGTTGCAGGAGCAGATAGCTTATGGAATCCTGTAGCTTGTTGAGAAGCAGGTACAAATTGGTACGGTAGTCACTTATTGGTGCATATTGATGAGCAGCCAGGATGAAATTTTTTCCAGAAAATCTGCTCAAGCGCGGAGCGCACGCATGGTGGAGACCATCTATGGCTGTAAATGGTCACTTACCGTTTATCAACTCTTGGCAAATGGCATCAATCGTCCTGGTCAAATGGTTCGTAGCGTCGAGGGCCTAACTACAAAAGTGCTTAACGAGTGTCTGCGCAAGAACATGGAATTCGGCATCATCGAGCGCATTGCCCACAATGAAGTCCCTCCGCGCGTTGAATATGCGATTACGCCGTTTGGTGAAAAATTCATTCGAGTTTTAGATGAGTTGGAAAAGCTTCAGAGTGAGATAGCACGTGAAAGATGACAAAGCCCCACTGCGCTAATTGCCTTTGTTCCACAATCTCGCTGCGCCGCGTACTCCGCTGGAGTCGCCGTACTTCGGCGGCACCAGTTTCGTGTCGATACGGTCGGAAAACACATAGCGCGGCCATAGTTTGGGCACCGTGTCATACAGCCTGCTGATATTGGAAACGCCGCCACCCAGCACGATCACATCCGGGTCGAGCAGGTTGATCACGCTGGCCAGCGCGCGCGCCAGCCGTTCCTCATAGCGCATCAAGGTGGCATTGCAGGGGCCGTAGCCCGCTTGCGCCAGCTGCGCGATTTCGTGCGTCGGCAGGTCTTCGCCGCCGTAGCGCACGTGGTCTGCCGCCAGCGCCCGTCCCGAGAGCCAGGTTTCGATGCAGCCTTTCTTGCCGCAATAGCAGGCCGGCGCCGCGTCGAGTTCGCGCGGGCTGGGCCAGGGGTGCATCAGCGCTTCGCCGGTGGCCGGATGCTGGCCGGTGGAGGTTCGATCGGCTTGCGCGTGAGCGAACTGGAAATAGGGCAGCGGCGAATGGCCCCATTCGCCGGCGATGGCGTTGGCGCCATCGAGCACCTGGCCGTTGACGACAATGCCGCCGCCGACGCCGGTGCCCAGGATGACGCCAAACACGACTGCCGCGCCGGCGGCTGCGCCATCGACGGCTTCGGATAATGCCAGGCAGTTGGCATCGTTGGTCAGCCGGATGGGGCGACCCAGCGCACGTTCAAGGTCTTCCTTGAGCGGCTGGCCGATGAGGCAGGTCGAGTTGGCGTTCTTGATCCGGCCGGTGGCGGGCGAGATCGCGCCGGGGGTGCCGATGCCGACCGTGCCGCTTTGTTGCAGCCCGGTTTCGGCGTCGCGCACCAGCGCGGTAATGGCGGCCACCGTGGCGGCATAGTCGTTTTGCGGGGTGGGCACGCGACGCCGCAGCAATTCCTGGCCGCCCGCATCCAGCGCAATCAGTTCGATTTTGGTGCCGCCAAGGTCGATGCCAAGGCTGAGAGAATGGGCCACGGTGTTAAAATCTCCGATTATTTTTGCGTTGGAATCGACATGGCAGGACATTCGAAATGGGCCAACATCCAGCACCGCAAGGGTCGCCAGGATGCCAAGCGCGGCAAGATTTTCACCAAGCTTATCAAGGAAATCACCGTGGCCGCCAAAATGGGCGGCGGCGACGTCGGCATGAATCCGCGGCTGCGTCTGGCCATCGACAGAGCCAAGGCCGAGTCGATGCCGAAGGACAACATTGAAAACGCGGTCAAGCGCGGCAGCGGTCAGCTCGAAGGCGTGAACTACGAGGAAGCGCGCTACGAAGGCTACGGCATCGGCGGCGTCGCGGTCATCGTCGACTGCCTCACCGACAACAAGGTGCGCACCGTCGCCGATGTACGTCACGCTTTCGTCAAGCACGGCGGCAACATGGGCACTGACGGTTGCGTGGCGTTCCAGTTCAAGCACTGCGGTCAGATCGTTCTGGAGCCGGGCGCCAGCGAGGAGGCGGTGATGGAAATCGCGCTCGACGCCGGCGCCGACGACATCATCCCCAACGAGGACGGCTCGATCGAGGTGCTGACCTCGCCCGACCCCAGCCTCTTCGAGGCGGTGAAGGACGCGCTGGAAAAAGCCGGATTCAAGCCGGCGGTCGCCGAAATCACCATGCGTCCCGAAGCCGAAACCGAACTCGCGGGCGACGACGCGGTGAAGATGCAGAAGATTCTCGATGCGCTTGAGGTGCTCGACGATGTGCAGGATGTCTACACCAACGCCGTGCTGCCGGAGTAAAATCGCAAGGCTGATTCAGAGAAGGAGCCTCGTATCACGTCCGAACCCGGCAAGCGCGGCGGAAAACCCTGTGTCCGCAGGCTCAGGATAACGGTCTACGACGTGCTGGACATGCTGGCGGCAGGGCAGACCCACGAGGCGATTCTTGCCGATTTTCCTGAACTTGAAGCCGACGATATTCTGGCCTGCCTCGCCTTTGCGGCAGACCGCGAGCGTCAGCTTGCATCGGTGCATGGATGAAGCTGCTGCTTGACGAAAACCTGTCCAGACGCCTTGTGCCTTTTTTGCAGGAAGCCTATCCGGGATCGAGCCAGGTTGTTCTTCTGGGCCTGGAACAGGCCAGCGATCTCGCATTGTGGCAGCACGCCGGCCAGCACGACTATGTGCTGGTGACCCGCGATGCGGATTTTTATGATTTGAGCCTTACCCGAGGCGCACCACCCGTCGTGCTGTGGCTGCGCATCAATAACCCTGACAAATCCGAAGTGCTGCGCTTATTGATTGACCGTCAGGACACTATTCACGAAGCGTTTGCAGCAGGCGCGACGTGTGTCGAGTTGTGGCCTTGAGCCGCATACTGGGTATCGATCCCGGCCTGCGCTTCACCGGCTTTGGCGTGATCGAACAGACCGGCCAGAAACTGTCCTATATTGCCAGCGGTGTAATCAAAAGCGGCGAGGGTTCCCTGCCGCAGCGGCTTGGGGTGCTGTTCGCGGGTATGAACGAAGTGATCGCCACCTGGCAACCCGATACCTGCGCGGTGGAAATCGTCTTTGTTAACGTCAACCCGCAATCGACGTTGCTGCTGGGCCAGGCGCGCGGCGCCGTGATCTGTGCGGCGGTGTCGCATGAACTGCTGGTCGCCGAATACACCGCATTGCAAATCAAGCAGGCGGTGGTCGGACACGGCAAGGCCGCCAAGGAACAGGTGCAGGAAATGGTCAAGCGCCTGCTGAATTTGCCCGTCGCCCCGACGGCGGACGCCGCCGACGCGCTCGCCTGCGCCATCACGCATGCGCATGGCAGCCGGCTGGGCGCGCATTCCACCGCGGGCTATCGCGTCAAGGGCGGACGGCTGGTGTGAGTCGGAATGGCGAATCATGACAACGAATAAGGACGATCAATGATAGGCAGGATTATCGGTACGCTCGCCGCCAGGCAGCCGCCGCAGGTGCTGGTGGATGTGAACGGCATCGGCTACGAAATCGACGTGCCGATGAGCACCTTCTACAACCTGCCCGCGTTGGGCGAACAGGTCAGTCTGCTGACGCATCATGCGATCCGTGAAGATGCGCATCTGCTGTATGGCTTTGGCAGCGAGATCGAACGCGCGGCGTTTCGCGAACTGCTTAAGGTATCGGGCATCGGCGCCAAGACTGCTTTATCCGTGTTGTCCGGCCTGTCGGTCAACGATCTGTCGGTGGCGATAGCCGAGCAGGAAATCGGCCGCATCGTCAGAGTCCCCGGCATCGGCAAAAAAACCGCCGAGCGCCTGTTGCTCGAGTTAAAGGGCAAGCCGGTGTTTGCTGGCGCGATTGCCAGCGCGGCAGGCGGGACAAGCATCTCCGGCGACGTGCGTCAGGCGCTGCTGGCGCTGGGCTACAACGAGCGCGAAACGGCCGATGCATTGCGACAGCTGCCCCCCGACCTGGCGGTGGGCGAGGCGATTCGTCAGGCATTGCGCGTGCTGTCCAGAGCCTGAGTCCGCCATGCCGGCGCGCGCGTTAGCCCAGCCAGCCCCCGCTTCGTTGCGGCGACATTTTTTATGGCTGCTGCTGGGCGTGTCGGGGATGCTGGTCGGCGGGGTGGGCCTGAGCCTGTGGTTCAGCCTGCAGGTTGACAGCCAGAACCAGCAGGGTCTCCTGCAACTGCATGCGGACAGCGCGCGCAGCAGCCTGAACCGGCGTCTCAATTATTACCGCACCCTGGTCGACAGCATTGCCAGCGACCCGGCGCTTGAAGACCTGATTCGCTTCGGCGATACGGACGCGCAGCAGCAGTGGGCCCAATCGCGCCGGCGTCTGATTCCCGATCTGTTTGGATTGGCGCTGCTCACGCCGGAAGGCGCGGTGCTGGGCAATGCGGCGTCGCTGCGGGTGGGGCTGCCGTGCCAGGCAGAGCTGGCGTCCCGGGGGCCGCTTCGCGAAAGGAGGCTGCATCTCCACCGCGAGATGTCCGGCGCCGAGCATATCGACCTGGTGGCCGCGGTGCAGGGGGTCGACGGTGACATGCTGGGCGGCGTATTCCTCAGCATGCGCCTCGCCCCGCTGCAGCGGATACTCGATGAATCCACCTATCATGGTCATGCCCTCACGCTGATCGGTGCGGCGGGCGAAACCGTCGTCAGCAGCGGGGAGGTGGCCGGCGCGGCGCGCGAAATCCGCCTCAACGTGGGCGCCACCGGGTGGACGCTCGTCGCGCGCGCACCGATACAAAAGCTGGCGGACAGCGGCAAGGTGCAGATCGTCGCGGGCGGGCTGACCCTGCTTGCCGTGCTGCTGCTGCTGGGGTTCGGCATGCTGGGATTGCATCGGGCGATGCTGCGGGATGTCGCCGCCACGCGCGCCGCGCTGACGGCGCTGACGCATGGCGAGCCGGTCCCCGCCATCGTGCCGCACTATATCGAATTTCAACCGGCGGCCGAGGACATCAACCTGATCGCCCTGCAACTGCAAGCGCAGCGGGAGCAGCTGGAACATCTGAGCCTCACCGATCCCCTTACCGGTTTGCCCAACCGGCGGGCGTTCGAGACGCGCTTCCCGCAGGCGCTGGGATTCGCCGAACGCGGCCACCGCATTGCCCTGGTGTTGCTCGACATCGATTACTTCAAGCGCATCAATGACAGTCACGGGCACGGCGTGGGCGACCAGGTGCTGCTGGCGCTGGCGCTGACGCTGACAAGCCTGACGCGCCGCGCCGATTTGTCGGCGCGGCTGGCGGGCGACGAGTTTGCCATCCTGTTGGCCGATCTCGATGCTGCCGGCGTGGCCCTGTGGTACCAGCGTCTGATCGATCATTTCAGCGGCGAGCTCAATGCCCTGGGCCTGAACCTGCAAACCGGAATCAGCGCCGGGCAGACCTGGCTGCAAGGCGTTACCCGCGATTCCATGAACCAGGCGCTCGCGCGTGCCGACCGTGCGCTGTATCAGGCCAAGAAACGCGGGCGCGGCCAGCTGGTATTCGACACGCCGGCAGGCGAAAAGAACGCAGGGTAGAATCCCCGCATGTTTGCAGCCCGCCCGACGCCATGATCGAAACCGACCGCCTGATTGCCCCCATCGCCGACAGCCCGCAGGAAGAGCAGATCGAACGTGCGCTGCGGCCGCGCACGCTGGCCGAATACGTCGGCCAGGCCAAGGCGCGCGAGCAGCTTGAAATCTTCATCAGCGCCGCGAGAAAGCGCAGCGAAGCGCTCGATCACGTGCTGCTGTTCGGCCCGCCGGGGCTGGGCAAGACCACGCTGGCGCACATCATCGCGCGCGAGATGGGCGTCAATCTGCGCCAGACCTCGGGTCCGGTGCTGGAACGCGCGGGCGATCTGGCGGCGCTCTTGACCAATCTGGAACCGCACGATGTGCTGTTCATCGACGAGATTCACCGCCTGAGTCCGGTGGTGGAAGAAGTGCTGTACCCCGCGCTGGAGGATTTCCAGATCGACATCATGATCGGCGAAGGGCCGGCGGCACGCTCGGTCAAGCTCGACCTGCCGCCGTTCACCCTGGTCGGCGCGACCACGCGCGCCGGCATGCTCACCAATCCGCTGCGCGATCGCTTCGGCATCGTCGCGCGGCTGGAATTTTATTCGGCGGAAGAGCTGGGCTTTATCGTCCACCGTTCGGCCGGCCTGTTGCAGATGAACCTGGAAGCAGCCGGCGCGCTGGAAATCGCCCGCCGCTCGCGCGGCACGCCGCGTATCGCCAACCGTCTGTTGCGGCGGGTGCGCGATTACGCCGAGGTGAAAGCCGACGGCCATGCGACCGGCGCGGTAGCGGATGCCGCTTTGGTGATGCTCGACGTCGACCGGGCCGGGCTCGACGTGATGGACAGAAAACTGCTGTCGGCCATTATCGAAAAGTTCATGGGCGGCCCGGTCGGGCTGGACAATCTCGCTGCCGCGATTGGCGAGGAGCGCGACACCATCGAAGACGTGCTCGAACCTTTTCTCATCCAGCAAGGCTATTTGCAGCGCACCCCGCGCGGCCGCATTGCCACGCCGCTGACCTATCGCCATCTTGGCCTGGTTGCGCCGTCCGGCGATCCCGGCGCGGACTTGTTTTGAGCGTCGGGTTCGATTCGGACGCCGGGTTTCGCTGGCCGGTCCGCGTCTATTGGGAAGATACCGACGCCGGCGGCGTGGTGTATTACGCCAACTACCTCAAGTTCATGGAACGCGCGCGAACGGAATGGCTGCGCGCACTCGGATTCGAGCAGAATGAACTTCGGCGCAGCGCGGGTGTCATGTTCGTGGTGCGGCGGGTGGAAGTCGATTACCTGGCGCCCGCCCGATTGAACGATGAGATTGATGTCGGCGTCAGCGTGCATGCAATCGGCCGCGCCAGCCTCAGTGTGAAGCAAACGCTCGCGCGAGGCCCCGTCCGGCTGGTTTCGGCGCAGGTCAGGCTGGCCTGTGTCGACGCCTCGAACTTCAAACCCGTTAAAATACCTTCGCCCATTCTTCAAGCACTGGCCCAAGAAACGTGAACCCTGAAATCGGTCAAGACCTTTCGCTGCTCCACCTCATTATCAATGCCTCGTTTCCGGTGCAGCTCGTGATGGCGATATTGCTGTTCGCGTCGATGATGTCGTGGTGGTATATCTTCATCAAGATGTTCGCGCTGAAGCGTGCGCTGAAAGTAACCGACCGCTTTGAAAAGGAATTCTGGGGCGGCGGCGATATCAACGTCATGTACCGGCGGGTGGCCGCCGAACGCGAACATGCGGGTGAAATGGAACGTATTTTTGAAGCGGGGTTTCGCGAATTCATGAAGCTGCGGCAGCAGGCCGGGCTGTCGCTCAACGTCGTCATCGACGGCACCCGCCGCGCCATGCGTGCTACCTATCAGCGCGAACTTGACGGGCTGGAGTCGCATCTGGCGTTTCTCGCCACGGTGGGGTCGGTGTCGCCCTACGTCGGCCTGTTCGGCACGGTATGGGGCATCATGCTGGCGTTTCAGGGACTGGCCGCGGTGGCGCAGGCGACGCTGGCGCAGGTCGCGCCCGGCATCGCCGAAGCGCTGATCGCCACCGCCATGGGCCTGTTCGCCGCGATTCCCGCCGTGGTCGGCTACAACCGCTACACCCACGACATCGACCGCCTGGCCAACCGCATGGAAAGTTTCATGGAAGAGTTTTCCAATATCCTGCAGCGGCAAACCATCAAGGCTGCATAGGCCGTGGCACGGACTCGCAAGCTGGTTGCCCAGATCAACGTCGTGCCGATGATCGACGTGATGCTGGTGCTGCTCGTCATCTTCATGGTGACGGCGCCCTTCATCAATCCGGGACAGGTTGAGCTGCCGAGCGTCGGCAAAACCTCGCAAACCCCGTCGCAACCGCTTGAGGTCGTCATTAAGGAATCCGGCGAATATGTACTGCGCAACCGGGCTGCGGGCAACGCCGAGCAGACCGTGGAAAAATCGGATCTGGCTGACGCAATCGCTGTATTGCACCGCGCTGCGCCGGATCAACCCGTGGTGATTGCAGCAGACAAGAACGTTCGTTATGAGGAAGTGATGGACACCATGACGCTGCTGCAACGGGCCCAGATCACCCGCATTGGCCTGCTCGCCCGCCCGACGCCGTGAATTCGCCGATAGACGCGCCCCACATCGCCCGCCCCGGCTCCAGTCTCGCCGCGGGCGCCATGGCATTGGGGGTGCATGTGCTCTTTCTGCTGCTGCTGGTGTTTGGGGTGTCGTGGCAGACCCGGCACCCGGCGCCGGTGATGGTCGACATATGGGATGCGTTGCCGCCGTCGCCGCCGCCGCGTCCCCAGCCGAAAATCGTTTCGCCAGAACCCGTGAAGGCGCCGGTTCCAAAAATCGAGCCCGCACCGATGGTCAAGGAGGCGCCGCCCAAGGCGCCTGATATCGCGCTGGAAAAAAAGAAGGCCGACGCGGAGCGCATGCAAAAACTCAAGGCGCTGCATGAGGCTGAACAAAAAGCACGGGCTGACGCCGCGCGCGTTGAGGCCGAGGCCGTCAGGAAGGCGCATGAAAAACAGCTGGCCGAGCAGAAAAAACGCGAACTGCTGCGTCAGATGGAAGAAGAGGATCTGGTGCGGCGCATGGCGGACGAAACCGCGGCGAACGAGGCGCGCCAGGCCAGACTGGCCGAAGCGCGCGCGGCAGCCGGCAAGCGCCAGGCCGAGGTGGCGCGTGTCGTCGGGCAGCACCGCGACCTGATCCGCGCCAAGGTGCACAGCAACACCCGCCTGCCCGACAACCTGCCCGGCAATCCCGAGGTGCGTTTTCTGGTGAAATTGCTGCCTACCGGCGAAGTCGTGAGTGTGCGGTTAACCCGGTCAAGCGGCAATGCGGCCTACGATGCCGCAGTGGAACGCGCCATCGAAAAGTCCTCGCCGCTGCCATTGCCTGCCGAACGTGACGCCCGTGCTGAATTCGTTCCGGAACTTTCTTTCGTTCATCGCCCCAAAGAGTGAGCGTGACTGTTGAGGCTTTGATGTTTTCATTGTCGCGACCGGCTTCCAGATAGAGTCAGTTCGCTATTCCAAGTACGTTTGACCGAGATTTTTGTGCCCATGTTGCGTACCGCCCTGCTTGCCCCCCTGTTGTTTCTGTCCTTGCTGAGCGTGTCGTTTTCCACCAGCGCCGCCATGGAAATTCAGGTAATCGGCGGCGCAGCCAGCAAAATTGCCGTGGCGATGGTGCCATTTCAGGCTGCGGCGGGTCAGCCGATGCCTGCACTGACGCAAATTGCGGGTGACGACCTGGTCCGCAGCGGCCAGATCAAGCGAGTCGACGTGAGCGGCATGCCGCAGCCGCATGACCTCGCGCAGGTCAACTACGGCGTCTGGCGCAGCAAAGGAGCGGACGCCATGGTGGTCGGCCAGGTCACCGCGCTCCCCGGCGGACGCTTTGAAGTCCGCTTCCGCCTGCTGGATGTCGTCAAGCAAACGCAGCTGGCAGGATACAGTTACAACATTGCAGCGGAACAGTGGCGCGCCACAGCGCATCAGATTGCCGACATCGTGTATGAAAAGCTGACTGGAACAGCCGGCATATTCAGTACCCGTATCGCCTACGTGCAGAAACAGGGGAAACGTTTCGAACTCCGGGTTGCCGATGCGGATGGGCAAAATCCCCGCACCGTGGTGCGTTCGAATGAACCGGTGATTTCCCCGATGTTTTCGCCGGATGGAAATCGTCTGGTGTATGTGTCGTTTGAGGACAAAAAGCCGATTGTCTATATGCAATCGCTGCAGGATGGCAGCCGCCGCAAGACAGCCGCGTTCAAAGGGTCGAACTCTGCGCCGGCGTGGGCGCCGGACGGCAAGCGGCTGGCTGTGGTGCTCACCCGTGACGAGGCATCGCAGATTTATACGCTCAACGCTGACGGCAGCGGCCTCACCCGGTTAACGCGGGGTGGCAACATCGACACCGAACCGGTCTTTTCGCCGGATGGAAATACTGTTTATTTCACGTCCGACCGGGGCGGCAGTCCGCAAATCTACCGGGTGGCCGCCAGCGGCGGCGAACCCAGGCGCGTAAGCTTCAGCGGCGCCTACAACGTATCGCCCACAATCAGTCCGGATGGTAAGCTTCTGGCCTATATTGGCCGCGATGAAGGACGTTTCCGGGTGATGCTGCTGGAGCTTGCGAGCGGACAGACGCGCGCCCTGACGGATACGGCGCGTGACGAATCCCCCAGTTTTGCGCCGAATGGCCAGGCTGTCCTGTACGCGACGGTTCAGGCTGGACGCGGGGTGTTGGGGACGGTCAGCCTGGATGGGAAAACGCGCGCGCGCTTGTCTGAATCGGGCGTCGATGCCCGTGAGCCCGCTTGGGGACCCTGATAACCCCGGTTCAGTCGAATGAAATTGAAGCGAGGCCGCGTGCGCTTTCGCTTTTATATAGAGGCGGCCATAATCGGAAACGGGTGTGTTCACCCGGAGCCATGAGTGAGAACCCCACGGCTCTGTAATATTCACGCTGCGAAGCAATAACTTTTTTAGAAATCACCAAGGAGAAATAAATGAACAAAATTCTATGGTCCGCGCTGCTGACATTAACCCTGACCGCATGCGGCACAACCAGTGGCACCAAGGCAACAGTCGAAGATCGCACGGGCAGCGAGGCCGATGCAGCGGTGACTGCGCCCGCCAAGGCCGCGGGTAGCGGCGCTGAAACCACTGCGCTGGATGGCAAGGGCGTGGGCGGAAGCGCGATTGATGGCGGCTATACGGGCGATCCCCGTAAAAACCCGGCCAGCCCCTTGTCCAGCCGCAGCGTGTATTTCGATTACGACCAGTTTGGGGTGAAAGCCGAATATCAGGGGATGCTGGAAGCGCATGCCGGTTACCTCATGTCGAAGCGCGATGCACGCGTGACTTTGCAAGGCAACGCCGACGAGCGCGGCAGCCGCGAGTACAACCTGGCTTTGGGGCAAAAGCGTGCTGAAGCCGTTCGCAAGGCATTGACCGTTCTGGGCGTGAGTGACGCGCAGATTGAGGCAGTCAGCTTTGGCGAAGAAAAGCCGCGTAAAGAGGGCGATACCGAAGAAGCCTATGCAGAAAACCGCCGCGCCGATGTGGTGTATGCCGACGAGTAAATGGCGTTGAAGAATTTATTCGGCATTGCATGCGTATTGGCACTTATGCTGGGTCGTCCCGCGTGGGCGGCCAGTACAGATGAGCTCGCTCGCCAGATACAGGCTTTGCAGCAAATAGCCGGTTCACTCGACGCCCGTCTTGCCAAGCTGGAGAGCGGGGGGCAGCAAAATCAGCAGCTGCTGGGCATGTTGCAGGAAGTTGAAGCGCTCAAGTCGGAGGTCGCCAAAATGCGCGGCCAGGCTGAAGTCCAGGCACATCAGATGGACCTGCTTGGCAAACGGCAAAATGATTTGTACGTGGATCTCGATCAGCGCATCGCCGATCTCGCCAAATCGCTTAAGCCGGCTGCGGCAACCGGGGCCGGATCGCCCGAGGCGGCCCCGGTGCAAGCTGCGGCCGCTGCGGGCGCGCCTTCGGCGGGACCCGCACCCGCCGCGCCGCAGCCCGACCCGATGGCGGAGTCGCGCAGTTATGATGCCTCGCTCAATCATTTTCGCGGGGCCAACTACGCGGGCGCTATTGCCGGCTTCAAGGGCTTTCTCAAGGCCTATCCGGACAGCGCGCTGGCATCCAATGCGCAGTATTGGATTGGCTATTCTTATTTTGCATTGAAGGATTACAAATCGGCCTTGGCGCATCAGCAAAAACTGGTGGCGATGTATCCAGCCAGTGCCAAGGCGCCCGATGCCTTGCTCAACATCGCCAGCAATATGATCGCGCTGGATGACATGGCGGGCGCACGCAAAATCCTCGAAGAACTGGTCGCCAAACATCCCGGCACCCATGCCGCCACGCTCGCCACCCGCCGGCTGGCCGCACTCAAGTAAGCACCATGTCCGATTCCACCCTCCACCCGCGCAGGGCAGGCCGCGGCAGTCATGCCGATACGTCGACACCCTCCACGCCCCACCCGCAACAGACCGGCAGCGCGTGTGAAGATGCGCAAGCGTCGACACGCACGCTGCGCCTGACCGAGGTGTTTGTTTCCTTGCAGGGCGAAACCAGCCGGGTCGGGCTGCCAACGGTGTTCATTCGCCTGGCCGGCTGTCCGTTGCGGTGCCGCTGGTGCGATACGCCATACAGCTTTCAGGGAGGGGAAACCGTCACCCTGACCGCGCTGCTGGCGCAGGTCGCGGCGTTTGGCGTGTCAACGGTATGCGTGACGGGCGGCGAGCCGCTGGCGCAAAAAAACTGTTTGCCGTTGTTGAGCGCGCTGTGCGACGCCGGTTATTCGGTCTCGCTCGAAACCAGCGGTGCGCTCGATGTCAGCAAGGTTGATCCGCGCGTCTCGCGCATCGTCGACATCAAGGCGCCGGATTCGGGCGAGGCAGCGCGCAATCGCTGGGAAAATATCGCGCATCTCACGCCGCAGGACGAGATCAAGTTCGTGCTGGCCAACCGGGCTGATTATGACTGGGCGCGTGAAGTGATTCATGCGCAGAAGCTCGCGCAGGTTAGTCCGGTGTTGTTTTCGCCGGTGCAGGGTGAATTGCCGCCAGCCAGCCTGGCCGAATGGATACTGGCCGACCGTCTGCCGGTGCGTCTGCAGCTGCAATTGCACAAAGTGCTGTGGGGCAATACGCCAGGAAAATGAAGCCAGCCGTCATTCTGCTGTCCGGCGGACTGGATTCCGCCACGGTGCTCGCCATTGCGCGTGCGGCAGGGTATGCCTGCCATGCCTTGAGTCTGGATTATGGCCAGCGCCACCAGGCCGAGCTCGTCGCGGCTGCCCGGCTGGCGCACGCGCTGGGCGCGGTGGAGCACCGGGTCATGCGCCTGGGACTGGGCGACATCGGGGGATCGGCATTGACTGATTCCGCCATCGCCGTGCCCGAATCCCCGACCGAAGGCATACCGGTGACCTATGTTCCTGCGCGCAACACCGTCATGCTGGCGCTGGCGCTTGCCTGGGCCGAAGTGCTGGGTTCGCGCGACATCTTTATTGGCGTCAATGCAGTCGATTATTCCGGTTACCCGGATTGCCGTCCTGAATTCATCGCGGCATTCGAACAGATGGCCAATCTGGCTACGCGCTCGGGCGTCGAAGGTGAAAAACTCCAGATCCATGCGCCGCTGCAGGACTTGTCCAAAGCGCAGATTATTCAGCGCGGCGCTGCACTCGGGGTCGATTATGTGCAGACCGTGAGCTGCTATCAGGCCGACGCTGACGGAGGGGCCTGCGGCCGGTGCGATTCCTGCCGGCTGAGACGCGAAGGATTTATCGCTGCGGGCATCGCCGACCCCACGCGGTACGCACTGGAAAGCGGACGCAACGACGCCGATTTTTCGCAAACGCGAAATCCGGCATGAAGCTGCCAGTGCGAGAGGCGGAAGGCCGCGGCAATCCGGGTTCCGTTTTTAACGGCGGGAATGCCGGCATCGAACCCCCTGCCGCCTGATCGCCTTGAATGTGCGCCTGGCGAGTGCGGCCTGATCAACGGGACGCCGCTCACTGGTATTTTTTGTCCAGCCCGTATTTTTGCGTGTACGCATTAAAATTGAGTACTTTGCCTGGACTTTAGGGCAAATTCCGCTTTCACCTCCAGAGGACGAGTAATCCAATGACATACGAAGATTTTTCCAGTGCGCAATCGTTTTTCCTGTGGTCGACCTTCGCGATCGCCCTGATCATGGGCGCCGTCGTCAACAAGACCAATTTCTGCACCATGGGCGCGGTTTCCGACTGGGTCAACATGGGCGACACCGGTCGCATGCGCGCCTGGGTGCTGGCGATTGCGGTCGGCGTGCTGGGCGTCATGGGTCTGGAAGCGGCCGGCCTGGTGAACCTCGGCAACACCTTCCCGCCCTACCGCCAGAATAATTTCCCCTGGCTCGAAAACGTGCTCGGCGGCGCCCTGTTCGGCATCGGCATGACGCTTGCCTCCGGCTGCGGCAACAAGACGCTGGTCCGCATCGGCGGCGGCAACCTCAAGTCGATCATGGTGCTGCTGGTCATCGCCCTGATCGCCTATTTCATGATCAACCCCTTCCCGGGCAGCGACCAGACCCTGTATTCCACCCTGTTTTATCCGTGGACCAATCCGACCGCGGTCGCGCTGACCACCAACCAGGACCTCGGCGCCATGCTGTTCGGCGACAACGTCGCCACCGGCCGTATGGTGATGGGCGCGCTCATCGGTGGCCTGATGCTGGTGTGGGCGTTCAAGTCGGCCGATTTCCGCAGCAGCTTCGACAACATCCTCGGCGGTCTCGTGGTCGGCCTCGTTGTGCTCGCCGCCTGGTATATCAGCAGCAACGTGCTGGTGAACGCCGACGGCGACATCCTGTCGCTGCAATCCTACGTGCAGGACTGGGACCTGTATGCGCCCGCCGATGCAGTCCGGCCTGCCGCTGCCGGCCCGCTCGCTGCGCAGTCTTTCACCTTCATCAACCCCATGGGCCAGACGCTCGGCTATTTTGCCAGCGGCTTCAATGGCACCCTGCTGACCTTCGGCATCATGGCGCTGGCGGGCGTCATCGCCGGCTCCCTGCTGTGGTCGCTGATCTCGCGCAGCTTCCGCATCGAGTGGTTCGCCTCCGTCAGCGACTTCGTCTATCACCTGATCGGCGCCATCCTCATGGGCTTCGGCGGCGTGCTCGCCATGGGCTGCACCATCGGTCAGGGCGTCACGGGTTTTTCCACCCTGGCCCTGGGCTCCATCCTGACCTTTGTTGCCATCGTTGTTGGCAGCGCGGCCACCATGAAGGTGCAATACGCCATCATGATGCGCGGTGAGTCCTGATCCGAAACCGCTCGCCCGCATTCAAAACGAGCGGAAAGCGCGCTTTTCAGTTCAAAAAACTGTCATAAGCCTTTACCTCGTCGTGCGGCATCGGCTATAATCTCGCGCTTTCGCGGAATCGCTTTCTGCGGAAATCCGGGTCGGTAGCTCAGCCGGTAGAGCAGCGGACTTTTAATCCGTTGGTCCCGAGTTCGAATCTCGGCCGACCCACCAGTATCAAGCAAAAAGCCACGGGAAACCGTGGCTTTTTGCTTTTCTCGCACCAATCGAAATTGCCGGGAAGTGGGGCCTGCCGTTGGGGGGGGGGGCCGTGGGCATGGTGATCGGCCTTTTCTGTATCCGCGGTCATACGCGCACGAGTTCCAGTAGCGGTTCAAACGCATACAGTGCAGAGCGGCGGCCGGACGGCTCCTCTAGCGTTCTCAATAAATTGAGTTCTAGCAGGACTCTCGTGAAGCGTGCAGCGCTTGCGGGAGGTATCTCCCCGTGATGTGTAAAACGATTATTTCGGAAGACCGGATTGGTGAAGACGAAGTCAAGCGCATTAACACTCCATTTCGACGCCAGCGCTTTACTGAACTCCTGTTTCATTTTTTCATACAAGGCCTGAACGTTTTCAGCGATTGCCAGGTTCCGAATGGCCTGGGCCTCGACTGCTTTGAGAAATAAGATGCACCATGAAGTCCAGTCGTCCTTTTCAGAGACTGCTCGCATCGTGTCCACGTATAAATTTTTGTGTTCCTCGAAGTATCCACTTATGTAAAAGTGCGGCGCTGAGATGACGCCTGACCGCCAGAGGAGCAACGTGATTAACATCCTCCCAATACGGCCGTTACCATCCTTAAAGGGATGTAGCGCTTCAAATTCAACGTGGGAGATTGCTGCTTTAAGTAACGCAGGATGGTCACTCTCCTCTATGTACTTAAAGAGTTTGTCCATGCCATCTTGCAGTAGCGCTGGCTTAATGGGCACAAAGAGTATGTTTCTCTTTGTCTTGTCTGCAAGATAGTTCTGTTCGGTCTTGTATTGTCCAGGCGTCTTGGCTGCGCCCCTTCCGAATGAAAGCAATCGCTGGTGAGCAGCCTTTATCAGGAAAGGGGATAGTGGCTGTCCTGACTCGATAGCGCTCTGAGCCGAAGTGAGCGCCTTCTGATAAAGAAAGGTTTCGATAACTTCCGATCGGGTAGTAGTTGACTCTTTCCCGTCCTCCCCAAAGTCTGCCTCGTACTTCAGGATTTCATCCATCGTGCTGACAGTCCCTTCCATACGAGATGAAATAACTGCTTCTTGACTCCTCAGTGGGGCCAACAGAATCTCGCTGTTGTGCATACTCTTCAGCATTTGGTCATAGCGCGCTATGGCAGCGGTAGCCCCTACAAGCTGACTGAGGAGGCGAGCATAGTCGATCTGGGAAGGGGGGAACTTGTCATAGTGGTAGTCCACAGCATTTTCAAAATTCAGTTCATTGGTGGGCATTGCCATGGGGGACCTTGGTGTAAAAATAACGATTTACTTTAGCAACAAACGGATTAGTCATCAATATTATATTTTTTGTTTACAACAAATCCATCGGCTGCCGTTGTCTCTAACAAGAAGCTACATGTGAGAGTCAACACGCTTAGTTGTTAACGGATGCTCGTCGAACGTCTTTGTCTCTAACAAGAAGCTGCTTGTGAGAGTCAACACGCTTAGTTGTTAACGGATGCTCGTCGAACGTCCTTGTCTCTAACAAGAAGCTGCTTGTGAGTGCAATATCGTGCCCCCATTTTCGTCGCCATTTTCGCCCTTGTTTTTGCCGACGGTCCAGTATCAATGAAGGGCGGCGAGCGCTGCCTCGGGGGCCTTGTCCAGTACCTTGAGCAGCGCCCTGGCCGCGCCCGTGGGGCTGCGCTTGCCTTGTTCCCAGTTGCGGATGGTGTCGAGCGAAACGTCGATCCGTTCGGAGAACTCGGCCTGGGTCAACCCCAGACGCTTGCGAACCCGTCGCGCGAACTTGGCGGCATCCTGCATGGCCCCGGCTTCATCGGCAGCCGCTTGCCTGGCAATATCTTCTTCGCTGGCGGCGTCCACGCGGGCAGGGTCAATGCGTCCGGAGTCCAATGATGCCGGGATGGCGGGATCAATTTTCACGCGTACTGTCTTCATAGTGCTTGACCTCTCGTTGGTTGGCTTTGCGTGCCGAGATGATGCGCATGGCGCCATGCTTGGGGGTGTAGACCACCACAAACAGGCGCTGTTCGATCTTGCCCGTCAGTTGATAGCGCGCTTCGCCGTAGCTGTGCCGGGTATCGGCCGAATGATGCGATCCGGGTCGAAGAAGGCTCTGGCGGCGTAAGCGAAATCGAACCCGCGTGCCTGAAAGCACGTTTCGCTCTTCCTTCATCCCATTCGAAATTCATGGCTTGAGTGTAGTTCATTGGCCCACTTCCGGCAAGTCAGGGTCAATTCAGCAATCGAAAGGTCTGACGCCTTATTTTCCATTTACCGGTGGCCGGCTGACGAAAAGCGGCACATTGATGCCGCACAAGGGCAGGGCGGCTGGCCGGGCCGGGGCTGCCGCGATTCCAGGCCGATCCGGAAAAAACCAACGTAATCATGGCACTTTGGCCTGATAGTGCAATTTTTAACGGCTGTGCCTATAGTTGGCATAGCCCCTGCTCGTTTATGGGCAGACACGGGAGGTTCGTGATCTACTTGCTTAAAACTTAAGGAGATTTGAAATGATGAATAACGTGCAAAAAGGTTTCACCCTGATCGAACTGATGATCGTGGTGGCGATTATCGGTATTCTGGCTGCGGTGGCGATTCCTGCTTATCAGGATTACACGGCACGTGCACAGGCGTCGGAAGGCTTTATTCTGTTGGACGGTTTGAAGACCCCAATAGCGGAAGCCGTCGGCACGGAGGGACTTACCGCTGGGTGTGCTAAGCCCGCGAATGCGGTCGATGCTGGTAAATATGTAGCTAAGACTACCTTCGCTGCAACGGATCCTAGCTGCAAAATCGAAGTTACTTACGTGACCAACGCCAGCCCCAAGATCAATGGTAAAGTGGCATCTATGACCTTTAATTCCACTACTGGTGCATGGACTTGCGCAACTGACTTGCCCGCTGGTGTGAAGCCCAAGTCTTGCTAATAAAAAATCACAACATAGGCAACATAGGCAACATAGGCAACATAGGCAACATAGGCAACATAGGGGACGCTTCCCTTTGGCAGTAAAAAAGCCTCCTTCGGGAGGCTTTTCTTTGCTGTGGCGGAAAGAAAGACAGAAATGGGGTCAGACTGAACTGGCCCGGCTTTTTCGGACGCCCTAATCAAGCAACACCCTTCATCTGTTCGAACCTCGCCGGACTGACATACCCAAGCGACTGATGAATGCGACTCCGGTTGTAGAACAGTTCGATGTAATCGAATATCGCCGCGCGCGCCGCGTCGCGACTCACGAAATCACTATGGTGGACCAGCTCATTCTTCAAGTTGCCGAAGAAGCTCTCTGCCACCGCATTGTCGTACGCATTGCCACGAGCACTCATGCTCGGCAACAGGCCATACTCCTGCATCCGCTCACGATAAGCACGTGCGGCATAGATCGTACCCTGATCCGTGTGGTGAATCAGGCCGCGCTCTGGTTGCCGTTGCTCCAAGGCCATGTTCAGCGCATTCAACACCAGGGCCAGATCGGGCCGCTCGCTCATCGACCAGCCAACCACCCGGCGCGAGAACAAGTCCAGCAGGATGGCCAGATGCAGCCAGCCCTGGCGCGTGCGGATGAAGGTCATGTCGCCAACCCAGATTCGGTCTGGCACGGCGACCTGAAATTGCCGTTGCACAAGATTGGGCGCGGCCGGCGCGGTGGCATGGTTCTCCACCGTCAGCCGGAAGCGGCGCTTGCGCCGCGCCTCGATTCCCGCCTGTTTGCGCAGTCGCGCTACCCGGTGCTTGCCGCAAGGAATGCCTTGCTCATTCAGCTCAAGCCAGGTCTTCTTGGCACCGTAGGCTTGCCGGGATGCTGCATGAACCTGCTGGATCTGCCGGAGCAGCTCTCGATCACGCCCGGCTCGGTCGCTTGCGGGGCGCTCACGCCAGGCGTAATAGCCGCTCCGCGACACCTTCATCACCCTGCACATGGGGGTGATGCTGAACTCGTCTTCGTGCCGCCGGATAAAGCCGTACTTCACCCGAGTTCCTTGGCAAAGTACGCTGCGGCCTTTTTTAGGATGTCGCGCTCCTCAGTGACCTTCTTGAGCTCGGCCTTCAGGCGCTCGACTTCGCTTTGCTGGCTGACAGGCTTGCGCCCCGAGCCCTGGAACGCGGCTTCACCCTTTGCGCCGAGTTCCTTCTGCCACTTGTAGAGCCGGTTTCGCTGTATGCCCAACTCCATCGCCAGCTGTGTGGCCGGCTTCCCACCTTGCTCCAGCAATCGCACCGCTTCCAGCTTAAACTCGCGACTGAAGCGCTGCCGCACGCGCTCCGGATTGACCTTGCCTCTTTCCTTGCCCATCTGACACCTTCAAGTGAATTGTGACTCCACTCAAAAATGTCCGAAATACACGGGTCAGTTCATACACCATTAATTTCCCCTTGGTTAAGTTGACTTCTAAAGAGACCGCTTCGGCGGTCTCTTTTTTTGGGCAAACCACAGGGTCAGTTCACCATTTTTCACTGTTTAAAAATGGGCAGAATGGGTGGGGTCGCCCATTACGGAGACCGCAGCGAAATTACGGCATAAAGCTTCTGTTCTTTGATGCGGTTGGCGCAGCCGCGCGGGTTTTGATAGACTGCCCGGATGAATACGGCCACCTGGTTCTTTTTTAGCTGCTTTTATCCCACGCCCATGGCGGTCGGGAGGCGCTGAGACGAACAGCAGAGCCTTGACGAAACCGCCAGCCTGCTGGCGGTTTTTTTGTTTAGCCGCTGCTTGCTCAAGCAAGCGGGTCAAGCACACAGACGGAGTCTGAAGATGACAGCAACCCGAACCGACGATACCCGCATCGAGCAAAGCGGTGAATTGCTCGCCCCGATGCAGATTATGCGCGAGCTGCGCGCCGGCGAAACCGTGCACGCGCACGTGGCGCACGCGCGCAGCGCCATTCATGACGTGCTGCGCGGGGCCGATGATCGCCTGTTCATCATCGTGGGCCCGTGTTCGATCCATGACCCGAAAGCGGCGCTGGAATACGCCCGCAAGCTGAAGCCGCTGGCCGACGAGTTGGCACACGACCTCATCATCGTCATGCGCGTTTACTTCGAAAAACCGCGCACCACGGTGGGCTGGAAGGGGTTGATCAATGACCCGCATCTGGACGAGAGTTTCGACATCAATGAAGGCCTGCGCCTGGCGCGCAAGCTGTTGCTGGAAATCAACGAAATCGGCCTGCCGTGCGCGACCGAATTCCTCGATCTGATCTCGCCCCAATACATCGCCGACCTGGTGAGCTGGGGCGCGATCGGCGCGCGCACCACCGAATCGCAGTCGCATCGCCAGCTGGCTTCCGGCCTGTCGTGCCCGGTGGGGTTCAAGAACGGCACCGACGGCAGCCTGCGCATCGCGGTGGACGCGATCAAGGCGGCGTCGGCGCGCCACCATTTCATTTCCATCACCAAGTCGGGCCACGTCGGCGTGTTCAGCACCTCGGGCAATGAAGACGCGCACGTCATCCTGCGCGGCGGCAAGGCGCCCAACTACGATGCCGCCAGCGTCAATCTGGCGTGCGGCGAACTGGCCGCCGCCGGCCTGCGCCAGCAGTTGATGATCGATTTCTCGCATGCCAATTCGAGCAAGCAGTACCAGCGTCAGATCGATGTGGGGGCCGATGTCGCCGCGCAGGTGGCGGGCGGAGATGTGCGCATCATCGGCGCGATGATTGAAAGTCATCTGAATGCGGGGCGACAGGATCTGATCGAAGGCCAGCCGCTGGAATATGCCAAATCGATCACCGATGCCTGCATCGGCTGGGACGACACGATTCCGTTGTTGCGTACGCTGGCGGACGCAGTGAAAAAACGTCGGCTGACAGCAACGGTGGATGAGGAATGAGCGTGCTTCCGGGTTAAAATACGCGTGGCGGGCCTCCCCGCATGGTGAAGTCGTGAATCGGGTCAGGTCCGGAAGGAAGCAGCCACAGCGATGGATGCCAGTGCCGGGGTTCTGGCTCGCCACTATCCAGGATTCAGGGGTCAGGATTCAGGGATCAGGGTGTGACGGTGTTGCTTGTACGAGCCGTCAGCGAAATGGCTTTTTCCTGACCCCTGAATCCTGACCCCTAGCGCTTATACCCATGACTGACCTTTTCGGCGATTCCGCAGCACCCGCTCTTGCACTCGCGCGCAAGTGGCGGCCGCGTGCGTTTGCCGACCTCAAGGGTCAGGAGCATGTGGTGCAGGCGCTGTCGAATGCGCTGACGCAGGGCCGGCTGCATCATGCCTATCTGCTCACCGGCACGCGCGGGGTGGGCAAGACCACGCTGGCGCGCATTCTCGCCAAGTGCCTCAATTGCGAAACCGGCGTCACCAATGCGCCGTGCGGCGTGTGCTCATCCTGTACCCAGATCGACGCCGGCCGTTTCGTCGATTTGCTGGAACTCGATGCCGCGTCGAATACCGGCGTCGACAACATGCGCGAAGTGCTCGACAACGCGCAGTACGCGCCGACGGTCGGGCGCTACAAGGTCTACATCATCGACGAAGTGCACATGCTGTCGAAGCCGGCGTTCAACTCCATGCTGAAAACGCTGGAAGAGCCGCCGGCGCATGTGAAATTCATCCTCGCCACCACCGACCCGCAGAAGATTCCGGTGACGGTTTTGAGCCGCTGCCTGCAATTCAATTTGAAGCCGATGCCGCCCGCGCTGGTGGCGCAGCATCTGGGCGAGGTGCTGGCGCAGGAAAACGTCGTTGCCGAACCCGCAGCGCTGAGTCTGCTGGCGCGTGCCGCCGCCGGCAGCATGCGCGACGCGCTGTCGCTCACCGATCAGGCGATCGCCTACGGCGGCGGCACGGTGGAAGCGGTTGCGGTCGAGGCCATGCTCGGCACGGTGCGGCGCGATTATCTGTTCGATCTGCTCGATGCGCTGGCGGCGCAAGATGGCGACATGCTGCTTGATCATGCGCGGCAACTGGCCGAACGCGGCATTGCTTTCGATGCTGCGCTGCAGGACCTGGGCACTCTGCTGACGCAACTCGCGCTGATGCTGCACGCGCCCAACGCGGTGGAAACCACGGCGGATGCCGAGCGGATGCAGGGCGCCGCGGCGCAGCTGGACGTCGAAACCGTGCAGTTGTATTACCAGATTGCGTTGAACGGCCGCCGCGACCTGCCCTATGCGCCGGACGAGTTTTCCGGGTTTTGCATGACGCTGCTGCGCATGCTGGCTTTCGCTTCGGGTTCGGCGCCCGCAGACCGTCCCGCGCCGGTGCGTGCTGCGCCCGCTAGCCGAGCCGAGCCGGCGCAGCGTACCGCCGCACCGGTGTCGCCGCCTGCCACGCCCCAGGCATCCCCTGCCCACGTCCCCGCTGCGGCAGCGGCTGCCGGGATCGCCACGCCGGCGCCGGACGCACCCGCTGCGCCTGCGCTGGTTGCACGCGAACCCGCATCTTGTGCGGCCTGGGACTGGCTCGCCGTCGTCGCGGCGCTGCGTCTCGGCGGCATGGCCAAAATGCTCGCCGACCACTGCGAACTGGTGTCGCAAGCGGACGATGCGGTGACGCTGCGCGTGGGCGAAGCGCACAAACATCTGCTCGACCGGGCTTATCAGGACAAGCTGATTGCGGCGCTGCGCGACAAGTACGGCGCGACGCTCAGCGTAACAATCGAGATTGGCGCCGCCGCCGAGCAGACGCCGCAGCAGGTGCGCACGCGCATCAAGGACGCGCGCCAGGCCGAGGCCGTGGCCGCGATCGAATCGGACCCATTTGTGCGCGAGCTGGTCGACCAGTTCGGCGGCCAGATCGACGCATCATCCATACAACCGCTAGTGTCGTGAACCGGAAATAGGGGAACAAGATAAAACGGATGGATTTTTTCGCAGGGCAAGGCGCGCGGAGGCGACATAGCCAGCTCTATGGCAACGACGCGCAACGCCGCCATGCGGAAAAAGACGCCGTTTTATGTTTCGATATTTCCGATTCACGACACTAGTGCCCTGAGTTGGAAATATATTGAATGGAAATGCCGGGAATCTTCCGCATGCTGCGTTGCAAATCCTCGCCAGGTGTTCAACCTGGCTGTGGTTTGCGCCTTGCCTGCGAAAGATTTCGTCATTTCCATCAACCCAGTCAGCGCACTATGCGGATGCTCGATCAACATATTTCCATCTCAGGACACTAGGAGAATCAACATGATGAAGGGCGGCATCGGCAACATGATGAAGCAGGTTCAGCAGGTGCAGGAAAACATGGCCAAAATGCAGGCCAAGCTGGCCGAGATCGAAATCGAAGGGCAGAGCGGCGCCGGCATGGTCAAGGTGACCATGACCTGCAAATACGATGTGCGTCGTATCAATATCGATCCCAGCCTGATGGGCGACGACCGTGAAATGCTGGAAGATCTGGTGGCCGCGGCGGTGAACGATGCGGTGCGCAAGGTCGAATCCACCGTGCAGGAAAAAATGGGCAGCGTGACCGCCGGCCTGCCGATTCCGCCGGGGATGAAACTGCCGTTCTAAGGCAGGAGACTCGCGGTGCAACCTGACGCGCTGGAACACCTGATCGGCGCCTTGCGCGTGCTGCCGGGCGTGGGCCCGAAGTCGGCGGCGCGCATGGCCTATCATCTGCTGCAACGCGACCGGCGCGGCGCCGAAGCGTTGGCGGGTGCGCTCAAGCATGCGCTGACGCATCTGCACCATTGCCGGCTGTGCAACAACTTTGCCGAAGCGGAAGTGTGCGAAGTCTGTCTCAGCCCGCGCCGCGACAAGCGGCAACTGGCCGTGGTTGAAATGCCGACCGACTTCAACATGATGGAGGCTACGCAGAGTTATGCCGGCCTGTATTTTGTACTGATGGGGCGGCTGAGTCCGCTTGACGGTATCGGCCCGCGCGAGATTCATCTCGACCGCCTGATCGATCGGGCGCTCGACGGTGTGGTCGAGGAAGTGCTGCTGGCGACCAACTTCACGCCGGAAGGCGAGGCCACCGCGCACACCATCGGCGAACTGCTGAAGGCGCGCGGCCTCAAGGTCAGCCGGCTGGCGCGCGGCGTGCCGGTGGGCGGCGAACTGGAATACGTGGACAGCGGCACGCTGGCGCAGGCCGTGCGCGACCGGCGCACTGTTTGATGTGGCGCGATCAGCGCACTGTATAAAAAACTGAAACGAATTCGGACGAAACCATGGAACTGACCGCACTCACCGCCCTTTCCCCGCTCGATGGCCGCTATGGCGGCAAGACCGCGCCGCTGCGCGACTTCTTCAGCGAGTACGCGCTGATCAAGTATCGGGTCATCGTCGAGATCGAATGGCTGAAGGCGCTGGCAAACGAGTCCGCCATCGCCGAAGTGCCGGCGTTTTCCGCCGCGGCCATTGCGCTGCTCGACGGCATTGCCGATCAT
Organism: Hydrogenophilales bacterium 17-61-9; assembly: GCA_002256785.1. Classification (GTDB taxonomy): domain Bacteria; phylum Pseudomonadota; class Gammaproteobacteria; order Burkholderiales; family Thiobacillaceae; genus Thiobacillus. The sequence goes on from NCIF01000003.1 coordinate 24,508, forward strand.
TTTTCGGTGGCCGACGCCGAGCGCGTGAAGGCGATCGAAGCGACCACCAATCACGACGTGAAGGCGGTGGAATACTTCCTCAAGGAAAAAACCGGCGCCCACGCCGAGATCGCGGCGGTATCCGAGTTCATCCATTTCGCCTGCACCTCCGAAGACATCAACAACCTGTCGCACGGCCTGATGCTGAAGGGCGCGCGCGACGGCGTGCTGCTGCCCGCGCTGGAAAAGCTGATCGCGCGCCTGACCGAACTGGCCCATACCCTGGCCGATTTGCCGATGCTGTCGCGCACCCACGGCCAGCCTGCTTCGCCGACCACGGTCGGCAAGGAACTCGCCAACGTCGTCTATCGCTTGCGCCGCTGCTACATCGCCATCGGCGACATCGAACTGCTGGGCAAGATCAACGGCGCGGTCGGAAACTACAACGCGCATCTGTCGGCTTATCCCGAGATCGACTGGGAAAAATTCGCGCGCAACTTCGTGATGGAACTGGGACTGAGCTTCAACCCCTACACCATCCAGATCGAGCCGCACGACGCCATGGCCGAACTGTACGATGCCATCGCGCGCGCCAACACCATACTCATCGATCTGAACCGCGACGTCTGGGGCTATGTTTCGGTCGGTTATTTCAAGCAGAAGGTGAAGGCCGGCGAAGTGGGCTCCTCCACCATGCCGCATAAGGTCAATCCGATCGATTTCGAGAACAGCGAAGGCAACCTGGGGCTGGCCAATGCGGTGCTGCGCCATCTGGCGGAAAAGCTGCCGGTCTCGCGCTGGCAGCGCGATCTCACCGATTCCACGGTGCTGCGCAACATGGGCGTCGGCTTTGGCTATAGCCTCTTGGCCTACGAATCCTGCCTGCGCGGGCTCGGCAAGCTGGAGGCCAACCCGTCCGCGCTGGCGGCCGATCTGGACGCTAACTGGGAAGTGCTGGCCGAGCCGATCCAGACCGTGATGCGGCGTTACGGCGTGGCCAACCCCTACGAACAGCTGAAGGAACTGACGCGCGGCAAGGCCGGCATGACGCGCGAGACGCTGCATGTCTTCATCGACGGGCTGGCGATTCCTGCGGCAGAAAAAGTCCGCTTGAAAACGCTGACCCCGGCATCCTATACCGGCATCGCAGCCGGGTTGGCGCGTCGGATTTAAGCAGGAGGCAGCATGGCTGAAAACGATCTTGATGTCGGTCTGGCCGACTTTGAGCAACATGTCATTGAGGAATCGAAACACCGCCCGGTGGTGGTCGATTTCTGGGCGCCGTGGTGCGGCCCCTGCAAATCGCTGAAACCCATCCTGGAAAAGCTCGCCGCGGAATACGGCGGCGCGTTCCTGCTGGCCAAAGTCAATTCGGACGAGAACCAGGAATTGGCAACTCGCTTTGGCGTGCGCGGCATCCCCAGCGTCAAGGCCTTCATCAACGGCGAACCGGTCGACGAGTTTTCCGGCGCGTTGCCGGAAGGCGAGGTGCGGGCCTTTCTCGATCGACTCGTTCCCGGTCCGGTCGACGAAATGCGTGTGCAGGCCGCCAAGCTGCGCGATGCAGGCGATATGTCGGGCGCCCTGCAGAAGCTGGCCGAAGCCTCCAGGCTGGATCCCGCCCATGCCGGCATCCGGCTCGATGCGACGGAGATCATGCTGGATCTGGGCGAGGCCGACGAAGCGCGCCGCTTGCTTGGCAACCTGGCGGACGATGCCGATCCGCGCGTGCCAAAGGTGCGGGCGCGCTTGCAGTTCATGGGCGATGCGGGCGAAGACCTGGCCGCGCTAAGCGCCCGGGTGGCAGCCAGCGAAAACGATCTTGACGCACGGTTAAAGCTTGCCAGGCTGCATGTGGCGGCCGGGCAATACGAGGCGGGGATGGATCAGTTGCTGGAAATCATTCGCCGCGATCGTGGTTTTGAAGACGACATCGGACGCAAGACACTGCTGTCGGTGTTCGATCTCCTGGGTGGGGACGAACGGGTGAGCCGATACCGGCGCTTGCTGGCAAGCGCGCTGCACTGAGCCGGTTGCAGGCAGCCGGGACTTAAGGAAACACTGATTAATTCAATTTTGGTCATTGCGAGCGAAGCGAAGCAATCCAGAATGTCAGCCTAATCAATGGCCTCTGGATCGCCGCGTCACTTCGTTCCTCGCGATGACCGAATAAATCAGCGTCTCCTTAATCGATGGCCTGGTAGCGCACCGCGACAATTTCAACTTCGCGTCGTCCCTGCGGGGTTTGCACGGTGACGACGTCGCCTTCGCGCGCTTTGAGCAGCGCGCGCGCCATGGGCGAAATCCAGGCAATGCGCCCGCGCCCGGCGTCGGCTTCGTCGAGACCGACGATGGCGTAGCTCGATTCGGTTCCGTCATTGTCCGCCACTGTGACGGTGGCGCCGAAAAACACCTGATCGGTTTGCTCGCGCGTGGCCGGGTCAACGACCTCGGCGTGTTCGAGGCGCTTGGACAAAAAACGGATGCGACGATCGACTTCGCGCAGCCGTTTCTTGCCATAGATGTAGTCGCCGTTTTCCGAGCGGTCGCCGTTGCTGGCCGCCCAGGAGATGGTCTCGACCAGTTTGGGCCGCTCGACTTTCCACAGTTGATTGAATTCGGCGTCGAGCTGCGCGTAGCCGGCGGGGGTCATGTAGTTTTTGGTTCCGACAGGCAATGCGGGTGCGGCGAATGCGTCCTCGTCGTCATCCGCAGCGTCGGTTTCTTTTACAAAGGCTTTATTCATCGACCCAGCAGATAAGCAAGTAGCGAGAGCGCGAGCGACATTAAAATGACGCTCACGAAAGGGAAGTAAAATGTTCCGCGTTTATGTTTGACGCGAATGTCGCCGGGCAGGCGGCCCAGCCCCAGCCGATTGAGCCAGGGCGTGAGCAGGCCCAATATCAACAATGCCAGAACGAGCGTCACCAGCCATTTCATCATGAGGGGATTTTAGCCGATGGACGCAGCCTTGCCGCCGCAATTTGAACGTACCCGGATCTTGCTGGGCGCCCATGAGCAATCCCGGCTCGCTTGTGCGCACGTGCTGGTGGCCGGCCTCGGCGGTGTGGGTTCGTATTGCGCCGAGGCGCTGGCGCGCGCAGGGGTGGGGCGTTTGACGATCATCGACCACGACGTGGTCGCGGCGTCGAATATCAACCGCCAGTTGCCCGCGTTTCTGTCCACGGTGGGGCAATCGAAAGCCGAACTGATGGCGGCGCGCATCCGCGACATCAATCCGGCATGCGAGTTGACCGTGATTCGTGAATTTCTGGTTCCGGAAACCGTGGCCGACATCGTGCCGGCCGATGTCGATTTCGTGATCGATTGCATCGACTCGCTCAACTGCAAGGTCGCGCTGGTCGCCAGCAGCATCGAGCGCGGCTTGCGCGTCGCCTCCAGCATGGGCGCGGGCAACAAGCTCGACCCCGGCCGCATCAGGCTGGCCGATATTTCCAGAACCAGCATGTGTCCGCTTGCGGCAGTGATGCGCAAGCGGCTCAGGAAACGCGGCATTCCAAAAGGCGTGCTCACCGTGTTCTCCGACGAGCCGGGGCGGGCGCCGCTGCCGCCGCAGCCGGTCGAGGGGCGCGGCCGTGCGCGCGCGGTCAACGGCACCATCAGCTATATGCCGCCGCTGTTCGGCCTGATGCTGGCGGGGGCGGTGGTGCAGCGATTGATCGCGGAACCCTGAACAGGGTTTGCGGCTATTGCGTCGCCGCATCCATCTGCTTGCGCCGCGCTTCGGCCGCGTCCATCACCTGACCCTCCACCGCCCTGGCTTTTTCCACCGCCTGAATCTGCGCCTCGAAAACCGGGTTGGGGGCGCGCGCGGTTTCGGGCTGGGGCGGCGGCGTCGGGTCGCAGGCCGTCAGTATCAGTGCGAGCGGGATCAAGGTCCGTTTCATGGTGCATCCTCCAGTAAATGCGTGGGCAGGCCGTCGATGCTGACCTGGTTTTTGTTGCGCCAATAGTCCAGCAGGCCGACCGGGCCTTTCTTTTCGGCCCAGCGCGCCAGCGTATCGCGCTCGCCCTGGTAGGCATACAGCGGCACTGCGTAGCCGCATGAAGTTTGCACCGATTCGATATCCAGCACGATGATTTGGCGTGCGCCGGGCAGGGCTGCAAAGTGACGATGCAGATCGGCCCACGCCGCATCCTGTCTCCGCACGGCATGTCCGCGGCCATAGAGCCGAAGTATCAGTGGGCTGGCGTCGAAACTGCACCACATCATCGTCATGCGGCCATCATGCTTCAAGTGCGCCGCCGTTTCGTTTCCGCTGCCGGTGAGGTCGAGATAGGCAACGCGGCTGTCCGCCAGGATGCGCAGGCTATCCATTCCCTTGGGGGATAGGTTCAGGCGGCTATGGCTTGTTCCCGAAGCGGTAAAGAACATTTTCTGCGCAGCGATGAATGCGCGGTGTTTTGGTTCGAGCGCGGGATAAAAGCGTGCCATCAGTTGATCTGCTTTTTCAGGAATTCGGCGAGAATGCGCAGGCGCATCACGCTGTCGTTCATTTCCAGCAGGTTTTGCTGGATGCTCAGCGTGAGCGGCAGCACTTCAGACAACCGGTATCCAACCCATACGGCATTATCCAGTTCGTGCGGCTCGGGAAAATGGGCATTGCCATATTCTCCGATGATGTGGCGCAGAATTTCGACCGGCAGTTCCAGGTCGTCGGGAATGGGGGCGGCGGGCTCGACGCTGACATCCTCCACCGTGCCCATAAGCAGACCGTCAGGTTCGGCATGTGCGCTGCGGATGACGAAGCGTTCCAGCGCAACTGTTTCGATGCGAAGGATGCCGGTTTGCGGCATGTCCCAGTCTGCGATGCGCATGCAGGTGCCAACGTCGCAAGGCGCGGCAGGGTCGCCGCGTAGCGGCGGGGCGCCCACCGGCGTACCCCACGCGGGCGCGCAGATACCGAAGGGCGTGTCGTTGGCGATGGCCTGTTTGATCATATCCAGATAGCGCTGTTCGAAGATGCGCAGCGGGAGCCGTCCGCCGGGAAAAACGACGGTATCGAGCGGGAAAAGCGGCAGGGTCTTTTGTTTGGGCAGGCCGGTCATCGCTCGTCTCCCCAGCGTGCCATCAAGGCGTGCTGGATGCCCAGTTGATCGAGTATGCGCGCGACGACGAAGTCGATAATGTCCTCGACGCTTTGCGGCCGATGATAAAAGCCGGGATTGGCCGGCAGAATCACCGCATTCATCTTCGACAGTTTCAGCATGTTTTCCAGATGGAGTGTGGAGAAGGGCGCTTCGCGTGGAACCAGGATGAGCTTGCGCTGCTCTTTCAGCATCACGTCGGCGGCGCGTTCGATCAGGTTGTCCGATATGCCGTGGGCGATGGCGGCAAGCGTGCCCATCGAGCAGGGGCATACCACCATCGCATCAGCCGGATTGGAACCGGATGCAACGGGGGCATTCCAGTCCTCGCGACCAAATACGCGCAGCTGGTCATCGCGCGCATGGAGGCGGTCGGTGAGTTGTTTCTCAAGGTCGATAGAGCGGGCGGGCAGCGCCACGCCGAGTTCCTGTTTGGCGACGATGTGCGCGGCCTGGGAAACCAGCAGGTACACCCGGATGTCGGCGGCCAGCAGGCACTCGAGCAGGCGCAGGCCATAAGCCATGCCGGAGGCGCCCGACAGCGCAAGCGTGATTGTGTTTGGGGATGAATTCATGGACCGGATTGTCGCGCGGATGCCATCAATAATCCACCCGACGCAGCACGATACAGGGGTGCATATGGGGTTACGCTTGTCGTTGAAAGTCTTTAGCGCGTCCGGAGGAAACGAGAAAACGCGCGACGATCACGCCATTGACCGCACCGAAAACCAGCGCGGCCGCGGCAAAAACCGGCATCAGCTTGATGAGCGCAATGCCGGGCAACAGCCACGCACCTGCCAGCGCAAGCTGCCCGCCGATATGACCGAATGCGGCGAGAACCGACAGGCTGATCGGGCCAAAATACCGGCTGGGCAAATGTCGCGCCAGCGCCAGAACGCCCAGGCTGGCGAGCGCGCCGGCAGCGGACAGCCAGAAGCCCGGCGCAAACAGACTGCCCAGCAAGAGTCCGCCCGCAAGCACACGCAAGCCCGACACCCATGCCGCGGCGCGCCAGCCATATTGCAGCAGCACCAGCAGCACGACGATGTTGGCGAGTCCCGGCTTGATCCCGGGCAGCGGACTCGGCAGTGCCGCCTCGGCCAGGGTCAGGCCGATGGCCAGCGCCGCCAGCCGCGCAATGCGGCGGTCGTCGGCATAGACCGGCAATTCAATAACCGAGCGTGTCATAGACCGTGGTGCGGCCCCGGATTTCAACGCTGACCTGATTGGGCAGGCACAGCGCCGCCTGGCCGGATTGCGTGAGCCAGCCTTGCTTGACGCACAGCTGGCGCGGCGACGGGTCGCGGGCAACGCGCGCGCGGCCAGGTTCAATCTCGATCTGGGTGGTGCCGAGCGGCCCGTCGATAGAAAAACGTTGCATGTGGGTGAGCGAAGCGGTTTCCACAATCTGGCCCGCGGCGCGGATCACGGCTGTATCGCCGCGATCGCCGCTCCAGGCGTACAGGGCCAGCGTAACGACCAGGCCGGCGCCCGCGAGCAGGACGCCTGCATCGCCCGCGCGCAATAGCATCAGGACAGCTCGCGGTGCCGCACCAGCACCTGTTCGCGCTCGCGGAAGGCGGTGGCGAGCGTTTCTGCAAAATACACGCTGCGGTGCTGTCCGCCGGTGCAGCCGATGGCGACGGTCAGATAGGCGCGGTGATCGCGAATGAAACACGGCAGCCAGTTTTCGACAAAACCGCGGATGTCCGCAAGAAGCGCCATCGCATCGGCGCTGGCTTCGAGGAAGGTCTTGATGGGCTGGTCGCGTCCGGTGAGCGGACGCAGTTCAGCGACGTAATGCGGGTTGGGCAGGCAGCGCACGTCGAACACCAGGTCGGCGTCGAGTGGAATGCCGTGTTTGAAGCCGAAGGATTCAAACAGCAGTGTGATGCGCGAGCGATCCTGGCCGATCAGGTCCTTGATCCATAGCCGCAATGCAGAAGCAGACAGATCGCTGGTGTCGATGCGGTGCGCCAGCGGTGCAATATCTTCGAGCATTTCGCGTTCGAGCTGGATCGCTTCCTGCAGCGAAACCGTGTTGCTGGAAAGCGGGTGGCGCCGGCGGGTTTCTGAAAAACGCTGAACCAGCGTGAGCGTTTTCGCCTCAAGAAAAACCACCCTCAGATCGGCGCCCTGGCCGCGCAGCGCCTCGGCAATCTGGGGCAGCTGGGTAAAACTCGTGCTGCTGCGGGCGTCGATGGCAATCGCGATGCGGGTGTGGCCTTCCTGGCGTAAAAAATCCACCAGGGGTTGCAGCATGAGCAGCGGTAAATTGTCGACGCAGTAATAGCCGATGTCTTCCAGCACCGCGATGGCGATGCTCTTGCCCGAGCCCGATAATCCGGAAACCAGAACGATCTGCATTCAAGAGTTCCTGTCGATGGCCGCCTGCTGGCGCTTGATGAATTGCTCGACCGGGTTGATCCCGCGGCTCTTGAGGATGTGATTACGCACGGCGACCTCGACCAGCACAGCAAGGTTGCGGCCTGCCGCAACGGGAATGCGTACCTTGGGAATGCCCACACTGAGTATGGTTTCGGTTGAGGCCACCATGTCCAGGCGATTGAGACCGGCTTCATTGATTTCTTCTACCTGCACCAGCTCAACTATGAGCTTGAGGTTTTTTTGCATCTTGACGGCCGTTTCGCCGAACAGGAAGCGGATATTGAGTATGCCCAGGCCGCGCACTTCCAGAAAATCGCGAATCATGGGCGGGCAGTTGCCTTCCAGCGTTTCGGGGGCGACGTGCTTGAGTTCGACCACATCGTCGGCGACCAGGCGATGGCCGCGTGTGATGAGCTCCAGCGCCAGTTCGCTTTTGCCCACGCCGGCGTCGCCCTTGATGAGTACGCCGGTGCCGAGCACCTCGAGAAATACGCCATGGATCGAGATGACCTCGGCCAGGCGTTGCGTCAGGTAATGGCCCAGATGGGACATCAGGACAGGACTGGCCAGGCTTGAAGAAAACAAGGGCGTTTCGGTGCGATTGGCGCTGTCGGTCAACATGGCGGGCACGGCTTCGCCGTTGGCAATCACGATGGCCGCAAGCTCGGTCGAAAACAGGTGGTCGATCGCGTCCTGCAGGACTGAGCCGGTCAATCCGCGCAGGTAATCCATTTCGGCACAGCCCAGCACCTGTACCCGATTGGGGTGCACGAAGTTCAGATGGCCGATGAGCGCCAGAGTGGGTTTTTGTATGGTTTCGGAAGACAGGGTGCGTTGGCCGCCCGTTTGTCCCGCCATCCATTGCAGATCGAGTTGCTCCGCCATGTCGCGGAACAGGGAGTCGACTGTAACGTGGATCAGGTCGTCCATGCGCGGGGCATCGCGCCTAACTTGACCAGGCGCCGAGCAGCGCGATCAGCGCGGAGGCATCGGCAATGCCCAGCATTCTGGCGCGCATGGCATCGTCGCCGAACAATTGAGCCAGTTCGCCGAGGATTTGCAGATGGCGTTCGTTGGCATCCTTGGGGACCAGCAATACAAAACACAGGTTGACGGGCTGATTGTCCGGCGCGTCGAATTCCAGCGGTGTTTTCAGCCGATAGAATGCGCCGCAGGCGTCGTCGAGGCCCTTGATGCGGCCATGCGGAATGGCGATGCCGCAGCCGAGCGCGGTCGAACCCAGGCGTTCGCGTTCGAACAGGCTGGTGAAAATATCGGAGGACTTGAGTCCATGCGTTTGGGCAAAAAGATCGGCTGCGTGTTCAAACAACTTCTTCTTGCTGGAAAAACTCAGGTCCAGCAAGGTGGTGTCGGGGGTGATCAGGGGGGCGATTAGGTTCATGCCGGTTGTGGAGCTGATTATGGAATCCGGCGCTTGCGGATTATTCGACCGGAGGCGTTTGAACTGCCCCCGGCAACATGACATTAATGCTGAGGTTTTAACCTTCAACAACGCTTTCTGTCGGCTGATGTTTCAAGCCGCCGTCGCCCTGATGGACGTCCGAGGTTTTTTCCTTGTGCTTGACGATCTGGCGATCCAGTTTGTCGGCCAAAAGGTCAATGGCGGCGTACATGTTGCCATCTTCGCTGTGGGCATGAAAATCATGGCCCTTGACGTGCAGGGTAGCCTCTACTTTGTGCACCAGTTTTTCCACTTGCATGATGACGGTCACGTTGATGACGTGATCGAAGTGACGTTTGACACGGTCGAGTTTATCGGAAACGTAGTCGCGGATGGCTGGGGTCACTTCCAGGTGATGGCCGGAAATTGTCAAATTCATAGAGCCTCCTTAATGTGCTGAAAAGAACTGAAAACCGGGCAGCGCCGCATTGTCAGGAGCGATATTGAACGCTCGCTGTCATTGTGGGACGAAAGTGGGGGACATTCAAGCACGGTGCAGAATTTCGGACAGGATGAGCCCGGGAAGTTCCTGCCATCACAGCGCGCGACGCATGTTCGCGGGCGGGATTTGCATGGATTCGCGATACTTGGCGACCGTGCGGCGAGCCACCACGATGCCCTGCTGGCTCAACACTTCGGCCAATTGGCCATCGGATAACGGTTTCTTGCTGCCTTCGGCTGCGATCAGCTGCTTGATCAGCGCGCGAATGGCGGTCGACGAGCAGGCGCCGCCATTGTCGGTGGATACGTGGCTGCCGAAAAAATATTTCAGTTCGTACAAGCCGCGCGGCGTCATCATGTATTTTTGCGTGGTGACGCGCGAGATGGTCGATTCATGCAGTTCCACCGTGTCGGCAATTTCGCGCAGCACCAGCGGGCGCATCGCCACTTCGCCATGTTCGAAGAAGTGTTTCTGGCGATCGACGATGGCCTGCGAGACGCGCAGGATGGTGTCAAAGCGCTGTTGCACGTTTTTAATCAGCCAGCGCGCTTCCTGCAACTGGCTGGCCAGCTGGCCGCCGCCGCCTTCGCGGTGACGCGACAAAATGTCCGCATAGACGCGATTGACCCGCAGCTTGGGCATGGCATCCGCGTTCAGGCTGGCGATCCACATGCCCTTGACCTTGCGCACATGCACGTCCGGAATCACATAGTGGGTGTCGTCGGCGCCGAAAGCGGCGCCCGGGCGCGGATTGAGCGAGAGTATCAGGGTGCGCGCAGCCCGTAGCGTGGGGTCGTCGATGCCGAGCATTTTTTTGAGCTTGCCGACATCGCGCGCGGCCAGCAGATCCAGGTAATGCGTCGTCAGCCGCATGGCCGCTTCGCGCACTGGTGTGTCGGATGGCAGGGCGCGCAACTGCAAGGTCAGGCATTCCGCCAGGTTGCGTGCGCCGACACCCGTTGGATCCATGTTTTGCAGGTGTTTGAGTGCAGTTTCCAATTCTTCGGGTTCCAGGTCTTCCAGCTCGGCCTGCAAGCTTTCCGTAATGTCCGCGAGCGGTTGGGAGAGCAGGCCGGCGTCGTCCAGATCGTCAATGAGCGCGGCGACCAGGGTTCTGTCGCGCAGGGTCAGCGGGCTGACAATCAACTGGTTCAGCAGATGTTCGCGCAGGGTTGAACCGGCAATCGATCCCTCGGCATAGTCGCCTTCATCGTCGTCGCTCCCGGCTGGACTGTAATCGTTCCAGTCCGAATCATCCTGTGCGGTCACCGGATCGGTGTCGGCCGCGTCTCGCGGCGCCGCTTCGGCGTGCTGCGTTTCAGCGTCGGCGGTATGGGTCGGGGGATCGGGCAACACCTCGCTGGCTGCGTCCTCTTCGTCGCGCTCGAGCAGGGGGTTGTCCTGGAGGATTTGCTCCAGTTCCTGGTTTAATTCGAGCGTAGACAGTTGCAACAGCCTGATCGACTGCTGCAATTGAGGTGTCAGGGTAAGATGCTGACCGAGCTTGAGCTGGAGACTGTGCTTCATGTGTCTTGACTACGGCAATAATCGTGCCGGCTTGAGTCAAGTGTAACGGTATTCGTTGGAAGCGGCGTTATAAACGGAAATTTTCACCCAGGTAAACCTTGCGCGCATTGTCGTCCTGAATGATGAGATCCGGCGTTCCGTCGACCAGCAGGCGGCCTTCGTTGATGATATAGGCGCGATCGCAGATGCCCAGCGTTTCGCGGACGTTGTGATCGGTGATCAGGACCCCGATGTCACGCTCAATCAGGAAATGCACCAGTTTCTGGATGTCGAGCACCGCAATGGGGTCGACCCCCGCAAACGGTTCGTCGAGCAGGATGAAGCCAGGATTGATTGCCAGTGCACGGGCAATTTCCACCCGGCGACGTTCGCCTCCCGACAGGCTGACTGCGGCGGCATCGCGCAGATGGGCAATGTGCAGGTCCTCGAGCAGGTTGTTGAGATGCTCTTCGCGTTCATCCATGTCGTAGGCCTTGAGCTCCAGAATGGCGCGTATATTTTCTTCCACCGTCATTTTCCGGAAGATGGAGGGCTCTTGCGGCAGGTAGGACAAACCCAGCCGCGCACGCTGGTGGATCGCCATGTGAGTCAGATCATGCGCGTCCATGGTCACGGTGCCGCCATCGGCCGCAACCAGCCCCACCACCATATAAAAGCAGGTGGTTTTGCCGGCGCCATTCGGCCCCAGCAGCCCGACCACTTCACCGCTGTTAACCGCAAATGAAACATCGTGCACCACGGTGCGTTTGCCGTAGGTCTTGCGCAGGTGCTGCGCGGAAATCCGACTCATGGTCTGGAGGCCGGTTGTTCGATGCCCGCTTTGGGGCGGATGACCGCGCGAACACGGCCGCTCGGCGTTTTGGCGTCAGGCTGGCCGACGACTTTGTAGAACTCGGTGTTGCCGTTATATGAAATCTGGGCGCCGCGCAGTTCATCGCCGCCGCGTCGCAATTGGGCCTGGCCAATCAACTCGAGCTGGTTGTTGGCGCTATCGAATTCGATGCGCTCGGAAAATCCATCGATAAACTCTTCACGGCCATCGAGTTTCTGGCGAAACGCCGCGGGCCGTCCGGTGGCGCTGATCCTGTCGATTCCGGTCTCGTTCTGGGTCACCTGTACGCGGTCCGCGCGCAGTGTCAACGTGCCCTGGCTCAAGATCACATTGCCTTGATATACGCTGACTTTTTTGATGTCATCGAGGGTCACGGTGTCGGCCTCAAGGTTGACCGGTTTGCTGCGGTCGGCCTTTTCAGCCTGGGCGGGCAGGGCCAACATAACAGCGCACAGCCCGGCACAAAATCCTGATTTACATATTTTCATGGCGCTCGTTTCTTCCGGAAATATAACGGGCCTGAACCCGTCCTGTCAGTTTGATGAGGCGTTGCACAGCGTTGTACTCCATGGCCCCCGCGCGTAAATGCAAGGTGGCGTCCCGAACATCGACGGCCCCAGGCGAGCGGAGCAGCTTGCGTTCGGGGAAAACGATCAACCGCGCAGTCTGCATCGTCAGGGCCGGCTGTCCGGCGCCCGCAGCGCGCAGGATTTTCACGTCGCCACGCAGATCGACTTCGTTGCCATCGGGTGAGACGGTTGCCAGCCGGGATGTCGCGCTGATTTCGCTGCTATCGGGTTCCAGCAGCACAAAATGGGGTGATTCCAGCTCGGTGCGCTTGCTGCCGGTGTAATGCCTGAGTTTTTTTGCGGACAGGCGGTATTGCGGGCGGCCCGTTTGATCGGTGCGTAACGCATCGAAATTTTCCATGATGCCCTCGGGGTCGGTTTCCCCGGTCGCGTTGCCGCCGGGTAGCGTTTGCACCGAGCGTTCGATCCAGAAACTGAGCGCAGCCAGCAGCAGCAATACCAGCAGGGGGAGCCACAAAGACCCGCGTGCGGTCATGCCACACCCGGTCCGGTTTTACGCACCCTGCGCTGGCCTTGTCCGGTCATCTCAAATAGGGCGCCAAAGCGGCGTCCAGAGTGCCCTGCGCGCGCATCAAAAATTCGCAGGCTTCGCGCACCGCGCCGTGGCCGGCGTTTCGTGCGGTGATCAGGTGGCTGTGCGCTTTCACCAGTTCGGGGGCGGCGGGTACGGTGATCGCCAGCCCGGCGCGCCGCATGACGGGCAGGTCCACCACGTCATCGCCCATGTAGGCGGTATTTTCGCAGGCCATGTTGAGTTCGCGGCAG
>NCIF01000130.1 GCA_002256785.1 Hydrogenophilales bacterium 17-61-9
GAAGACGCACTGGAGGTTGCCCGCAAGGAAGGCCTTGCGCTCACGGACGACCACTGGGAAACCATCCGCGCCCTGCAGACTTATTATGCTGGCCACGAAGACGAGGCGACCATCAATCTGCGCAACCTGCACGACGCACTGGATGAACATTTCCACCGCCAGGGCGGTCTGAAGTTTCTGTACACTCTGTTCCCGGGCGGCCCTATCGCGCAAAGTTGCCGGCTGGCCGGATTAAGAGCCCCATTCATCGCATCCGACCGGAGTTTTGGATCTGTAGCCTGATCCCCTTCATGCCGGAGGAATACGTTTAACCTTCCCTTTACAACCCTCCAGCCTGCAGGGCAGCTTCCGCCCGCACGGGCCAGCGATGTCGCTGGCCTTTTCGCTTTCCAGTCATCCGCACGCGTTTCAAACCCCCAATCAAATCTACGCTTGATCAATGGTGCGAATGCCCACATACTCAGACTCTCACTTGAGAAGCTTATGCGCTCAAACGCGTAATCCTGACGCTCCAATACTAAATTTATTACATGCGCTGTGGCCCGTTTTCCCGACTCCTCGCCGGTCAGCCTTCATAGCCTGAAGCTGGATGATGCTTGCGCTTTGCTGCAACACGATGCGCGGAACATCGAGCAGGAAGCAGACGAGCCGGACGCTGCCTACTTGCAGCGATTGATCGATGGTTTGTGCGAGCTTTCGCTCAAAGACCCATTGACCGGACTGAACAATCGCCGGCATCTCTGTTCGGTGCTCGAACGTTCGATTGATATCGTCGCCCGTTCCGGTGAATCGGTTTTACTGCTCTTGCTCGACATTGACCATTTCAAATCCATCAATGACAGCCATGGGCATCTCGCGGGCGATCAGGTCCTGCGTGAAATCGCCCGTTGCCTGGCCCGTTGCCTGCGTCCCATGGATACCATTGCACGCTATGGCGGCGAAGAATTCGCCATCATCCTGCCTAACTGCCAGCCGGTTTTTGGCCTGGCTGTAGCCGAGCGGATTCGCAAAACGGTTGCGGCGCACACCATCCCGATCTCTCCGCAGCGCTCGCTCCAGGTCACGATCAGCATAGGCGGCGCCTATGCTCCGAAATGGGTCCGCTCGACCACCAACCTGTGGATCGAACGTGCGGACAAACAGCTCTACCGGGCAAAATCCAAAGGACGCGACCAGGTCTGTCTGGATCAACCCCGTGAACTCTCGGTCAATGCGGAAGAAAAAGGGCCGTTGTTTGCTCATCTGCTGAGAGATGAAGCCGGCGCCCGGGCAAACGCATCAAGCGACGCGCCCAGGCGGGAAAATGTATGAATGACATGACGTTCTGTCCCCCGCACAGACACGCAATGCGTGGGACCAAGCAGCGCCGCCCGGCGGATGCGGCCACGCATCCCGCCCAGCCGGCATACGCGCTGGCCGCAACCGCGCCGGAATAAACATAACCCGCGTGCGGCACGATCAACGCCTTCGGCGGGCGCGATGACTCGCCCTCCCGGCATTCGCAAGCAGATCCGCAAGCATGCGCCTGAGAACCAACTGTCCGACACCTGAAAAAACTCGCCATAATGCTGCGATCAAGACGACTGATCGCCAAACTGTCGGTAAAAGGCAGCGCATGCAAGCTAGCAGGCTGTCAGCGCTTGAAGCGATCTGGCGCGACAATTCGCATCAATTCGGTTTCCACTGGCAGCGGCTGCCCGGTCATCCGGTCAGCCAGCGCCTCGCCCAACAGACCCGCCCACACGACGCCGCGCGAAGCGTAGCCCGCCGCCACATACACGCCCGCCTGGCTTGCCACTGCGCCGACTATGGGCAGCCGGTCGGGAAGCAGCGCGCGCAGCGAAGCGCGACCGCTCACGTCGTCCGCGTCGAAACGACGCCCCGCACCCGGCAAGATGGCCTCCAGCCGTGCCAGGTTGGCCAGATCGCTGTCCCGACGCGACGCAGTGTCGTCGTCATCGTGTTCATAGGTTGCGCCGACCAGGGGCTGAAGCGCGCCCGGCGCGATATAGCCCTCGCGTGCAATCACCCGCTGGATTTCCGGCAAGCAGCCGATCGGCAATTGCGTAATCTGCCCGCGCTCGGTATGCAGCGGCCAGGTCTGGCCGGGAACCAGACTCATGACATCCCGCGCGTTCGCCAGCACCACGGCATCCGCCTCGATCCATACCGCGCCTTCACCCGCCCGCACCTGCCAGCCTGACGCGTGGGCGTGCAAGCGTTCGACGGTGCAGTTCGTCCTTAACTGAATGGCCGGATGGTCGAGCCAGGCGCGACACAGGCTTACCGGCTCAATCCAGCCGGCTGACGGAAAAAAAAGTCCGGCGCCATCAACCGGCCAGTTCGCCAGCTCACGGGCTTCGTCCCGCTCCACCCAGCGCGCGAACGCCGCAGGCGGTGCGGCATTGACGAGCGCCTGGTGTTGCTTGGCCGCAGCCATTTCATCCTTAGGCAGATGCAACACCCCGCAGCGCGACCATTTCACGCTGTCACCCAGCGCAGTCCATGCGCGCAGGTTATGCAGAAACGCCGCACGCGTGAGACGGCTTGCGCGGTTGTCATCGCGCGACAGCATCGGACGGAACACCGCCACCGGATTGCCCGACGCGCCTGCCCCCAACGCTTTACCCCGCTCCAGCACGGTTACCGCCACGCCGCGTTGCGCCAGTGCATGCGCCAATGCCGCCCCCGCCACCCCGGCGCCGATGATGGCAACATGTTGAGGTGACGCGGATTCAACCCAACTGGACTCGCCGGAAAAACGCGCTGCCAGACAATGCCGCTTGCCGCCATAGCCCGCGCGCTTTTCGCATGCAAAACCCGCCTGGCTTAATCCCTGGCGCACCGTACCCATCACGGTGTACGTCGCCGCCGCCGCACCGGGCCTGGCCAGCCGCGCCAGTTCGGCAAACACGCCGGGCTGCCACAGATCGGGATTGTGTTCGGGCGCAAAGCCATCCAGATAAAACGCATCCACCGCAGCCTGCACCTGCGGCAGGCAATCGATTGCGTCGCCCAGCATCAAGGTCAGTTGCACCTGGCCGCCATCCAGCGCGATACGGTGGAAGCCCGGCGTCAGCATCGGCCAGTTCGCCAGCAGTTCGCGCGAGAGATCTGAAAACGCCGGCCATTGCGCATGCAGCGTCGCCAGATCGTCTGCCTGAAACGGATGCATTTCGACCGACAGGAAATGCAGCCGCGCGGGTCGCGCCGGATCGGCCCGCCACGCCGCCCAGGTCGCCAGAAAATTCAGCCCGGCGCCAAACCCGGTTTCCAGCATGACAAACGAGGCGCG
Source organism: Hydrogenophilales bacterium 17-61-9 (assembly GCA_002256785.1). Classification (GTDB taxonomy): domain Bacteria; phylum Pseudomonadota; class Gammaproteobacteria; order Burkholderiales; family Thiobacillaceae; genus Thiobacillus. Next base: position 3,296 of record NCIF01000130.1, read on the forward strand.
ATCCGCCCAGGCCGCAGGCAAGCCGCAACCTTGCAGAAACACATGGCTCGCCTGTCCCGCACCACCGTCGGCAGAATGGTAGATGTCGTCGTAGCGGGTTGAATACGGCACGCCGTCCTTGAATTCGAGGCGAGCGGGAACAATGGTTTTCAGCATGAACGAATGTTACATTGGGCTGGTTCAATGCCGCGTCCCCTGCCCTGTTCAAACACATCATGCCCAAACCCAAAACCTGGCTTCGACCTGCTCTCGTCATCTTGATCGGTGCTGCGCTGGCCTATGCGGGCTGGCACCTTACCCGGCCCAAGCTGCCCGAAGTCGAACTCGCCACGATCGGGTTCGGCATTGTGGAATCCACGGTGGTCAACACCCGCGCCGGCGCCATCAAGGCCTGCCGTCGCGCCAGGTTAGCGCCTGCGGCAGGCGGGCAAATCGTTAAACTGTGGGTGAAGGAAGGCGACCGGGTGCAAGCCGGCCAGCCGCTGCTGGAACTGTGGAACCGCGATCTGGCCGCGCAGCGCGAGCTGGCCACCCGCCAGCTCGCCACCAGCGAACAACGCCGTCGCGAAGCCTGCATCCTGGCTGACAACGCGCAGCGCGATGCCGAGCGCACCCGGCAACTCGTGGACAAAGGCTTTGTCAGCCCGCAAAGCGGCGAAGACGCGCGCGCCCAGGCCAGCGCGCGACAAGCCAATTGCGATGCCGTCGCTGCCGACGTCAAACGCGCACAAGCCCAGATACGCGTGACCTCGGCCGGGCTGGAACGCACCACGCTGAGCGCGCCATTTGCCGGCATCGTGGCGCGCGTCACCGGCGAAATCGGCGAATACACCACGCCCTCGCCGCCCGGCATTCCCACGCCGCCCGCCGTCGATCTGATCGACGATACCTGCCTCTATGTGAGCGCGCCGATGGACGAGGTCGATGCGCCCAGGATCAGGCCGGGCCAGCCTGCACGCATCACGCTCGACGCCCTTTCCGGCCAGACGTTCAGCGGCAAGATCCGACGCATTGCGCCCTACGTGACCGAAGTCGAAAAACAGGCGCGCACGGTCGATGTCGAAGCCGATTTCGACACGCCCCCCAAACAGGTTTTATTGGTGGGCTACAGCGCCGACATCGAAGCCATCGTCGAGCGCCGCGACAACGTGCTGCGCGTGCCCACCCAGGCGATCCAGCAAGACGGCACGGTGCTGGTGCTGGGCGCCGGAAACAGGCTGGAATCGCGCAGCCTGAAAACCGGTCTGGCCAACTGGGCATACACCGAAGTGGTGAGCGGGCTGGCGGCCGGCGACCGGGTGTTGCTGTCCTTTGACCAGGAGAAGGTGAAAGCGGGCGTCAAGGTCAAGCCCAATACCCTGAAGGGCATAAAAGCCGCGCAGCCATGATTCATCTTTCCGCGATCAACCGCGTGTTTCGCATGGGCGACCAGGCAGTGCGCGCGCTCAACGACATCCAGCTCGACATCGCCTCCGGCGAATACGTGTCCATCATGGGGCCGTCCGGCTCCGGCAAATCCACCCTGCTGAATGTCATCGGTCTGCTCGACCGTCCCGACAGCGGCCGCTACGCACTCGACGGCAGCGACGTCACCGACCTTTCCGAAAACGAGCGGGCGCGGGTACGCCGGGAGAAGATCGGCTTCGTGTTCCAGGCGTTCCACCTGGTGCCGCGCCTGACCGCGGCGGAGAACATCGAACTGCCGCTAATTCTGCAAGGCGTCAATCCGGCCGAACGCCGCGCGCAGGTCGATGCAGCCCTCGACGCCTTCGACCTGCGCGACCGCGCCAGGCACCGCCCATCCGAACTCTCGGGCGGACAGCGCCAGCGCGTGGCGATCGCGCGCGCCACCATCCTCAAGCCCACCGCGCTGCTGGCGGACGAGCCGACCGGCAACCTCGACCACCGCATCGGCGCCGAAGTTGTGGCCTTGCTGGAAGCCCTCCACCACGCCGGCACCACGCTGATCGTCGTCACCCACGACCGCGAACTCGGCGCGCGCGCGCATCGCCACATCGCCATGCGCGATGGCGAGATCGTCGGCGACGACAAATGACGCTGCGCGACACCCTGAGCCTCTCGTTCATGACAGTGGCGAGCTACCGCACCCGCTCGCTGCTCATCGTGCTGGCGATGGCGCTGGGGGTGGCGGCGGTGGGGGTGCTGACCGCGCTGGGCGACGGCGCGCGGCGCTATGTGGTGGGGCAGTTTTCCTCGCTTGGCACCAACCTCATCATCGTTCTGCCGGGCCGCGCCGAAACCTCGGGCGGCTTTGTCAGCGCAGCGCTCGGCCAGACACCACGCGACCTGACGCTGGAAGACGCCCGCATTGTCGGCCAGTTGCCGCAGGTTCGGCGTCTGGCCCCGCTCAACGTGGGCGTGGCCGAACTCACTGCCGGCGGCAAGCTGCGCGAGGTCACCGTACTCGGCAGCACGGCCGAACTGCTGCCGATCCGCAACATGAAATTAGCAAAGGGCAGCTTTCTCGCGCACGGCGCCGAACGCAGCGCGCAGATCGTGCTGGGAAGCGTATTGGCGCATGAATTCTTTCCCGACGGCAACGTGATCAGCCAGCGCATCCGGCTGGGAGACAGCCGCTTCATGGTGTCGGGCGTAATCGAGCAGCAAGGCGAAGCCATGGGTTTCAATACCGACGAACTCGCCATCATTCCGGTCGAATACGCACAGGAACTGTTCAATACCTCCACGCTGTTTCGCATCCTGGTCGAGGCGCGCAGCCGTAGCGTGATCGAACCGGCCAAAGCTGCCATTCAACATACGCTCAAGCTGCGCCACGACGGCGAGGACGACGTCACCGTCATCACCCAGGACGCCGTGCTCGCCACCTTCGACCGCATCCTGCGCGCGCTGACGCTGGGGGTCGCGGGCATCGCCGCGATCAGTCTCGCCGTCGCGGGGGTGCTTGTCATGAACGTGATGCTGGTGGCGGTGGCGCAGCGCACCGCCGAGATTGGCTTGCTGAAAGCCATCGGCGCGCCCGCCGCCGATATCCGCCGCCTGTTCTTCGCCGAAGCGCTGTGGCTATCGCTGGCCGGCGGCGCCATCGGTTTCGCGCTGGGGCAGTTCGGCGCATTGATGATTCGTCTCGCCTACCCGCAGCTCCCCGCCTGGCCGCCGGTGTGGGCCAGCGTCGCCGGCGTCGCCACCGCGCTCATCACCGGCATCCTCGCCAGCCTGCTGCCGGCCGCGCGCGCGGCGAAACTGGACCCGGTCAACGCGCTGAGCGGAAAATGAGTTTCACCGACACCCTCCGCTTCGCCCTGCACGCGCTGACCGCGCACCGGCTGCGCACCTTCCTGTCCGCCCTGGGTGTCGCAGTGGGAATCGCCGCGGTGATTCTGCTCACCTCGATCGGCGACGGCATTCACCGTTTCGTGCTGTCCGAGTTCACCCAGTTCGGCACCAACATCATCACCGTTACGCCGGGCAAAACCACCGCGCGTGGCACCTCGGTCGGCTCCATCGGCAGCGCACGCTTACTGACGGTGGACGATGCGCTGGCCCTGCAAACCTCGCGCTACGCGCAATACGCCAATGCCGGGGTGATGGGCAATGCGGAAATCCGCGCCCACGGTCGCAGCCGCCGCGTGACGGTATACGGTGAAGGCCCGGACTTCTCCCGCGCCTTCAATATGCGGGTCGCGGTCGGCCAGTTCCTGCCCGCCGACGACCCGCGCAACCCGCGCGCCTATGCCGTGCTGGGCGCAAAAGTGCGCACCGAACTGTTCGGCAGCGCCAATCCGCTCGGCGCCACCCTGCAGGTCGGGGCATCGCGATTCCGGGTGATCGGCGTGATGGCGCCCAAAGGCCAGGTGCTGGGATTCGATCTCGACGACACCGTCTACATTCCCACTACGCGCGCGCTGGAAGTGTTCAACCGCGAAGGCGTGATGGAAATTCACATCGCCTACCGCCCCGGCTCGCCGCTGCAGGCGG
>NCIF01000131.1 GCA_002256785.1 Hydrogenophilales bacterium 17-61-9
GCCGAAAGACCGCATCGTGCGCATCGGCGACAACAAGGGCGCGCGCTATGCCTCGGACAATTTCTGGGCGATGGGCGACACCGGCCCCTGCGGCCCCTGCACCGAAATCTTCTACGACCACGGGCCGGACGTGGCCGGCGGCCCGCCCGGCTCGCCCGACGAGGACGGCGACCGCTACATCGAAATCTGGAACAACGTGTTCATGCAGTTCAACCGCGACGAGACGGGGACGATGCATCCGCTGCCCAAGCCTTCGGTCGACACCGGCATGGGGCTGGAGCGCATTTCGGCGGTGATGCAGCATGTGCATTCCAATTACGAGATCGACCTGTTCCAGGCGCTGATCGCCGCCGCCGCGCGCGAGACGCAGACAAACGATTTATCAATCAACTCGCTCAAGGTCATCGCCGACCACATCCGCGCCTGTTCGTTTCTGATCGTCGACGGCGTCATCCCCGGCAACGAGGGGCGCGGCTATGTGCTGCGCCGCATCATCCGCCGCGCCATCCGTCATGGTTACAAGCTGGGCGCGCGCGCGGCCTTCTTCAATCGCATCGTGCCCGACCTCGTGGCGGTGATGGGCGAGGCCTACCCCGAGCTGGTCAGGGCGCAGGACCGCGTGATGGATATTTTGCGGCAGGAGGAAGCACGCTTTTTCGAGACCATCGAACACGGCATGGGCATTCTCGAAACCACGCTGAAAACGCTGCCCGCCGGCGGCACCTTCAACGGCGAACTGGCGTTCAAGCTGCACGACACCTACGGCTTTCCGCTCGACCTCACCGCCGACATCTGCCGCGAGGCGAACGTCGGCGTCGACACCGCAGCCTTCGACACGGCGATGCAACAGCAAAAGAATCAGGCGCGCGCAGCCGGCAAGTTCAAGCTCGGCGCCGGGCTGGACTATGCGGGCGAGGCAACCACCTTCCACGGCTACGACACGCTGGCGCACGACGGCAGCATCCTCGCGCTGTATCGCGACGGCAGCGCCGTCGGCGAATTGCGCGAAGGCGAGCTCGGCGTGGTGGTGCTCGACCACACGCCGTTCTACGCCGAATCCGGCGGCCAGGCCGGCGACTGCGGCGTGATGCGGGCGGCAGGCGGCGTGTTTGCGGTGGAAGACACGCTGAAAATCCAGGCGCAGGTATCCGGTCACCACGGTGTGGTCAAGACCGGCACACTGAAGGTCGGCGATGCCGTTGCGGCCAAAGTCGATGAAACCGCGCGCGCGCGCACCATGCGCAACCACTCGGTGACCCACCTGATGCACAAAGCCTTGCGCGACGTGCTCGGCGAACACGTGCAACAAAAAGGCTCGCTGGTCGACAGCGAAAAAACCCGTTTCGACTTCGTTCAGCCCAGCCCGATGACCGATACGCAAATCCGCGAGGTGGAGCGACGGGTCAACGCCGAAATTCTGGCCAACAACGCCACCCAGGCACGCGTAATGGCCATTGATGATGCGCAGAAAACCGGCGCGCTGATGTTGTTCGGCGAAAAATACGGCGACGAGGTGCGCGTGCTCGATATCGGCAATTCGCGCGAATTGTGCGGCGGCACCCACGTTTCACGCACCGGCGACATCGGCCTGTTCAAGATCGTGAGCGAATCGGGCGTCGCCGCCGGGGTACGCCGGGTCGAGGCGATTACCGGTGACCATTCACTCAGTTACATCCAGTCGCGCGACCAGGAAATCCGCCAGGCCGCCGCTACGCTGAAAGCCCCGCCGTCCGAACTCGGCGCCAGGCTCGCCCAGATGGTCGACAGCGTGCGTGCGCTGGAAAAAGAACTCGACCGCCTGAAATCCAGACTGGCCGCCAGCGCCGGCGACGAGCTGATCCAGCAGGCCATCGACATCGGCGGCATCCGCGTGCTGGCTGCACAGCTCGACGGAATCGATGCCCGTGGCCTGCGCGAAACCGCCGACACGCTGCGCGACAAGCTGAAGTCCTGCGCGCTGGTGCTGGGCACCGTGGTCGACGGCAAGGTCAGCCTGATTGCTGCCGTCACCCCTGACGTTATCGGCAAAATCAAGGCCGGCGAGCTGGTCAACCATGTCGCCACCCAGGTTGGCGGCAAGGGGGGCGGCAAGCCCGATCTGGCGATGGCGGGCGGCAGCGAACCCGCACACCTGCCGGCTGCGCTTGGATCGGTTTCCGCCTGGGTGAAAAACAGGCTGGCCCAGTGACCGGGTACAGCATTTGCTGCATCAACCGTACCTGAGGGCATATTCCCCGAATAGCTGACACCATGAATTCACTGGCTAAAAAGCTTGCATCAGGAATCGTCCGTCTTTTGCCTTCAGGCAAGCAGGCCGACGACCCGCTCGCCAACATCAAGGCGACGACACGCTGATTCGCCAGTACCTGCGCAATCCGCGCATGTCGCGGCAGGTGGAAAGCCAGCTCTGGCATGCCATGTATGGTCTGCATTGGGAAATTGCACGCGGTTATCACAGCTTCGTGCTGCACATTTTCCACGAAACCGGAAAAAACCAGTTCGATGTTTCGATTCCGCTTATTACCCTGCGGGCCATTCGCGCATTTGGCCGATTACTGAAATGGCGCGCCATTCGCTACTTACCCGCCAGCGAAAACCTCTGGCTCAGACTGCATAACCTGTACCGGATCGCCGAAGCCCATGATTTAGGGACAGCTGCAGCGCGCCTATCCTGAAGAAACGACCGAATGCAGCTGCCAATCGGCTTACCTGCATATCATGATGCTGAACCTGGCCAATTCCGGCACGCTCTACCCCAAACACCTCGATCTGCTGGATCGCTGGCTATTGAACACAGCGAAGGCTGGACCCGCGTAGCCGCCGAGCCCGTGAGCGGCTAAAGCGGCGCCACCCAACGCCGCCTCCGCAGCGTAAACCGGCAGCCTGGTTTAACTTTGCCCGGGTCTCTGGCACAATCGGCGAAAATCCGACACGCGTAGAACAAATGGCGCATCCACAGATGCAAGCGCGATTTCGGCATTTATACCCCGAAGGGGTACCACTCGACCTGGAGGACATGTGGCCCAAACCAACAAGCCTAGTTTGCTGATTGTCGATGACGATCCGCTGATCTCCGATACGCTCACCTATGTGTTGAGCAAGGACTTCGACATCTCGGCTGCCGAGTCGCGTGCCCAGGTTAAAAGCCTGCTGATGCAACTGGACGAGCCGCCGCAACTGGCGCTGGTCGATCTGGGCCTGCCGCCGCATCCGCACAAGCCCGATGAGGGCTTTGCCCTGATCGCCGACCTGCTCGGAATCTCCCCGAGCATCAAGATTCTGGTGCTCTCCGGCCAGAGCGACGAAGCCAATGCACGCCACGCGCGCGCATTGGGCGCCATCGATTTTGTCGCCAAGCCGTGCGAGCCCGAACGGCTGAAAACACTGTTGTTCAATGCGCTGCTGGTGCAGGATGCCGAGCGCAGCGCCGACAAGGCCCCCGCCCCCGCCAAGGACTCCGGCATCGTCGGCGAAAGCCCGGCCATGGACAAGCTGCGCCAGCAAATCAAGCAATACGCTGCCGCGCCCTTCCCGGTCCTGATCGAGGGCGAGTCCGGCAGCGGCAAGGAACGCGTCGCCTCCAGCCTGCACGGCTTGTCGCCGCGCGCGGCCAAACCCTATCTGGCGCTCAACTGCGCGGCGATTTCGCCGACGCTGGTCGAGCCGACGCTGTTCGGCTACGCCAAGGGCGCGTTCACCGGCGCCACCAGCGCCCGCGCCGGCTATTTCGAGGAAGCCGAAAACGGCACCCTGTTCCTCGACGAAATCGGCGAGCTGCCGCTTGAACTTCAGGCCAAGCTGCTGCGCGTGCTGGAAAACGGCGAATACCAGCGCGTCGGCGAAACCCAGCCGCGTTTTTCCAATGCCCGCGTGGTCACCGCCACCAACCGCGACCTGCGCGCCGAGATCAAGGCAGGGCGCTTCCGCGCCGACCTTTACCACCGGCTGTCGGTGTTCTCGATCGCGGTGCCGCCGCTGCGCGAAATGGGCCAGGACAAACTCACCCTGCTCAACCATTTCCGCGAGTTTTACGCCCGCGAAGCCAGGAACCAGGCGTTTTCGCTCGACGCGCGCGCGCAGCAGATGTGGGCCGACTACCACTTCCCCGGAAACGTGCGCGAACTGCGCAACATCGCCATCCGCCTCACCACCAAATACCCCGGCATGGCGGTTAACGCCCGGCAACTGGAAGACGAACTCGATACCGATCAGGCTTATCCGCAGGAAATCCCGTTAGCCAGCGATGGAAAATTGCTGATCGAACTGGCGCGCAAGCAACTGCAAACGGTGGCCAATTTCAATCTCGACGCCACCCTGCGTCAGTGGGAAAAGGCCTACGTGGAAGCCGCCCTCAACATGACCCACGGCAACCTGTCGCAGGCCGCCAAGCTGCTCGGCATCAACCGCACCACGCTTTACAGTCGGATGCAGACCTACGGCGCCGAAGAATAAGCCCACGTGTATTTTGACTATTTCGGTTTAAGAGAAGCGCCCTTTCGCATTACGCCGAATACCGAGTACTGGTATGCCGGCGGCCAGCGCGGGGAAATGCTCGCCGCACTGCTCTACGCCATCGGTCAGGGCGAAGGTATCATCAAGGTGGTGGGCGAAGTCGGCAGCGGCAAAACCATGCTGTGCCGCAAGCTGGTCGCCCATCTGCCTGATCGCATCGATAGCGTGTACCTCGGCAACCCGACGCTGTCGCCCGACGACATGCTGGCGGCGATTCTGGCCGACCTCGGCATCGACCTCCCTGAAAGCAGCCGCCAGGCCCGGCTGGCCCAGCTCAACGCCGCCTTGCTGGCCCGCCACGAAAGCGGGCGCCGCGTGGTGGTGTTTGTCGAGGAAGCGCAAGGCATCGCGCTCGACAACCTGGAGTTCCTGCGGCTCTTGACCAATCTGGAAACCGCCACCGACAAGCTCCTGCAAATCGTGCTGTTCGGCCAGCCCGAACTCGACCTGCAACTGGCCGATCAACGCATCCGCCAGTTGAAGGACCGCATCACCCTGAGCCTGAACCTGTCGCCGCTGGCAGAAGCCGAAGTCGCCGATTACCTGCGCTCGCGGCTCGCCGTAGCCGGGTATCGCGGACCCGATCTGTTTTCGCCGGCGCTGATCGCGCGCATGACGCAAATTTCCGGAGGACTGTCGCGCCGCATCAACGTGCTGGCCGACAAGACCCTGCTGGCGGCCTACGCCGGGCAAACCCACACGCTCACCCCGGCGCATCTTGACGCTGCCGCAAGCGATGCGGAAATGCCAGGCCCGCCAAAAAAACCGTCTATCCTTCCGTCGCTGCGGCGCTGGGCCTGGCTCGGCGCGGGCCTCGCTGCGGCGCTGGGTTTGCTGGCATTCGTTGCCTGGCACGCCTTGTCGACCCCACCCCTGCCGCAACAGACCACCTTTCCCACACCCGCTGCGCCTCCCCGACAAGCCATTGCGGCCGCACCGGAAATCAAACCCGCGGCCAACATCACCGAACGTGCGCAACAAACCCGGCGCTGGCTCGCCGCCGCCGCCCCGGGCACCCATGTGATTCAGGTCGCATCGACTAAAGAAGTCGCTCAGGTGGCCGTATTATTGGAGCGATTTGACCACGCGACGCTACAGCCCGTCAGGGTGTTGCATGGATTAAGCCAGGGGGCGCCCGCCTGGATGATTCTGACGGGCGAGTATCCTGACCGTGACGCAGCCATGGCCGCTCTGCGCGCCTTGCCTGTGGCCCCCGCAAATTCACCCTTTTTGCGCACGGTTGGCAAAATGCGTGCCATAGTCTTGCCCATAGGATGATGATGAACGCTGTGTTGAAACGCTCCGTATTGACAGGCCCGGCAATGGCCAGCCTGGTGTGGCTGGGCGGCTGCGTGCCGCCGCAGGCGTTCGACACCTCGCCCGGCCACATCACCCAGCCTGCCCAAACGGCTGCGCCGACCACCCCGCCGCCTGCGCCGGTGAGAGCCGCCCCCACCCTGACGCCGCCCCAGTCGAGCGCGCCCGTGCCCACCTACACCGTGGTGGTCAACGACGTGCCGGTGAAAGACCTGCTGTTTTCCATTGCCCGCGACACTCAATACAACATCGACCTGCACCCGGGCATCGCCGGGCGCGTCTCGCTCAACGCCGTGCAGGAACCGCTGCCCGCCATACTCGACCGCATCGCGCGGCAGGCCGATCTGCGCTACGAAATGAATGGCCGCACGGTGTCGATCATGCCCGACACGCCCTACCTGAAAACCTACAAAATGAATTACGTGAACCTATCGCGTAATACGGCTTCGAGCATTGGCGTCGCTTCGCAAATCGCCGCCACAGGTTCCAGCGATATTACTCAAACCAGAGGGGGCGCCACATCCGCGGGAAACAACTCCAATACCAGCGTCATCACCACCTCCAACAACGACTACTGGGTGGCACTTAAAGACAATCTTGTGAACATTCTGTATGCCACCAAAATCGAGAACAAGAAGTCCGAAGAACGTATAGAACGTGCCGCCCTGGCCGATTACGCCTACCGGCGGGATCTATATCGAAATGCCGACAAAGCCGACATCGCGCGCCCCCGGAACGACGCGGAGCAAATTCGCGCGACCATTCCGCAAAGTGCCGCGCCACAACCAGGCGATAGCGAGCGCGAGGTCATTGTGAATGTCGTCGCGGGTACAGTTTCGGTTTTTGCAAGTGAACGCCAGCACCGGCTCGTACGCGAGTATCTCGACACGGTTTCCAACGCATCGCAGCGCCAGGTGCTGATCGAGGCCACCATCGTCGAGGTCACGCTCAAGGACCAATACCGCGCCGGCATCGATTGGTCGAAAGCCCTGCAAGGCACCACCGGCTGGGCCATCAACACCCTCGGCGGCGGCACCAATGCGCTGGCCGGCTCGCTGACGCCTTTCATCCAGGCCACCTACACGAATACGGGCAGTAACGGCTTCACCGCGGCGATCGACCTGCTGGAGTCCTACGGCAACACCAAAGTGCTTTCCAGCCCCAAACTGATGGCACTGAACAACCAGACCGCGATGCTGAAAGTGGTCAACAATCTGGTGTATTTCTCTGTCGAAGTCACCCCCGCCAGCTACTCAGGCGGGTTTCTAACGTCGCCAGCCGTATACACGACCACAGCGCGCGCTGTCCCGGTCGGCATCGTAATGTCGGTTCTGCCGCAGATCAGTGAAAACGGCATGGTCTCGCTCACCGTGCGCCCCACCATCTCGCGCAAGGTGGGCGATGTGTCCGACCCC
>NCIF01000132.1 GCA_002256785.1 Hydrogenophilales bacterium 17-61-9
TTTCGAGCGCGATTACCTCATCACCCTGCTGAAACTTACCCACGGTCAGGTCAGTGAAGTGGCACGCCTGGCCGGGCGCAATCGAACCGAAGTGTATCGACTGCTGCAACGTCACGGCTTGACCCCCGCGCTATTCAAGGATCGCGACGAAACCCCCTGATTGTCGTGTGGAAGCGACAGGTGTGCATCGCAAGCCGGCTGCAAAACAGCCTAACTGAACGCCGCCACATGATTTAAAAGCCTTTATTTGCCATGGCACGTCCCCTGCATGGGAATGGATACGCGCTTTTTCGCATTCATACAGTCAAAAGGAGGCCGCCATGTTCGGATGGGCTATTTCATTTTTAATCATTGCCATCATCGCCGGAATCTTCGGGTTCTCCGGGATCGCCGGCACCGCTGCCGGGGTCGCCAAAATCCTGTTTGTCGTTGGCTTGCTGATGTTTCTTGTCCTGCTGGTCACGTGCCGCCGCACGTCGCCACTCAAATGACCGCTGCCGGGTTTATTGTGCGGGAAGCCAGGCTCCCGGCTTAATCCGTTCATCGGAAGCGAGGCGGCACGTCGCCCCCTCGCTACAAAAACAAGCTTTCAAATCAGACAATTGCAGTTATGGGCCGGTTTGCGTCGCCTGCAAGCGACAAACAATCCCCCTTTTCAGCGGTTTTACGCAAACAGCCGCCCGCAACCACAACACAACCAATTGAATTTGTTTGATTTATTCGACATGGCACAGTCATTGCTCAGATTTGCCAAGCAGCCATGGGCATTTGCATACACCTTACATTACACGAGGAAAAAGACATGAAAACGCTGACACCCTCCCCATCCCTGCCGGTTTTGATTCTGGCCGCCACACTGGGCGCCTTCGTGGCCACCTCGCCCATGGCAGGCCTGGTCACCCCCCCTTTCAACGTCTATGACAGCAACGCGGATGGCGTCATCAGCCTGGAAGAATTTCAGGCGCAGGGGGGGCTGGTGAAATCATTCCATGATAGCGACATGAACCGCGACCTGAGCCTGAGCGAGGAAGAGCTTGCCAACGCAAGCGCCAGCACCGACCGCATCATGTCCACCCAGTACGTCGACGATGCCTGGATCACGGCCAAAGTGAAAACCATGCTGTTGAAAAACGACATTGTGAAAGGCCTGAGCGTCAACGTGGAAACTCGGAAAGGACTGGTTCAGCTGTCAGGCTGGGTCGATCACGCGTCCCAGATTGACCAGGCTGAGCGTATTGCACGCAGCGTCGACGGCGTAAAGAGCGTTAGAAATGATCTGCTGCTCGACAAGCGATCGCGTTCGTAACCCTTGCCGGCTACGCACGCTGCCGGCGCCTTTGTATCATCACCACCACCACCACAGGAGAACAACATGCCCTCAATCCCGCTCTATCCGAATAACGCGTATCCGAAACAACACCCATGGCGTGACGCCGACGCGGAGCCTGTCCGAACCAAACGCATGCACAGCTGGCGGGCCTGGGGCGCGGCGCTCGCCATTTTGACTGCAACCCTGCTGTTGAATGGCTGCGAAAACAAAGGCGCAGCAGAGCAGGCGGGGACGCAGGTTGATGAAGCCGCGCGCACCACGAACGAGGCGGTAGACCCGATCAATCAGGTCGAACCTCCCCAGGCAGGGCCCCAAGAGGACGCGGAACAGCCCCCGAGCGCGCCAATGGACGCGCCTATGGATGATGCGCTGCCCATGCAGCAAAGTCCCGCGCAGTAACCGTTTTGCACCACTGAAATTAAAGGGCCGGGGCCTATGCCCCGGCCCTTTACGCTTATTGCAACAGCCCTGTCCGAATCGACCGCGCGTGTGAAAATCCAGGCCCGGCATCGCAGTTACATGGCGTAACATCTTGTTACGCCACTCAAACATAACGCTTACAGCGCCCTCCTAGAGTGCAGTTGTCCGCTGACGTACCCCACTTCAGCGGCATCACTTAACGGATCAGGAGCGACGCCATGAAAACCCCGCTGATAAACAAAACCCTCGTTGCGCTGGCACTCGGCAGCCTGGGCATACTTGCAACCGGCGCTCACGCCAACGACACACGCAACAGCAATGCGTATGGCAATCGCGACGCAGCCGCGCAGTTCGAATATGCAAGCCCGCGCGACCGCAGTGAAGCGCGTGAACCCGCGTTCCGGCACAATCAGAACAACCGGGGGGATCACGCCTACCGGCAAAGCCAGACATTTAGCCGGCAGATCGATGCGCGCCAGCATCGTCAAATGGATCGCATTCAGGCAGACAGGCGTTCGGGAAGTTTGAGCCGGTTCGCGTTCCGCGAGTTGAGGCATGAACAGCACCGCATTCGTTCCATGGAACAGCACTTCCTGGCGGATGGCATCATCGACCGGCATGAGTTCCAGCGCCTGAACCGCGCACTGGATCGTGCCAGCCGCAGCATCCGGGCAGACAAACTCCATGTCCAGCAGGCCCGCTATCATCATGGCCATACTGCGCGCTGGAACTGAGTCTTCAGGACGCGCGCCAAGTGCGCCCTGCCGCTACAGTTAACCCGTTTTCAACCGATTGCTTAACCACAATAATCAAAGGAGCCTCCCATGAATATCCCCGCCGCCCTTGCACTGGCCGCCATGATCGGAGCCGGTCCGGTTTTCGCCGAACCGCCCGACTACGCGCCCGCGCATGGCCACAAAAAAAACCACGGCCATGATCACGACGACGATCATGGCCGTAAAGAGCAAAGAAAATACAAGAAGGACAAGTATTACCAGGGCAAGTCCGGCGTGGTCTATGTTCACGATTACGGCATTGCCTCCGGCCGCTGCAACCGCGACGAGATCGGCGCCGTGATTGGCGGCGTGACCGGCGCCGTCATCGGCAGCCACGTCGCAAACCGCGAAGACCGTGTGGTCGGCATGGTGGCGGGGGGCGTACTCGGCGCCGTGTTGGGACACGCCATCGGCGACAGCATGGACGATCGCGACCGCGCCTGCATGGGCCATGCACTGGAGCTTGGCCGTCCGGGTGTCCCGGTGCAATGGCGCCACGACGGCCGCAACTACCATTTCACCCCGCGCGGCGACGCAAGCGGCGGTTGCCGCAATGCCACTCTGATGATCGATGGCCGCAAGCCGCACGACGTGCTGGCCTGCCCATCCGGCCGTGGAGAGTGGACGTTCCGTCGCAGTTAAGCCTGCTACTCGCCGAGGCCAGCGCCGCCAAGCCTGCTAAAATGCCGGCTTTGCGTCCTGGCCTTTTTTACGGCTACACCATGTCTGCTCTCAAAAACGATACCTTTTTGCGCGCGTTGCAGCGCCAACCCACCGACTACACGCCATTGTGGCTGATGCGCCAGGCCGGACGCTATCTGCCGGAGTACAACGCCACGCGCGCCCGCGCCGGCGATTTTTTAACCCTCTGTAAAACGCCGGACCTGGCGACCGAAGTGACACTGCAGCCGCTGGCGCGCTATCCGCTCGACGCCGCCATCCTGTTTTCCGACATCCTCACCGTGCCCGACGCGATGGGGCTGGGGCTGTATTTTTCGCAAGGCGAAGGCCCCCGCTTCGAGCGCCCGCTGCGCGACGAATGGGAAATCCGCGACCTCTCCGCGCCCGATCCGACCGACAAGCTCGGCTATGTGATGGACGCGGTCAAAAGCATCCGCCGCGCGCTCGACGGCTCGGTGCCGCTGATCGGCTTTTCCGGCAGCCCCTACACGCTGGCCTGCTACATGGTCGAAGGCGCCGGCTCGACCGATTACCGCCACATCAAGACCATGCTGTACAGCCGCCCCGACCTGCTGCACCGCATTCTGGAAGTGAACACCCAGGCAGTGACCGACTACCTCAACGCGCAGATCGAAGCCGGCGCCCAGGCGGTGATGATTTTCGACTCCTGGGGCGGCAGCCTCACCCCGCACGCGTACAAGGAATTCTCGCTGGCCTACATGGAACGCATCGTCGCCGGCCTGATCAAGGAACGCGACGGTCGCCGCGTCCCCAGCGTCGTCTTCACCAAGGGCGGCGGCAACTGGCTGGAAGCGATCGCGTCCATCGGCGCCGATGCGGTCGGGCTGGACTGGACCGTCGACATCGGCGAGGCCCGCCGCCGCGTCGGCGACAAGGTCGCGCTGCAGGGCAACCTCGACCCCTGCGCCCTGCATGGCACGCCGGAGCGCATCCGCAGCGAGGCCGGCCGCATCATCGACGCCTACGGCAACCACCCCGGCCATGTCTTCAATCTCGGCCACGGTATTTCGCAGTTCACCAACCCGGACAACGTCAGCGTGCTGGTCGAGGCGGTGCACAGCCGCAGCCGCGCGGTGCGCGCAGCACAGCCCTGAACGAACTTTTTCACGCCGCGCCGTCTTGCCTCAGCCTTTAATTTTTCGGGACCCCCCATGAAACGCATCTTGATCAGCCTGTTTGCCCTTTTCATCAGCTTCGGTTTGGCCACGCACGACGCCGAAGCCAAGCGTTTGGGCGGCAGCAAGTCTTTCGGCATGCAGCGCAGCGCCCCCGCCAAGCAGGATGCCGCGCCCACCCCGCAACGCCAGCAAACCGCCGCGACGCCCACGACCGCACCGAAGAAAAGTGGCTGGATGGGTCCGATAGCCGGTCTGGCCGCCGGCCTCGGCCTGGCCGCCCTGTTCTCGCACTTGGGGATGGATGAGGAAATGGCCAATTTCCTGATGCTGGCGCTGCTGGCGATGGCGGCTTTCATGTTGATCCGCTACTTCATGCGTCGCAACGCCCCCGTAGCCGCAGCCCCGGCAATGCAATACGCCGGCATGCCGCGCCACGACATGGCTTCTGGCGCACCCGCCGCATTTGACGCCACCCCCGCCGGGATGGGGGGCAGCGCCCCCGCCCGCGCCTTCCCGCCCGGTTTCGACGCCGACGCCTTTGCGCGCGAAGCCAAACTCAACTTCATCCGCCTGCAGGCCGCGTTCGATGCCGGCAACCTCGACGACCTGCGCGCGTTCACCACGCCCGAAGTGTTTGCCGAAATCCGCATGCAGCTGGCCGAGCGCGCCGACGCCGCCCAGACCACCGACGTGATGAACCTTGACGCCGAGGTGCTGGAAGCCATCGACGAAGACAGCCGCCATATTGTCAGCGTCCGCTTTACCGGTCTGGTGCGCGAAGCGGCGGATCAGTCCCCGGTGTCGCTCGACGAAATCTGGCATCTCGGCAAACCGTCCGATGGCCGGGGTGGCTGGGTCATTGCAGGGATTCAGCAGCAATAACCCCATAAATAACAATGCATTACGGACAAAAAAACCACCCGGATGTCCGAAATTCCGATAATAGAAGTGTTGACTTATACACATTTGTCACGCCGGGGAACTTTTTTTACCGCTAGCCCTTGACAGCCATGGGCTGTTTGTAAGTTGTTGATGGGTAAAGGATTAGTGAGCTGCCTGCTTTTTACTCTGTGAGGCCGGCCCGCCGAAATACGGGCCTTTGAGGACTATTGACACAAATCACTCACACAATTATCCACAGCTTGCGTGGACAACATTGAATAAAGCTTGGCTAACAGCGACTTAGTGGACAATCCCAGATATTCAACCAAGTTTCGCCGCTAACATGCCATCCATCCTTCAGGTCGCGCTCGACACACCGCTTGATCGGCTGTTCGACTATCGCCTGCCGGAAGGGCTGGGAACGGTATTGCCGGGCAGTCTGGTTGAGGTGCCGTTTGGTCGCACCCACCAGGTCGGGGTGGCGCTGGGCCAGTCAGCCGACAGCGCCATCGGCGCGGACAAGCTGCGCGATGTGATCCGCGTGCTGGACGACCGCCCGGCGCTATCGCCCGACACCCTGCGCCTGGCGCAGTTTTGCGCCGACTATTACCACTATCCGCTGGGCGCGATTTTGCTGGCCACGCTGCCGCCGCGCCTGAAGAACGCGACGCCGTTTGTCGCGGACACGCCCTGGCTGATGTTGACCGAGGCCGGCCAGACGGCAGCGCCGCCTGGCCGCGCCAAGACGCAACGCGCGCTGCTCGATAGCTTGCGCGCGACGCCACTGACACGCGCAAGCGTGCGCGAACAAAAACAAGGCCGCCACGCCGCCGCGCTGGTGGCGGCCGGCTGGGCGGCCTGGACACGCACGCCGCCGCAGGCAGCCCGCACGCCGCAGACCGCCGCGGCCCACCCGACCACACCTGAACAGCAAACTGCGCTCGATCGCCTGCTGCCCGCGCTGAGCCGGTTCGGCGTCCATCTGATTCACGGCGTCACCGGCAGCGGCAAGACCGAGCTGTATCTGCGCCTGATCGATGCGGTGCTGGAAAACGGCCGGCAAACCCTGGTGCTGATCCCCGAAATCGCCCTCACCCCGCAGCTGGAACAGCATTTCCGCCGCCGCTTTCCGGGCCGCCGCATCATTACCCTGCACAGCGGCCTGGCCGAGGGCGCGCGCACCGCAAACTGGCTCGCCGCGCCCGACTGCGACGTGCTGCTCGGCACCCGGCTGTCGGTGTTCGCGCCGCTGCCCCGACTGGGCCTGATTGTGGTGGACGAGGAGCATGACGCCTCGTTCAAGCAGCAGGACGGCCTGCGCTATTCGGCGCGCGACGTCGCGGTGGCGCGCGGCAAACTGGCCAAGGCGCCGGTCGTGCTCGGCTCGGCCACGCCCTCGCTGGAAAGCTATGCCCAAGCCCTGAATGGGCGCTACCAGCTGATCGAACTGAAGACGCGCGCCATCACGGCCGCGCGCCTGCCCGACATCGAACTGGTCGACCTCAAGCACATCCCGGTCGACAACGGTCTCACCCGCCCCACGCTGACGGCGCTGACCGACACGCTGGCGCGCGGCGAGCAAAGCCTGGTGTTTCTCAATCGCCGCGGCTATGCGCCGGCGCTGTATTGCCCGAGCTGCGCCTGGGTCTCGCCCTGCCCGAGCTGCTCGGCGCGGCTGGTATTCCATCGCCATGCGCGCCGCCTCAAGTGCCACCACTGCGGCCTCGAAACCCGCATCCCGATCGAATGCCCCAGCTGCGGCAACCCCGATCTCAAAGCCCTCGGCCAGGGCACCCAGCGGCTGGAAGAAACGCTCGCCGCCCTGCTGCCCGCCGCGCGCATCCGCCGCATCGACCGCGACACCATGCGCCCGCGCGCCTGGGCAGCGCTTGGCGAAGCGGTGCATGGCGGCGAAATCGACATCCTGGTCGGCACCCAGATGCTGGCCAAGGGCCACGACTTTCCCAACATGACGCTGGCGCTGATCCTCGACACCGACGGCGCG
>NCIF01000133.1 GCA_002256785.1 Hydrogenophilales bacterium 17-61-9
AGCAGGCTTTTCTTGCGCAGTTTTCCAACGCCGCCGGCAAGCTGATCGTGACCCTGCCCGGCCGCATCACCCGGCTCAAGGGCCACGAAGATTTCGTCGAACTGATCGCCCGTCTGAAACGGCGCGGTCTGCCGGTGCACGGGCTGATCGTCGGCGGCGCGTCGGCCTCGAAGAAGCGCTACCTGCAGAAGCTGCGCTACCGCGTGCGCAGCATGGGGCTGGCGGCCGACATCAGCTTCACCGGTCAGCGCGACGACCTGAAAAACATCCTGGCCATCTCGAACCTGGTGCTGTCGCTGTCCACCCAGCCCGAATCGTTCGGCCGCACCACGCTGGAAGCGCTGCGGCTGGGGGTGCCGACTGCGGGCTACGATCATGGGGGGGTGGGCGAGATTCTGCGCACGGTCTACCCGGAGGGTTTGCTCCCGCTGGGGGATATCGACGCGACCACGCAACGCATCGCCCCCCTGTTGCAGCAACCCAGTCCGGTGCCGGATGACGATTTCTATCCGCTGCGGAATATGCTGTCGCAGACACTGGATTTGTATGAACAGCTTCTTCGCGCCCCACGCAGACAACGCATGCAGTCAGACATGTTTCGCTTATAGAGAGAAGGATTTACCCGTGCGCCATGGACGACACAAAGCGCTGGCGTGAGCCGCTCTTTGTCCTCTATTTGCCCAAGCAGGGCTCCCCAGGCTGCCAGCCTGATAAAATTACGCGATTTTTCGCCAGCCCGTAAATATGAGTTCACCCTGCGTCATCGCGCGCCTGGCCAACGGCCTGGGCAACCATATCTTCATGTACGCGTTCAACCGCGCCATGACCGAGCGCAATAACGTGCCACTCAAGAAGGTCGTGATCGCTCCGGACAAGCGCTGGCCCAATGCGGACATGCTGCCGCCAAACTGGATCCAATTGCCATGACGACGACCACGACTGAACCCCGACTCTCGCGCAAGGCCCGGCTGATGGGGATGGCGCTGCTCGCGCTGGTGCTGTATTTCACCCTCGGCGCCGTCGTCTACGTCGTCAGCCTCGTCGCACTACAGCAAGGCACCCGCATCGATCTACCGTGGTTCGGCGCGACGCAGAAGTTGCTCTATCGCAACGGCCACGTAAACGTGAGCAACTGGCTGGGCATACCCGGCTGCATCCAACCCGACCCCGACCTGATCTACGTACCGTCCCACGGCACCTGCGCGTTCGACGACATCGAGTTCAAGACCACGCTCACTTTCACCGCAGAAGGCCGCGAGACCGGCCCCAAGCCGGCCGGCGCCGGCATTGCGGTCATCGGTGATTCGCACGCCATGGGCTGGGGGGCGAACGACGAGGAGACCTTCGCCGCGCAATTGCAGGCACTGAGCGGCCGGCCCGTGTACAACCTTGGCGTGGCCAGCTACGGCACCCCGCGCGAGCTGATCCGCCTGCAAAAATCCGGCGTGCTCGACAAGGTCGACACCATCGTGCTGCAGTACTGCAACAACGACCGGAGCGAAAACCTGCAATTCGACGGGGCGTCCAGGCAAGCGCTGCACGACAAGGTTTTTGGACACAAGCCGCCGCCCGCGCAGCCCAACCGCCTCGCGCAGCTCGCCGACGGCTACGGCTACACGCTGGGCGCGCCCTTCCGCTCGCTGTCGGAAAGCCTGCGCCGCAAAAATTTTGCGCCGCACTACCAAGTGCTGATGCCGGTTCTTGAAAAGCACCGCGAGCTGCTCGCGGGCAAGCGCGTGGTCATCTTCTACGCCAACCCCTATGGCCAGCGCTACCGAAATTTTCCATCGGGGCACGACGCGACGATCCCGAGCGTCGAATTCGTCGACCTCGGCCTCACGCCGGCGGACCATCGCAAACTCGACAACCACATGACGCCGGAAGGCCACCGCAAGACAGCCGAAAGGCTGCACGCCTACCTATCAGCTGAACCGGCCGGAAAACAGGACTAAGGACCATGCAAACCCACGAGAACCTGCGCCGCGACGAAACCTTGAAGACAAGCTCGGACCGCTTCTTTGGCCTGCTCTTCTTCTTCGTCTTCCTGCTGATCGCGCTGTGGCCGCTGCTCAAGGGCAAGCCCGTGTACTTGGTGCCACTCGGCATCGCGCTGGCCTTCCTCGCCATCTCGCTGATCGTGCCCCGGTGGCTCGCCCCACTCAACCGGCTGTGGATGAAGTTCGGCGAACTGCTCCACCGCATCGTCAGTCCGGTCATCCTCGGCATCATGTTTTTCGGCGTCATCACCCCGGTCGGGCTTCTCATGCGCCTCGCGGGCAAGGACCTGTTGCGCACAAAGTTCGACCGCGACGCCCCGAGCTACTGGATCCGGCGCGAACCGCCCGGCCCCGAGAAATCCAGCCTGAAACGACAATTCTAGGAGTCCCCCATGTCCATCTTCCGTGAACTCTTGGAATTCATGCGCGTGCGCAAGAAATTCTGGCTACTGCCCATCTTCCTGATCATGGTGCTGCTGGGCGGCCTCTTGGTGCTCGCCAAGGGTTCGGCCGTGGCGCCTTTCATCTACACCCTGTTCTGAGACACCGAGCGCCATGTATACCCTGGGCCTATCCGCCTATTACCACGACAGCGCCGCCGCCCTGCTCAAGGACGGCGACATCGTGGCTGCCGCGCAGGAAGAACGGTTCTCACGCAAGAAGCACGATGCCCGCTTTCCGGTCCATGCATTGAACTACTGCCTGGCCGAAGCCGGCATCACACTTGCCCAGGTGGACCAGGTCGCGTTCTACGACAAGCCCTTCCTCAAGTTCGAGCGCCTGCTGGAAACCTACCACGCCTTTGCGCCGCGGGGATTCAAGTCCTTCCGCATGGCGATGCCGCTGTGGCTGCGCGAAAAGCTGTTCCAGAAGGATCTGCTGGCGAAGGAGCTGAAGCAGCTCGAACCGGGAGTGAAATGGATCGACCGTCTGCTGTTTTCCGAGCACCACCTGAGCCACGCCGCCAGCGCCTTCTTCCCGTCGCCGTTCGACGAGGCCCTGGTGCTGACCATGGATGGCGTGGGCGAATGGACCACCACCTCCGCCGCCATCGGCCGCGGCAACAGCCTGGAAATCGTAAAGGAAATCCATTTCCCCCACTCGCTCGGCCTGCTCTACTCGGCCTTCACCTATTACCTGGGCTTCAAGGTCAATTCGGGCGAATACAAGGTGATGGGCCTGGCGCCCTACGGCGAGCCGAAATACGCGCAGACCATCCTCGATCACCTGGTCGATCTCAAGCCCGACGGCTCCTACCGGCTGGACCAGTCGTATTTCGACTACTGCACCGGTCTGACCATGACCAATGCGAAGTTCGCTGCGCTGTTCGGCGCGCCGCCGCGCAAGCCGGAGGACCCGCTGACCCAGCGCGAGATGGATCTGGCGGCTTCGGTGCAGGCCGTCACCGAAGAAGCCGTGCTGCGGATGACCCGTGCGCTGCGTGAAGAAACCGGCATCGAAAACCTCTGCCTCGCGGGCGGCGTCGCGCTCAACTGCGTGGCCAACGGCAAGGTGCTGCGCGACGGCAAGTTCAAGCAGGTGTGGGTGCAGCCCGCGGCGGGCGACGCCGGCGGCGCGCTGGGTGCGGCGCTGGCCGCGCATCACCTGTACATGGACCAGCCCCGGCAAGCACGCCAGGGGCAGGACAGCATGAAAGGCGCCTATCTGGGGCCCGTGTTTGCCCAGGCCGATATCGAGGCGCGGCTGACGGCAGCAGGCGCGAAATTCAGCGTGCTGCCCGATGCCGGGCTGATCGAGCGCACCGCCAGCCTGCTCGCCAGCGAAAACGTAATCGGATGGTTCCAGGGCCGCATGGAATTTGGCCCGCGCGCCCTCGGCGGCCGCTCCATCCTGGGCGACCCGCGCTCGCCCAAAATGCAGTCGGTGCTCAACCTCAAGATCAAGTACCGCGAATCGTTCCGGCCCTTCGCGCCGTCGGTGCTGCGCGAGCACGTCGCGGAATGGTTCGATCTGGACCAGGACAGCCCGTACATGCTCATGGTCGCGGATGTGGCGCACCAGCATCGCCTTGACGCTGCGGGCGCAGACAAGGGCCTGTTCGGCGTCGAAAAACTCAAGGTGCCGCGCTCGACCATCCCCGCCGTGACGCACGTCGACTACTCGGCGCGCATCCAGACCGTGCACGCCGACACCAACCCGCGCTACCACGCGTTGATCTCAAGTTTTTACGACAAAACCGGCTGCCCGGTGCTGATCAACACCAGCTTCAACGTGCGTGGCGAACCCATCGTCTGCACGCCGGAGGATGCCTTCCGCTGCCTGATGGGGACGGAGATGGATGCGCTGGTGATTGGTAACTGCGTGCTAATGAAAGACGGCCAGGATCCGGCCCTGCGACTGGATTACAAGAATGCGTTCGATCTGGATTAAACAACACACTGTTTCGAATACCTACCGATCAGCATGCGACGGAAATCAATACGTTTAAGGTAACAACGATATGAAAGCGGTGATTCTTGCAGGTGGACTGGGCACCCGGATTTCAGAGGAAACTCACCTCAAACCCAAGCCGATGATCGAGGTTGGTGGCAAGCCCATTCTCTGGCACATCATGAAAATGTATTCTGCCCACGATGTGCATGAGTTCGTGATTTGCTGCGGCTACAAGGGATATATCATCAAGGAATACTTCGCCAACTACTTCCTTCATATGTCCGATGTCACATTCGACATGGAGCACAATCAAATGGAAGTCCATCAGCGCAACGCCGAGCCTTGGCGGGTCACGCTAGTGGATACCGGAGAGGAAACCCTGACAGGTGGCCGACTCAAAAGAGTCGCCGACTACGTCAAGGATGAAGAAGCATTCTGTTTCACCTATGGCGATGGCGTCTCGGACGTCGACATCACCCGTAAGATCGCTTTCCACAGGGCGCACGGCAAACTGGCAACCGTAACCGCTGTCCAACCACCTGGACGCTATGGCGCATTACAAATGGACGGGGCCAGCGTGGCTGGGTTCACCGAAAAGCCGCGCGGCGATGGCGGTCTCATCAATGGCGGCTTCTTTGTGCTGTCGCCCAAATGCATCGACCTGATCGCAGGCGACCAGTCCAGTTGGGAAGGTGAGCCCTTAACGCGCCTGGCCGCTGAGAGCCAATTGATGGCTTTTGAGCACAACGGCTTCTGGCAACCCATGGACACCCTGCGTGAGAAAAATCTGCTTGAAGACCTGTGGGCAACGGGCAAAGCGCCTTGGAAAGTTTGGCCATGAACCGGGCTTTCTGGCGCGGCAAGCGGGTTTTTCTGACCGGCCATACAGGTTTCAAGGGCGGCTGGCTGGCCTTGTGGCTCGCCGATATGGGAGCCGAAGTCCATGGCTATGCACTCACGCCGCCTACTGAACCCAACTTCTACTCGGTGGCAAACCTGCAGGATCGTTTAGCCAGTAGCACGTTCGCCGACATACGGGACGCTGCCGCGTTCGCCCCGGCCATGCAGGCCGCCCAGCCGGACATCGTTTTTCATCTGGCTGCGCAACCACTCGTGCGTCATTCCTATGCCGAGCCTGTGGAAACGTATTCCGTCAACGTCATGGGCACCGTCAACCTGCTTGAATCCGTGCGCCAGACACCCAGCGTCAAAGCCGTGGTCAACGTCACCACCGATAAATGCTACGAGAACCGCGAATGGGTGTGGCCCTATCGTGAAAACGAAGCCATGGGCGGTTTCGACCCCTATTCGAGCAGCAAGGCGTGCTCCGAACTGGTGACTGCCGCATATCGCCGCTCATTCCTTGAATCTGCCGGTATCCAGCTGGCCAGCGCCCGGGCCGGCAACGTCATCGGGGGCGGCGACTGGGCAGATGACCGGCTTGTCCCCGATTTCCTGCGTGCGCTGGATGCGGGGCAGACACTGACCATCCGCTCACCCCTGGCCACCCGCCCCTGGCAGCATGTGCTCGAACCCCTAGCCGGCTATCTCAGCCTGGCTGAAAAACTGTTTATTGAAGGGAAAGACTTTGCAGAGGCCTGGAATTTCGGCCCCGACGATACTGACGCTCGGCCCGTGCAATGGATCGTCGAATATCTGTGCGGCCAGGTGCCCGATGCCGCCTGGCAATGCGATACCACGCCGCAGCCGCATGAGGCCAACATGCTCAAACTGGACAGTTCCAAGGCCAAGGTTCAGCTTGGGTGGCGGCCGCACTGGGATCTGCAAACCGCGCTGGGCATGACGCTGGCCTGGCATCAGGCCTGGAAGCAAGGTT
Organism: Hydrogenophilales bacterium 17-61-9; assembly: GCA_002256785.1. Classification (GTDB taxonomy): domain Bacteria; phylum Pseudomonadota; class Gammaproteobacteria; order Burkholderiales; family Thiobacillaceae; genus Thiobacillus. Next base: position 6,229 of record NCIF01000133.1, read on the forward strand.
CGGACATGGCCGCCATCAGCGTGCAACAGATTCAGGCATACGAGGCGGCCGCAAGGCAGGCATGAGCACCCGCTTTGACATTCTGGATACGCCGCTTGCCGGCTTGCGGATCCTGCAGCGCAAACCCATCGGCGACAGCCGGGGCTACCTGGAACGCCTTTTCTGTAGCGAGGAATTGCAGGCGCTCGCCCCGGGCAGGCACATTGCCCAAATCAACCACACGCTGACTGCAACGCGCGGCACCGTACGCGGCATGCACTTCCAGCGCCCGCCGCATGCCGAAATCAAGTTCGTGAGCTGCCTGCGTGGCGAAGTCTTTGATGTCGCCGTAGACCTGCGCGATAATTCCCCCACTTTTTTGCATTGGCATGCTGAATTGCTCAGTGCGGACAACCACAAAACCCTCGTCATCCCGGAAGGCTTCGCCCACGGGTTTCAAACCCTCACCGACGACTGCGAAATGCTGTATTTCCATACCGCCGCCTATCATGCGTCTGCTGAAGACGGATTGAATGCGCTAGACCCCGGATTGGCAATAAAATGGCCGCTGGCTGTGGATATCCTGTCGGATCGTGATCGGAGTCATCCCATGATTGCAAATGAATACGGGGGTTTTCTAGAGGACTCAGGCCATGCAAAACACCATTGAAATAAGCTGCCCGCAGGAAATCCTGCTGGGTTTGCATCTGGATGCGAATCCATTTGCCGACCTGGTCAAAGAAGAAACAGCGGTGGCGCTGTTTCGTGAGGCTCGCTTGTCGTCGGGCATCGCCGCGAACTGGCTTGGCGCTCCACGTGCCCATTTTCTGCTGAAGGCCATGCGGACAGGCGGCGCGAATCTGCTGGAAAACAACGAGGATGATTTCCTCAGAGAAATTGCCTTAACCGGTTGATAACCATGCGCCTCACACAAGACGAACGTACTGAAATCACACGATCCATCGCAGAAC
>NCIF01000134.1 GCA_002256785.1 Hydrogenophilales bacterium 17-61-9
GAGCAGAAATCCAATTCTGCGAGCGAACTGAATGAAAAATCGAACTTTTAGAGCAACGTGCCACGCATCGGCGTGGGGTATTTCAGCAGCCTGTTAAGCCCGATGTAATTGTCGGCCCACCGGTAGGAGGCGCAATACTGAGCTATGCCGTTGCAAAAAGGCTCGGTTGTAAGAGCATTTTTTTCGATAAAGGACAAAATGATGAATTATCCCTGGTCAGGGGATATCTGCTAGATAGGCGTGAGCGCATTGTTATAGTTGACGATATTGTCTCATCCGGCAAGACAATCAGGAATATGGAGGACGTTCTCCTCCAGCATGGTTTATGTTACCTCGGTAACTTCGTAATAGTTAACCGGGTGCACGGCACCAATATCGAAGACCGGGCCGAGCTGCATATACCCATCGTCGCCCTGTTGGACAAGACGGAACCGAAAAATATTGATGCAAATGAATGTCTACACTGTCAAGGCGGTGAGGCGGTCAAACTATCGAAACTGCAAGAATTGGTTGTGACAGGATAAATCATGTCGTTACCAACAGATGATCAGACATGGATGCTACATGCCATAATGGAAGGCAGGTTGGCGCAGGGCATATCCTATCCAAACCCACCCGTTGGCACCGTTCTGGTGGCAAATAACAAGATCATTGCAACCGGACACACTCAGAGACCAGGGCAGGATCATGCCGAAGCAATGTGTCTTCGCCACATGGACGGCGTTCCCCCTGACGCTGTTTTATATGTCACCCTGGAACCTTGCTCTCACCATGGCCGAACGGCGCCGTGCACCGAGCTGATTATTCAAAAAGGAATTCGCCGGGTTGTCTGTGGAATTGTGGATCCAAATCCTACGGTGAGCGGCCGCGGCTTGGAGGCCTTAAGGGAATCAGGCGTGGGGACCAGCATCGGTATGCATGAAGACATCATCCGGGAGGATCTCGCGGAATATATATGGCGTGTCGAACATGGCATGACCAATGGTTTTGAATCCAATTCTGCTTCGTCCTGGGATGATACATCTAATGCATGGGCCACACATACCAGTTCAAATAGTGATGTGTACAAGGGAATATTTATTCCCACCATGTTAGCAGCGCTAGGTCGAGTGGATAACCGAAAAATCCTGGATTTGGGTGGCGGCGATGGCTGCCTGTCACGTGTCTTGCAATCGCATGGCGCACGAGTCACCTACCTCGATCACTCTCCACGTATGCAGGAAATCGCCGAGGGCTTGGATCAAGGCAGTGATATCAGCTATTTTTCCGGCAATCTGGAGCAAATCTTAAAAAAAAAGGGAACGTTTGATGCCATAGTGACCAATATGCTGCTGCACGACATCGAGTCCATCGACCACTACATGGCACTCATTAACAAATCACTCAATATCGGGGGCATATTTTATGCCTCGATAAGACACCCCTGTTTCAAATCTCCCCGGCACGGCTGGTTGAACAACGAACGCCAGCAACGTGCTACCTATAGTATTGACCGCTATGGCAATCGCGGCTTACTCATGGCCGCCGTCACCGGCAAGGGGCCAAGTGGAATTCCAACTTTGAATATCCACAGAAGATTGTCTGAATACTTGAATTTATTAAGCAAATATCGCTTCATGATAGAGCAAACATATGAACCCGAATTTGGTGGCGATACCATCCACGATATCCCCTTTTCGGTTCAGGATGACTATTTCAGAAGGGCCCCTATTTTTTGCTGGAAAGCGATTAAACAGGGACACATGGAACATACTTTCTGATGGGCTGGCTTTACTTCTGGGTCCTGAATTTTATCTGGGCAAGCGCATATTTTGTTGTAGATAGCGTAGCACATCAACTCGACGCGGTTCTGTTGACGTGGTTGCGGCTATGCCTGACTGCATTATTTATTCTGATGATCTACCCCAAGGTTCTAACCTTTCGTAGCGTCGGCATTAGCGGCTTGTTGCTGCTCGGAACATCCAGCTTTATTTCGCATGTCATCCCTTTCACGCTCCTTAATGTTGGCCAACGATTCCTTAATCCTGCCGTAACGACATTGGTAATATCAGCGACCCCCTTGTTTGTCATCGTGGCCCGAATCCTAATCAACCCCCGCAGCGCCTCTTTCCGCGAAATAATTCCTGTTTTTATCGGCCTGTATGGAATTTTCATACTCACTGACCTGAAGCATGAGGAGTATAATCTAGCGATACTCTTGGTTTTAGGCGCGGCAGCTTCTTATGCAGTCGCCATGCGTGTAAATACACGCATTTCCCACCGGGAAAACCTATTTATCGCGGGCTTCGTTCAGACATCCTTCTCATCCCTTCTACTATTGCCGTATTTGATTTTTTCCGCCGCAGATTACAGCCCACAATTACTGTCCGTGAATACAATCCAATGGATATTTATTGTAGTCATTTTGGGCGGCGGCGGTGCCCTAGGCTCTTTCGTGTATTTTAAAATGCTAAAACACCTGGGCCCGGAAACATCATCCTATATAACCTATACCATCCCGATTATTAGCGGGATATTTTTTTACACAACATCCACTACAATACCTTCAACAGATTATATCCTGGGCTCCGGTATTATATTATCGGCATTAATACTCACCCGTTGGTTCACCATAAAGCCCTTGCCACAAAAAAAAGTCGCGGCCGAGCATAAATAGCCCATAAAACCCGATTTCACCATTCGAGTGATAAGGCAAATAAACTGTAACCGCTCAACAAACCCCGTATTGGGTGGGTAATCCCCCCATTTTTAGCAGTCGCCAGAAATGGAGTTAGTTGGCGAACATCAATTTCTGCATCGGCGTGATGCCGCCGAGCGCCATGTTCGGGCGCTCATGATTGTACGACCATGGCCAGCGGGTGGCCGACTCCTGCACTTCCTCAATCGAGTCGAACAGATACTGCGCCAGCCAGTCGTAACGCACCGTCCGGTTGTAGCGCTCCACGTAGCCGTTCTGTTTCGGCTTGCCGGGCTGGATATGCTCAATGCGTATCTGGCGCGTTTCCGCCCACGCCAGCAACGTACCACTGATGTACTCGGGGCCATTGTCGCAACGGATCGCTGTTGGCTTGCCGCGCCACTCAATGATCTGCTCCAGCGAACGGATCACCCGCGCCGCGGGTAGCGACAGGGCAACCTCGATCCCCAGGCCCTCACGGTTGAAATCGTCCAGCACGTTGAACAGGCGGAAGCTGCGGCGTCGCTTAACTGGTCGTGCATGAAATCCATTGACCAGACCTGGTTGATCGTCTGCGGTACGGCCAATGGCTGTGGCTTCTCGTGCACGATGCGCTTCTTCGGCTTGATCCGCAGGTTCAGCTCCAGCGCCCGGTAGATGCGATAGACGCGCTTGTGATTCCAGCCGTACCCCTTGACGTTGCGCAGGTGCAGAAAGCACAACCCAAAGCCCCAATTCTTTTGGTTGTGCGTCAACCGCACCAGCCAGTCGGCAATCAGTTCGTTCTCGTCAGACAGCTTGGGCTGGTAGCGGTAGCAGGTCTGGCTGATCGTGAAATCTGCACAGGCTTGTCGGATACTGACGCCTTTGGCTTCAATCGCCCATTGGGCCATCTCTCGGCGCTGAGATGGCCTCACCACTTTTTTGCCATCGCTTCCTTGAGGATGTCGGCACTCATCTGGGCTTCGGCGTACATCTTTTTAGGCGCCGGTTCTCTTCCTCGAGCTCTTTCACACGGGACATCATCGAGGCGTCCATGCCCCCATATTTTGAACGCCACTTGTAGAAGGTGGCGGAACTGATGCCGTGTTCACGGCAGAGTTCAGGAATGGGTGCGCCGACTTCAGCCTGCTTGAGCACGGCAATGATCTGGCTGTCTGTAAAACGCGATTTCTTCAAGGGAATCTCCTCAGGGTAGATTACGAGAAAATTCCACTTCTGGATGCTGCTTTTTTACGGGGGGATTACCACACAACCGCCAGATTTACGCCACCTGATCCTTGACCACAAGAGCTTCACGGTTTCTGGTCCGCTCGCTCTGATTGGCCCTTGTATCTGGTTCTTGTCCATCGGCTCGTGATTTACACTCCTTTTTTGTGTCGCTCGACAAATAAATAACTTGATCCAAGTTTGATAGGAGATTATCATTCTGTATTGATCGACACATAAAGGAGAATTAACATGACTGGATTGAGAGACAAGGTGGCGCTGGTGACCGGCGGTAGCAGGGGCATGGGTGCTGCGATCGCCAGGCGTCTTGCGCACGAGGGTGCGGACGTCGCGCTGACCTACATCAGCGGAGGCGATAAGGCCCGTACTGTCATAGCCGAGATCGAGCGAACTGGCCGGCGGGGCCTGGCGATCGCCGCGGACAACGCCGATCCTGCCGCCGTCCGGGCGGCTGTGGAGCAGACCGTCGCCGAGTTGGGTCGGCTCGATATCCTCGTTAATAACGTCGGCATTTTCGTCGTCAAGCCACTCGATGCTCTGACGATCGACGACTTCGACCGCACGGTTGCCATCAATGTGCGGGCCGTGTTCGTCGCCTCCCAGGCGGCCGCCGCCTACATGGGCGAGGGCGGCCGAATTATCACGATCGGCAGCAACCTGGCCGAGCACGTGCCCATGCCGGGCGTAAGCCTCTACAGTCTCAGTAAAGCAGCACTGATCGGCTTCACCAAGGGCATGGCGCGCGACTTGGGACCGCGCGGCATCACCGTCAACATCGTGCATCCTGGCTCGACCGACACGGACATGAATCCCGCCAACGGTGAATACGCAGATGCGCAGCGCAACCTGATGGCCATTCCCCGCTTTGCCGAGCCGCGCGACATCGCCAGTCTCGTCGCTTGGCTCGCGAGCGAGGAAAGCCGGTTCATGACCGGTGCTGGCCTCACCATCGACGGCGGCACCAACGCATGACCGTCGAATTGGAGGAACGCCTGGCCTCGTCGCCTGGCTCGCGAGTGAGGAAAGCCGCTTCATGACCGGTGCCGGTCTCACCATCGACGGCGGCACCAACGTATGACCGTCGATTGGACGGAACGCGGATGCGGGCTGTAAAGTCCGCGTCCTCCTTCACCCTCGCCGTTGGCTTGCTCGCCTTCACGATGTTCGTGATTGTCACGACGGAGTTTGTCGTCGTGGGCCTGCTACCGGCGATGGCGAAGGATCTCAACCTGTCACTCGCCGAAGCCGGCTGGTTCGTCACGTGGTTCGCGCTTGCTGCAGCGCTGCTCGGCCCGCCGCTGACGATGCTGGCTGGCCGGTGCGATCCGCGCCATGTCCTTATCACGGCGGCGATCGTTTTCGCCGCCGGCAATCTCGCGATCGCGTTGGCGCCACATTATTCCATCGTCATTGCCATCCGCCTGTTGCAGGGTTGCGCCTTGCCCGCCGTTGCCAGCGTCGCCGTCGTAGCGGCCGCCCGCTTGGCAGGTGCCGAGCGTGAGGGCTGGGCAGTCTCGCGCGTCAATATCGGCGTGGTCGCCGCCACCGTGCTGGGCGTTCCTGCCGGTGCGATGGCCGCAGACAAGGTAGGTTGGCCTGCGAGCTTTGCTGGCCTTGCGCTGCTCGGCCTCATCTCGGCAGGCCTCGTCGCCGTCTGGTTTCCACGCAAGGAAATTGCGAAGCAGCCATCGATGCTGACTGAGGCCTCACTACTGTGGCGGCCGGGTTTCCTGATGCATCTTTTGCTGTCATGCATCCTGTTCGCAGGGATGTTTGCCGGATATACCTATATCGCGGCCTTGCTCGGCGCCGCAGCCAATCTCGATGGAGCGACGATCGGCTGGGCGCTGATGGGATTTGGCCTTGCCGGCGCGTTCGGGAATTGGATTGCCGGGCGTGTGGTCGACCGTGATCCACTCGCGGCGACGGCGTGGGTCGCCTTCGCTCTAGCGTTTGCCATGGCGGTAGTCGCACCCGCAGGAGAGAGCCTGTCGAGTTTACTCGGCCTCGTTGTCGGGTTATGGGGCGCTGCGCACATGGCAGCATTCGTCATCACTCAAGTCCGCGTCATGAGGGCTGGACGTGAGGCGGCAGCCTTCGCCATATCGTTGAATATCTCAGTCTGCAATCTCGGCATCGGTATTGGCGCGACTCTCGGTGGCCGAATTGCGGACCACTACGGCGTCGGGGCTGTTGGCTACGTGGGCGCAGCCGCCGCAGCGGCCGCTCTCCTCATCGCCATCGCGATGACAATGGCTCGATCCCGCGCTCCGGCTTCGACGTGAGCAACGCTACGGACATGTGTCTCAGTGCGTTGGTGGGCGCAAAGTTGCTCGCAGCTTGGGTTGGTGGCGGATCACTGGATGGCGTGGCGCTGCAGTCGCGGAATCGCATTGTTCAGGGGACACGCTCCAGTGACCTTCATACGCGCAAACACCCAAGAATGTAATGAAGGTGCGTCGCCCTGGTGTACCCAGGGGGTGACTTGAGATGGAATTGCGCCACCTGCGCTACTTCATCGCTGTCGCCGAGGAATTGCACTTCGCTCGCGCTGCGGAACGACTGCATATCGAACAGTCGCCGCTGTCCCGAGCGATCAAGGACCTGGAGTATGACTTGGGCGTGCAGTTGTTCGAGCGGACCACGCGCAGCACTCGCCTGACCTGGGCCGGACAAGTATTCCTGGACGAAGCTCACCGCGTGCTGTCCACGCTGGAACAGGCCATCGCCAGCACTAAAGCGGCCGCCACGGGCTATCGAGGCACGTTGCGCATCGCGCTGTCCGACGGCATTGATCCACTGCGGCTCGCTGCCCTACTGGCGCAGTGTCGCGAGGAAGAACCCGATGTCGAAATCCGCCTGTTCGAGGTTCCCTTGGCGGAACAGGTGAAAGGCCTGCGCGGGGGCCTGTATGACACTGGATTAGCCCAAGCGGCCGAGGTCGGCGAAGGCATCGTCGTTCAGTCCGTGTGGAACGATCCGCTGGTGATCGCCGTTCCAGCGCGTCATCCACTGCTGGCACACAAACGTATTCCATTGGCGGAATTGATCCGCTACCCGTTGGTGCTGTGCCACCCGGAGATTTGCGAAGGCTGCTACCGACAGATCGAGCGTATCTTGCGCACTATTGATGCCGAACCTGTCGTGGCCGAACATGCGGCGACCTTCGACTTGATGATGACGCTGGTTGCCGCTGGCTACGGAC
>NCIF01000135.1 GCA_002256785.1 Hydrogenophilales bacterium 17-61-9
TGCTGCTGGGGGTGGGCATACTGATGAGCGTGGCCACGCATCGCCAGCTCAATAAATCGTGACGGGCTAAAATAGCATGATGAAAACAATCCTGATTATGGGAGCGGCTGCCGCTACCCTGGCACTGGCAGGGTGCGGCAGCGCTCCTTCGGCCCAGGTAAAACCGTCGCCATCAACGGCGACGGCTCAAGGCGGCGGCTACTATCTGGATGACGGCCCCGAAGCCAACCCGCCGCCGAATCTCGACGCGATTCCCGATGCCGTGCCGCGCGATGAACCCATGCACCGTTTTGCCAATCGCACTTATGTCGTCCTGGGGAACACTTATAAGCCGCAGACCGAACGCCGCGCTTACCGTGAAGAGGGGCTGGCCTCGTGGTACGGCCGCCGGTTTCACGGCAAAAAAACGTCTTCCGGCGAGCCGTATGACATGTATGCGATGACGGCAGCGCATCCTACTTTACCGATACCCAGCTACGCGCGTGTCACCTCGCTGGTGAATGGCCGGTCGGTGGTGGTGCGTATCAATGATCGCGGGCCGTTTCACCGCAACCGCCTGATCGACTTGTCGTATACCGCCGCTCACAAGCTGGGTTATCTGCGGCAGGGACACGCGCGGGTGCGGGTGGAAAGCATCGATCCGGGCGCCAAAGGGATGCAGGATGAGGCATCCGTCGAGGGCTTGTATCTGCAAATAGGGGCGTTTGGTCAGCCCGGGAACGCGCAAAAGTTGCTGGAGCGGATCAAGCGCGAGTTGGGGCTGGATGACGCACGTATTCAGGTTGCGCTGATCGGTACCCTGCATCGCGTGCAGATCGGCCCTTATGCCAGCGAAGACGCTGCGCGCGCGGATCGCGCGCAGGTGCGGGAACGTCTCGACCTCAAGGCGGTCCTGGTCAGACGCGAGAAACGGGAACAGACATGAGGCTTTTGATATTTTTTCTGGCGATGGTGCTGCCGCTTTCGGTCTGGGCCGAGCCTCCCGGCATCGCGTCGCGCGCCTGGGTGTTGATCGATCAGGCCAGCGGACACGAACTGGCCGCCCATCAGGCCGATCTGCCGCTGGCGCCGGCTTCGCTGACGCAGTTGATGACGGCTTATGTGCTGCTGGACGATATCCGCAAGAACAAATTGAGCCTGGGCGAAACCGTTACCGTGCCGGAGGCCGCCACCCAGGTCGACGGTGCGCGCATCTTCCTCAAGGCGGGCGATCAGGTCAGCGTCGATACCCTGCTGCAGGCCATGCTGCTGCAGTCGGCCAGCGACGCCACGCTGACGCTGGTGACGGCCACCGATGGCAGCGAAACCGCGTTTGTCGCGCGCATGAACGGCATGGCCAAACGGCTGGGCATGAGCAAAACCCATTTCATGAACGCCACCGGCCTGACCGAGCCGGGGCATGCGTCGAGCGCGCGCGATCTTGCGCTGCTCGGGCGTGCGCTGGTGCGCGACTTCCCCGGCCGGCAGGCTTTCTTTGATCAGAAAGAACTCGTTGTCAAAGGCGTCACCTATTACAGCGGCAACCGTCTGCTGTGGCGCGACAGCACCGTAACCGGTCTCAAGGTTGGCCGTACCACCGAGGCGGGATATTGCATGGCGGCCGCGGCCCGGCGTGGCGATCAGCGACGGATAGCGGTGGTGCTCGGCGCGCGCTCGGATGCGCAGCGCACCCAGGAAGCCCTGAAGCTGCTGAACTACGGTTTCGAGAACTTCGACAGCGTGCGGCTCTACCGCGCGCAACAACCGGTCAAGGTGGCTGCGCTCTACCGCGGCGCGCGCGCGTCGGTCAGCATGGGATTCCAGCAGGACTTTTATCTGCTGACCCCGCGCGGCAGCGCCAGCCGGATCAAGGCCGAAGTCGTCACCCAGCAGCCCATCGTTGCACCGATCGGCAAAGGTCAGCGCATGGGCACGCTGCGGCTGACGCTCGATGGTCGGTCGCTGGGCGATTTTCCGCTGGTCGCGCTGCATGACGTGGGCGTGGCCGGTATCCTGGGGCGGGGCTGGGATTCGATTCGACTCTTTTTCCGCCAATGAGCGTTTACCTCAACGGCGCGTTCATGCCGCTCGCCGAGGCCAGGGTCCCGGTACTCGACCGGGGCTTTATCTTCGGGGACGGCGTGTACGAACTGGTGCCGGTGTATTCAAGGCAGCCGTTTCGTCTTGAAGCGCATCTGCGTCGCCTGCAAGTCAGCCTGGATGGCATTCGGCTGGCCAATCCGCATGGGATGGATGCGTGGCGCGAACTGATCCTGCAGCTGATTGCCTTGCAGGATTTTGCCGACCAGTCGGTCTATATCCAGATCACGCGCGGCACGCCCGGGCTGGCGCAGGCGCCGCGCGATCAGGCTTTTCCCCAGGGCGTGGCGCCGACTGTTTTCATGTTTGCGCAAGCCTTGGTGACGGCCACCCCGGCGCAAAAGGCGGCGGGGGTGTGCGCGGTCACGGCCGGCGACAACCGCTGGCAGCGTTGCAACATCAAGGCGATCTCGCTGCTGGCCAATATTCTGCTGCGGCAGCAGGCGGTGGACGCCGGCTGTGCGGAAACCGTGATGTTGCGCGATGGCTTTTTAACCGAAGGCGCAGCGAGCAATATTTTCGTGGTGAAGAACGGTGTCCTGCTGGCGCCGCCGCCGTCGAACCTGATGCTGACCGGCGTGACCTATGATGTGGTGCTGGAACTCGCTGCGGCACATGGCATTCCGCAGGAGGTGCGCGCAATCGGCGAGGCCGAGGTGCGCAATGCCGACGAATTGTGGATGACCTCGTCCACCCGGGAAATCATGGCCATCGTCAAACTCGACGGCGTGGCCGTGGGCGCCGGGGCGCCGGGGCCGCTGGCGCAGCAGATGGACGCCTTGTATCAAACATTCAAACACCAGGTGATGCGCGCATGAGCGAAGAAGAGACCCTGCTGAAATTCCCCACCGACTTTCCGGTCAAGATCATGGGTGCGCGGCGCGACGATTTCGTGCAAACCATGGTGGAACTGGTGCAGCGCCATGCGCCGGATTTCAGGGCCGATACGGTCGAAATGCGCGCCTCCAGCGGCGGTAACTATCTCTCGGTGACCTGTGTGGTGCGCGCGACCTCCAAAGCCCAGCTCGATGCGCTGTACCGCGAGATTACCGCGCATCCGTGGGTGAAGATGGCGCTGTGAGTGATAGGGGGCAGGATTCAGGGGTCAGGGATCAGGGAAGCGTGGCGATCATTCGCCATTTGGGCCGGGTCGAATACGAACCGGCCTGGCGGGCGATGCAGGCGTTCACCGCGCAGCGGTCGCCCGATACGCCGGATGAAATCTGGCTGCTGGAACATCCGCCGGTCTACACCCAGGGCCAGGCCGGCAAACCCGAACATCTGATTGCGGCTACCGATATTCCGGTTATTCCGATCGACCGCGGCGGCCAGATCACCTATCACGGCCCCGGTCAGGTCGTGGCCTATGTGCTGGTCGATCTGCGGCGGCGCGGCTACGGCATCCGCGAACTGGTGACGCGCATGGAACAGGCGGTGATTGATCTGCTGGCGGCACAGGGGGTGACGGCCGCCCGGCTGGACGGCGCGCCGGGCGTCTATGTGGACGGCGCGAAGATCGCCGCGTTGGGCTTGCGCGTCAAGCGCGGCTGCACTTATCACGGCCTCGCGCTGAATGTTGACATGGACCTGCATCCCTTCGCGGCCATCAATCCCTGCGGCTATGCCGGAATGCGGGTCACCCAATGCCGCGACCAGGGTATCCCGGAAACCGCGCAGGCACTGGGGCGGACGCTGATAAACGGGCTGCTGGGGTCGATCTATTCTTGACTGGTTTAGTCAGATATTAGTATTCTTGCACCTTCTAATGGAGTAATTCATGAGCACCGACACCCTGCCGTCCGACCCCAAGCTCCTGATGCGGTCGATCATCCAGCGCATTGCCACCGGTCCCGACCTGTCCAAGAACATCAGCCGCACCGAAGCGCATCTGGGCACCCAGGCGATTATCGAAAATGCCATCGACCCGATCCAGGTCGGTATTTTCTTTATTGCCCTGCGCATGAAGCGCGAGACGCAGGATGAAAACCGCGGAGTGCTGGATGCCGTGCTCGAAACCACCCGGCGGGTTGCGGCTGAGGTCGACGAAGTGGTCGATATCGGCGATCCCTACGATGGTTATACGCGCTGCCTGCCGGCCGCTCCCTTCCTCGGCCCGTTGCTGGCCGAGTTCGGGGTGCATGTGGTCAATCACGGTCTCGACAAGGTGGGCCCCAAGTACGGCGTGACCGCGCGCCATGTGCTGGAAGCGGCGGGCGTGCCGGTGAATCTGACCCCGGCCGAAGCGGCTGCCCGCCTGAGCGACCCCGCATTGGGCTGGTCCTACGTCGATCAGGCGCAGTCCAACCCGGGGATGCACAAGCTGATTCCCCTGCGCTCGCAAATGATCAAGCGCCAGGTGTTGACCACGGTGGAAGTGCTGTCCAAACCCATCACCGGCAAGCTGAAAACCCATTTCGTCACCGGCTATGTGCACAAGCCCTATCCGCCGGTGTATGCCGATCTCGCGCGCGAAGCCGGGTTCGACACCGCCTGCATCGTGCGGGGCGTCGAAGGCGGCGTCATCCCCTCGCTGCGCCAGACCGGCAAGTATTTCCACTATCACGACAAGGGCGTCGAAATCGAGGCGACGGTTGATCCGGTCGCGCTCGGCATCGACCAGCCGGTGCGCGCGGTGCCGCTGCCCGGCAGCGTGGCGGCCGAGGAAGGCGCGGACGAAATTGTCGCCGCCATCGACGTCAAAGCCACGGCGCATGCAGCGGCCGAAGCCGGCATCCTGGCGCTGAAAGGCGACCGGGGCGCCACCTACGATTCGCTGGTGCTGGCCGGCTCGATCATCCTGCATCACGTGGGCCGTGCCGCCAGCGTCGCCGAGGCCGCCACGCAAATCCGTGCCGTGCTGGATTCCGGCAAGGCTGTCGCGCGGGTGCGTTGAACATGAGCGAATTTGTAGCCATCGCCGCTGCCGACGAACTCAAGCCGGCCGAGATGAAACGCGTGGTCATTGACGGCAAACGCCTGTTGCTGTGCAACGCCAGCGGCACGCATTATGTGGTCGATGAAATGTGCAGCCATGAGGATTACTCGCTGTATCTCGGCTGCATCAAGGAAAACAGGATCAAGTGCTCGCTGCACGGCAGCTACTTCGACCTCGCCACCGGCCAGCCCACCTGCGACCCGGCCGACGAGCCGATCAAGACCTATCCGGTGAAAATCGAAGCCGGGCAGGTGTGGGTTCAGATTTAGGATTCAGGGGCCAGGATTCAGGATTCAGGATTCAGGATTCAGGATTCAGGATTCAGGATTCAGGATTCAGGATTCAGGGGATGAGCGGCCTGCGGCCGCGATATTTTCCCTGACCCCTGACCCCTGACCCCTGACCCCTGACCCCTATTTGCTGATCAACGCCCGGATCGCCTGAACCATGTCGGGGTGATCGAACTCGCGCCCGCCAATTGCGCGGGCAACCACGCGGCCCTTTTTGTCGATCAGATATGTCGTGGGCAAGCCCGCGACTTTCCAGGCCTGCAGGGTGAGGCTGCGGCTGTCGAGCAGCAGCGGAAAGCTCAGGTCGGTATCCAGTTGACTGGTGAAGAGGCTGATGGAATCGACGTTTTCACCCACATTCACTGCCAGCGCGCTGAACGCTTCGCCTTTTAGTTGTTGCGTCAGACGCTCCAGTGACGGCATTTCGCGCCGACACGGCGGACACCAGGTGGCCCAGAAATTGATCAGCACCACGTGGCCCTTGAGCTGGGCCAGGTCATGGGCCGCGCCGTTGATGTCGTTCAGTTTCAATCCCGGGGCGGGTTGGGGCCGCTGCTGCGTCAGGCTGTGCGACAGGGGCGGCAGCTCGGCTGCCGTGAGCGGCGCAGACATGCCGGATAAAAAACCGAGCGCGAAAACGAGACCTGCTCCATGCTTGAATTTATTCATCCGCACACCTCACATTTTCAAGCATGCCTGAATGGAGTTTGCCGCCGGCGCGCCAGACGAAGCGCAGGTCAAACGGCTGGTCGCGTGGCACGTTGTAAGTGGTCATCCCCTGATTCCAGTCGCCCGGCGCAAAGGTTTGCGTGGCGGGGATTTGCGCCCAGGCGAACGCAATGCGCGCGGATTCGCTGACGCTCAATTGTTGCCAAATGCGCGCCCACCCGGACTTGCTGCGGATGGCGCGCGGCGCCTGGCCTGCGGCGACATAGCGCCAGTCCGCCAGACGATGCCGGATGGGCGTATCGCCGATGTTGCGCACCACGGTCATGAAAACGCATTCGGCGACGTAGCGTTCCACCGCTGCGGCGGAAAAGCCGCGGGCCAGATAGAAGGCGCGTGCCTGATCGGGGCTGATCTGGGTCAGCCGAACCTGTATGCCGGCGGTTTCGGTTTGCCAGCTGCTCAGGCCCGTGTCCGCATCGACGCTGGGCTCGGCGGCAGCGGCCGAAGCCCCCCATGCTGCCAGCAGGGTCAGGGTTACGCGTCGCATAGGCTAAAATCCCGAGGATTGAATTTCACAATGTTGTTCCGAGCAGATTATGGCAGACCCCCTTCAGCATAAGGGCGCCGCGAAAACCGCGCGCATCCCGATCAAGATCGTGCCGCAGCCGCGCATGCGCCTGCCGTCGTGGATCCGCGCCAAGTCGCCCAATGTGCCCAACGTCGCGCGGCTGAAAGGCATTTTGCGCGAGGCGAAGCTGCACACGGTGTGCGAAGAGGCTTCGTGCCCCAACCTCGGCGAGTGCTTCGGCCATGGCACCGCCACCTTCATGATTCTGGGCGACCTCTGCACGCGGCGCTGCCCGTTCTGCGACGTCGGCCACGGCACCCCGCTGCCGCCGGACGCCGACGAGCCGCGCCATCTTGCCGACACCATCGCGCTGATGGCGCTGAAGTACGTGGTCATCACCAGCGTCGACCGCGACGACCTGCGCGACGGCGGCGCCGGGCATTTCGCGCAGTGCATCGCCGCGGTGCGCGAGGCCTCGCCGGCCACCCGCA
>NCIF01000004.1 GCA_002256785.1 Hydrogenophilales bacterium 17-61-9
GCGAAGTGCTAAAGAAGCCAGAGCCGTTGCCGTAATGTAAACCACACAAGGGGGTGGCCGTTGCCGCTTGCCCAATGGTCCTCGTGGAGAAACGTGTGGATAACGAAGCATTGAAAGGCGTCAAGGTGATGATCATCGATGACAGCAACACCATACGCCGTAGCGCCGAGATTTTTCTGAACCAGGCGGGCTGTGAGGTCATCCTGGCGCAGGATGGTTTCGACGCGTTGTCAAAAATCACCGATCACGATCCGGATGTGGTGTTTGTCGACATCATGATGCCGCGTCTCGATGGTTATCAGACCTGCTCGCTGATCAAGCGCAATGCCAAATATCGCACCACGCCCGTGATCATGCTGTCGTCCAAGGATGGCCTGTTCGACCGGGCGCGTGGCCGCATGGTGGGATCGGATCAGTATCTGACCAAGCCTTTTACCAAGGACACGCTTCTGACGGCAGTGCGCGAGCACGCCAGTGCAGGGGCATTATAGATTTCTCAAGGAGCATAAATTATGGCGATCAGCCGCATTCTGGTTGTAGACGATTCTCCCACCGAACGCTTTTTCCTGTCCGAATTGCTGGTCAAGAACGGCTATCTGGTGAGCATGGCCGAAAGCGGCGAAGAAGCCGTCGCACAGGCCAAGCAAACGCTGCCCGATTTGATCGTGATGGATGTCGTGATGCCGGGAATGAACGGCTATCAGGCCACGCGCATGATCAGCAAGGAAGATGCGACCAAGCATATCCCCGTCATCATGTGCACCACCAAGGGCCAGGAAACCGACAAGGTATGGGGCATGCGTCAGGGGGCGAAGGCCTATCTGGTCAAGCCGGTGAAACCGGAAGACCTGCTGTCGCAAATCAAGGCATTGGGCTGAGCGGACACGTATGGCCAAGAAATTCAATCTGCGCGAATTTCAGACTACGCTTTCGCAGAAACTGCAGGCGGCGGCCAGCCGCGACAATACCGGATCCCGCCTGGGTTTCCGGGTAGGCGATGCGAATTGGCTGGTAAGCCTCGCCGATACCGAAGAAGTGATACCCGTCCCGCCCATCGTCCAGATGCCGGGCGCCCGGCGGTGGTTTCGCGGCGTGGTCAACATTCGCGGCAACCTGTTTGCAGTGAGCGATTTTGCGGACTTCATGGGCCAGGGCGTGACTAAAGATCACGTTGATTGCCGGCTCCTGATTCCTCACCACGACTTTGGCGTGAATGCCGCTTTGCTGGTGCGTGGCACGCTGGGATTGAAAAACATCCATCATTTCGAGGAACGCACCGTACCTGCTGCGCACCCCTGGATTGCTCGCCAATACGCTGACGACTTGGGAGCCGGCTGGTGCGACATGGATTTTGGGCAATTGCTGGGCAATGCGGAATTTCTCAAGGTTGAGGCCCAGCCCGGCAATTGACTGAACATTAAATACGGAGCGCGCTGGCGCTGGAAACTGGGGGGATTGGAGCGATGAATATGGCAATAACAATGAACGGACTTCTTAAGGGCCTGGCTGGCCGCATGACCGAAAAGGTCACAGGCAAAACAGGGAGCGAGCACACGACGCTGATTATGCAGACGGTGCGGAAGCTGGCCGACACGGAGCCCGGCCACGCCCCTTTGATTGGCCGTTTGCCGGTGGAGAAACAATACCTCTACGCAGGTGGCACGCTCATTGTTTCGCTGTTGCTGGCGGCCGGTTTCACCATTTACAGTCTGGTTCAGCTCGACAACCGGACCCAGTACGAGGTCAAGTCAGGCGAATTGAAAGTGCTGTCGCAGCGGCTGCCTCTGACGGCACAGCAATCCGTTCTGGGTAATGCCGCGGCGTTCAAAAAACTGGCGGAAGGCAAGGCGGTTTTTGAAAAGACCCTGGCGGGTTTGATCGAGGGCGATGACGAAGTTCCCGCTTCGGGTGGATCGGCTCGCGATACGCTGGGGAAAATCAGCGAACAGTGGAAGAAATTCAATCCGCAGGTCGTGCAGATCCTGTCGCAGCAAAAAAACCTGGTGGCGTTGAATGAAAGCATCAGAAGTATTAACGCGCTGAGTACCGATTTGCAGGAAGTCGCCGAGCAACTGGCCAGCCAGCTGGCCGATTCCGGCGCCAGCGTGCGGGAGGTGTCGCGTGCCAACCACCTGGTGATGCTAAGCCAGCGTCTGCCTAAAAACGCCAACCTGCTGCTGTCGTCTGACCTGATTGACCCCGAAGTGGTGCTGCAACTCGAAAAAGACACCACCTCGTTCCGCGATACGGTGCAGACTCTGATGAGCGGCACGGCTATTAGAAACAAGGACAGCATGCTGACCCTCGAAGATCTGGGTTCAAACATGGGCGACATGGTGGAGGCGGTGGGTGCGGTGCTTGCCAACACGCAGCCGCTGCTGCAATCCAAGCTGGCGGCGAACAACTTGTTCGTGGGCAGCGATGCCTTGTTGGCGAATACGGATCAGCTGTCGCAGGATTATCGTGGCGTCGGCGGTCTCGGCTATCTGTTGGCGGCTTCGTTTGGTCTGTTGGCGCTGGCATCGTTGGTGTTGCTGGGTCTGGTCAACATTAATGAAACCAAATCCCGCGCGCGTAAGAGTGAAGAAGAGAACAACCGGAACCAGGAGGCGATTCTGCGCCTGATGGATGAACTGGGAGAACTGGCCGAGGGCAACCTCACCATTAACGCCAGTGTGACCGAGGACATCACCGGTGCGGTGGCCGACTCGATCAACTACACGGTAGAAGAGTTGCGGACACTGGTGCGCGGCATTAACAACGCAACGGTGCAGATGGACCGCGCGGCGGATGCGGCCGGCCAGGTTTCCGAGTCGCTGCAGCAGGCTTCACGTCGCCAGTCCGAGGAGATTGAAGAGACCTCGGCCGCGGTGGTGAATCTGGCGCAGTCGGTGCAACAGGTGTCGGGTAACGCCGCTGAGTCCGCCCGCGTGGCCGAACAATCGCTGGCTGCGGCCGAAAAAGGCCAGCAGGCGGTGGCGAACGCCATTTCCAGCATGAACGGTCTGCGTGAACAGATCCAGGAAACGTCGAAACGAATCAAGCGTCTGGGCGAGTCGTCGCAGGAAATTGGTGAAATCGTGGAACTGATTTCCGACATTACCGAGCAAACCAACGTGCTCGCGCTGAACGCGGCCATTCAGGCGGCCTCTGCCGGTGAAGCCGGACGAGGCTTCTCGGTGGTGGCAGAAGAAGTGCAGCGGCTGGCAGAACGTTCGGCCGACGCAACCAAGCAGATTGCGGCCATTGTGAAGACGATTCAATCGGATACCCACGATACGGTGGCGGCGATGGAAGTGTCGACCCAGGGCGTGGTCGAAGGCGCCAAGCTGTCCGATACGGCAGGTCAAACGCTGGCCGAAATTGGCGTCGTGTCGAAGACGCTGGCCGAACTGATTGCCGACATTTCCGCCGCCACGCAAAGCCAGGCCGAGTCGACTGCCAAGGTGGCTGAAACCATGCAGGACATCAAATCCATTTCGGCACAGACCAGCAGCGGAACACAGCAAACGGCTGAGTCGATCGGGGGCATGAAACAGCTGGCTCAGGACCTCAAGAACTCGGTGTCGGGCTTCAAGCTTGCCTGAACGGACTGACGACAACCTGAACGGGCGGCCGATCACGGCCACCGCCATCAACCTCGGGAATCACACACCATGAGCGCCATCCTCGATTACGATACCGGCCCGTTGAACTGGGTGCGCGGTGACATCGACGCCGCCCTGCAAGCCGCTTTGGGGCGTGTGCAGGCTTACAGCGTCGATGCCGACCTGACCAATGCACTGCGACTGGCGGGCGACGATGCGCACCAGGTGACGGGCGCATTGCGCATGGTTGGACTGGAAGGCGCCGCCACCCTGGCGGGTGCGCTGGAGTCTTGTCTGCTTGATGTCAATGAAAACCGCTTGAATGCCAGCGACGATTTGTTGCGCGCGCTGCGCAATGCCATGGAAGGCTTGCAGCGCTGGGTGAAAGATCTGGCAGACGGACGCGGTAGCGGTGAACTGGCGCTGTTCCCGCTCTACAAAAGGCTGCGTGAATTGCAGGGCGCCGAACGGGTGTTCGAAGGCGAACTTTTTTTCCCGGATTTACGGTCGGGCGTGCAGGCCAGGGCAGCCAGCGATGGCCTGACACAGGAGGCGTTGGCTGCCGCAGTCAAAATTGCGCGTGCGCAGTTTCAGCGCGGTCTGCTGGCTTTTTTGCGGAACGTTGACGCTGGGCAAGGTCTCCAGCGCATGCGGGATGCGTTGGCCACCATTGAAAGCATCGCACCTTCGCAAGCGTCGCAAACCTTTTGGTGGGCATGCGTCGGATTCGTCGATAGCCTGATGGCTCGCGGTGTGGAAGCCGATTTTCATGTGAAGCAGTTGCTGGCGCGTGTGGACCTGCAAATGCGCCGGTTGATGGAAGGTTCGCCTCAGGTTGCCGAGCGCCTGATGCGCGATGCCTTGTTCTTTATTGCAAAAAGCGAAGCGCTGGAAGGACGTGCCGCGGAAATCCGTTCCAGGTTTGGTCTTGATCGCTATCTGCCTGGCCGCGGCATGCTGGACCCGGAAGCCCTGGCGCGCATGCGCCCGGTACTGGACGCCCTGCAAGCGGGCTTGAAAGCTGCGCGCGACAATTGGCATGGGTTCGTGGAAGGCCATGCTGAACAGCTGGAGCAGTTTACGACGCAGTTGGTGCGTATGCAGCCACAGGCAAACAGCCTGGAGAACAGCGGCCTGTCGAGCCTGCTGGATGAACTGGGCGCGGCGGCGCTGGCTGCGGCCGGAAGCGTGGGCGAAGCACGCGAACAAATGAACCTGGAAGTGGCTTCCACCTTGTTGTTCATGCAAAACGCCGTCAATCAGGAAGATATTCTTCACACGGATTTCGCCGCGCGTGCGGGAGGGCAGCAGGCGCGTTTGCGCGCCCTGATCGAAGGCCGCGAGATGCCGGTCAATGTTGAAAGCGAGGCAAGCCAGCGCGAATCTGAGCGCGCTATGCTGGTGCAAATGGCTCAGGAAGTGGGTCAGAATCTGCGTCAGATTGAAGAAGCGCTGGATGCCTTTTTCCGCGATTGCGATGACCGCGAGGCGCTGGCTAATCTGCCTGCCTTGTCGCAGCAGGCAGAAGGCGCACTCACCATGCTTGAGTTGCCCGATGCCGCCAGCCTGCTGGCTGCCGCCACAACGGTGGCGTATCCGTTTGCAAAGGAAGGCGAGCCAGATGAGGCGACTCAGCAGAAGTTGGCCGACGCCTTCTCCAGCCTGGGTTTGTTTATTGAATCCTATTGTGCCGGGCGTGCGGATGCCGCCCGGATACTGCGCCCGGTTTTGATCGACTTTGGCATCCTCGAGGCCGATAGCCCCGACGGCGATGCGTTGGGTGAAACGATAGAGTCGGGCTTGCCCGCTCGCAAGGAAGGGGTGCAGGCGACTTATCTTGATTGGCAAGCGCAGCCGGACGAGGGCGCAAAAAAAAAATATCTTGAGGCGCTGACTGAGCTCAGCCGTGATGCTGAGCTGATCGATGACGGCATACTGAAGCAAAAAACAGGTGCTGTACTGGATGCCAGCCGCGATTTGGCGGAGGCGACGCCTGAACTGGATGCCGCGGTCGCCGCCCTGACCGGGCTGGCCGTCCCCGAGCGGGCTGAGGTTGAAGCACGGGCGATGCAGGACACGACCGGCGCCTGGCCGACAGGGCCGGTTGAGGCGGCGCTGGAATGTGCCGGGCACGTCGATGACACGCCTCACGTTGAAATTAACGTGGCTGAAGTCGATGTGGAAGGTGAAGAACTGCCACTCAGCACGCTTGAAATGGATCAGGCGGAAGCCATTCTGGCGACAGCGCAGTCCCTGCCCGTAGCCGAAGCGGCAAGCGCACCCGTCGACGCCGAATGGGTGAGCACGACCATTCCAGAGGGAGTTGAGCTGGAGCTCCTGGAGATTTTTCTGGAAGAAGCCAACGAGGTGCTGGCCGCCATCGGCGATGCCGGGACGCACTGTCAGAGCAATCCGGACGACCACGAATCATTGACTGTCATTCGCCGCGGATTCCACACCTTGAAGGGTAGCGGCCGCATGGTCAATTTGATCGAGCTGGGCGATGTGGCCTGGCGCCTTGAGCAACTGATGAACAGCTGGCTGGGTGAAAAGAAGCCCGCCAATAGCGCCCTGCTGGATGTCATCGGTCATGCGCGCGGTCTGTTTCAGGATTGGGTCGATGCGCTGCAGGCGGACCAGTCGGTGGCATTGCCCGTTCCCGCATTGCTTGCCGCTGTTGAACGTGTTGACCATGGACAGGCGCCCGATTTCATACCCGAACAGGCAAGCGCTCAAGCCGCCCCCAGCCAGGCGGACGCGCGCGTTGTCGAGCATGCGCCGTTGAATGAATTGCACGGCCTGGAACTCGACTTTGGAACCGCGTCTGAGCCGGTGCCGGTAGTCACCCCCGGTCAGCAAGATGCGCTTGCCGGGCTTGAGAACAATGCTGATCCGGATAACGAAATCAGCCTTGACGAACCGGTTGCTGAAGCGCTGGCAGCGTTTGAAGCCGCAGTTGTCGATGACATCGTGGACGCGGATCCCGGGCTGGATGTCGGCGCACTGGTTGAATATGCAGTAGCGCCCGAGGCGCCGGCTTTGCCCGATGAGGTTTGCATTGGACCGGTGTGTGTGTCCAGCAACCTGTATGAAATTTTCATGGTCGAGGCGCATCAACGTCTGGCGGTATTGCAGGAAGAATCCGAGCGCCTCGCCGAAGCGGTTAACAGTACGGTCAGCGAGCACGCGCGCCGGGCCATCCACACGCTGGGCGGCATTGCGGGTACGGCAGGCATCACGAATCTGGCCGATTTATCGTATGCATTCGAGCAGTACTGGAATCGATTTGTGCATGCGCCGATGCCAGCCGCGCACTTGCCGCTGGTCGACGACACCGTAGCGCGCCTGCATGAAATGATTACGACCATTGAGGCGGGTCAACTGCCTGAATCAGCGAGTGATCTGATCGCGACATTGGGCGAACTGGAAGACGAACAAATCACGCCGGTTGCAGAACCCGTCACGGAAGTGTTCGAGCCGGAAGCAACCATGGTGGAAGCGATTCAGGATGCCGGCGAGCCTGCGCCTGTCGGGTCGGTCAGCCCTGCTGAAGCGGCGCGCGACGTATTTGACGTCAGCGCACTGGTGTCCGAGATCAAAGCAGCTACGCCAGCGCCGGTATTCGAGCGGCGCGATGTGGCGGATGACATTGACGAGCAGCTCCTGCCTATCTTTATCGAGGAAGCTGAAACACTGGTGCCGGATACCAGCGCGCAACTGCGCGCCTGGAAAGTGGCACCTGGGGATATCCCGGCGCGTGATGCGCTGCAGCGCAGCCTTCATACCATCAAAGGCAGCGCCCGCATGGTGGGCGCGATGCGCCTGGGCGAACTGACCCACGTGATGGAATCGCGAGTGGTCGCAGTGATCGAAGGTCATCTGTCGGCAAGTCCCGACGTTTTCGATACGCTTGAAGCGCAACTCGACCGTTTGGCCGATACGGTCGATCGTCTGAAACAGGGCGACTTCACGCCGCTGGCGGAAGACGCGTCAACGCCGGTCGCGTCGCCCATTGAGCCGACGCTTTCCTTGTTTGAAGAGGCGGAACTGCTGCGGACGCCGATTGCAAGGCAGCTTGAAGCGCCGTCACAAGCGGCGACGCGCGACAACGCTGCGCTGACCTTGCGGGTGCGCGCCGACTGGGTTGACCGGATGGTTAACCAGGCGGGCGAAGTGGCGATTTCGCGTTCGCGGATTGAAAGCGAAGTGTTCGCTTTCAAACGTCACGTCAATGAATTGTCCGAGGCGCTGTTGCGCTTGCGCGGCCATATCCGTGAAGTCGAGATCCAGGCCGAGTCGCAGATGCAGGCAACCTTCCAGACCCAGGGCGTGGCTGAACAATTTGACCCGCTGGAGTTCGACCGTTTTACCCGCTTCCAGGAAGTCACCCGGTTCCTTGCCGAGAGCGTGAACGATATTTCCACGGTGCAGCATATTCTGCTGGCCCGCCTGGGTGAGACCGATGCAGCGCTGATCCAGCAATCGCGCCTTAACCGCGAACTGCAGCAGAACCTGTTGCGGGTACGGATGGTGCCGCTGAACTCGGTCTCCGATCGTTTGTATCGCACCGTGCGGCAAACTGCGCGCGATGTGAACAAGCGGGCGCAGCTCGATATTCAGGGCGGCGATCTGGAGATCGACCGCTCGGTACTGGAAAAGGTGACTGCACCATTGGAGCACTTGCTGCGTAACGCGCTGGCACACGGGGTTGAAACGCCCGAAGCGCGCCGTGCGGCGGGTAAAATCGAATTCGGTGAAATCGTGCTGTCGGCGCGCCAGTCCGGAAACGAAATGCTGTTGACGGTGAAAGATGACGGCGCGGGCCTCAACTACACCCGCATCCGCGAAAAAGCCGAAGCCGCCGGATTGTTGCAGCCCGGTGTCGAGCCCACTGAAACGCTGCTGGCACAGATGATTTTCGCGGCGGGTTTCACGACGGCCGAAACCGTGAGCCAGGTTGCCGGCCGCGGTGTGGGCATGGATGTGGTTAAAAGCGAAATCGCCGCGCTGGGCGGACGCATCGATATTGCCTCGACCGCCGGCGCTGGAACCGCTTTCCACATCTATTTGCCGCTGACGCTCGCCATGACGCAGGCTGTCATGATTCAGGCGGCCAAGCACGATTACGCCCTGCCGACACCCCTGGTGCAGCAGGTGCTTGAACTCAAGCCGGCCGAGCTGGAACAGGCCATGATCAACGGCGTGGTGACGTGGCGGGGTACCGACTATCCGTTCTCGTACTTACCGCATTTGCTGGGCGACACTGAGGCTGTGCATGAAGTCCAGCGCTACAACCCGGTGGTCCTGCTGCAAAGCGGCGCCAGCCAGGCCGCTGTGCTGGTCGACTCGATCGAGGGAACGCGCGAAATTGTGGTCAAGAACATCGGCCCGCAAATGGCGCGTATTACCGGCGTGGTCGGCGCAACCGTTCGCGGCGATGGACGCGTGATCCTGATCATGAATCCGGTGCCCCTGGCGTTGCGCTGGGTCAATCAGCCGCGTGCTGACCTGGAACGCAAAGCGCCGGCGGAAGCGGTTGAAGTCAGCCTGGCCTTGCAGCCGCCGATGATCCTGGTGGTGGACGACTCGCTCACGGTGCGCAAAATCACGACCCGTCTGTTGACGCGGGAAGGCTTCCGCGTCGACAGCGCGAAGGATGGCGTTGACGCGCTGGAGAAAATGCACGATCTGGTTCCGGACGTGGTGCTGCTCGACGTCGAAATGCCGCGCATGGATGGTTTCGAACTGGCACGCGTGATGCGCAGCGATGCGCGTCTGAAGTCGGTTCCGATCATCATGATTACTTCGCGTACGGCAGATAAACACCGGAATCACGCGCTGGAAATCGGCGTCAACGTCTATCTGGGCAAACCGTATCAGGAGCAGCAGTTGCTCGACAGTATTGCCGGACAACTCGAGCAGCGTGAGGTCGTTCAGGCGTAATTGCCGCTAGCGTTTCAAGCTGGCCAAATCGCTGCCTGCGAGGCAGCTGAGGTTTGCGTCACCCGTGGCCGCATCGCTGTGAAACGTGGTCATCAGTTGCCGGGCCGCTTGCATCCAGTGGGCTTCCGCTGCCGCCACCACTATGGCCAGCCTTGCCGTGTCATGGTCGGCCAGCCATGCTTCATAAGCTTGCGGCAGTGCCGGAAAAAGGGCGCGCCGCAAGCCGGAAAAATTGGCCAGATAAAAATGCAATGAACCCAGGGCTTCGCGTTCGAGGAGCGTCGGCAGCGTCACCATGCAGTCGGCCAGGTGGTCGCGCACCGCGCGCGCCAGCAGTTCGGCATGTTTGGAACTGAGTTGGACCAGCATCGTGTTCCAGTCTTCGCCCAGCAGCCGTTCCGCGCGGGCTTCGCCAATTTCGTGAAGGATCATCGCTTCACTTTCGGCCGCTTCCATGCGGTCGAGTCCGCGTTCAACGCCATGCCCGAAATCGTAATAGGTAAACGCACGCCCCAGTGCGGTGTCTTTTTCCTGCCATTGCCACTCTTCGTACTTGTTCCACAGCAGGCGTCGGACTGCGTCCATACGCAGGAAGATGGCGCCATCCCGCATCGCGGCGGGGGGCGCAATCAGGTCGCGCGCATATTCGCAGCCCGCCACCAGAATCTGCATGCCTTCCCGGATTTCAGAACGCTTGAGTTCGGCCAGTACAAAGTGGGGTTTGCGGAAACGCCCCAGCCCGCTGCTGTAAACCAGGCCCAGCGGCATCAAGGCGCGGTTAACGTCATTGGCCTCGAATGGGTCGATGTCGGCAGTACTGAATGGCAGTGGCGCAAACTCGTCCGTTTCAACGGCATCCCACAGGCTTTCGCGTGCATTCAGCCAGTCGCCGAGTTCATCGTTGGGCAAGCGCGCGCCGTAAGGAATTTCCATTTCCCAGCGGTAGTACTCGCGCATTTCCAGCAGAAAGGTGCAAATCGTCATGTCGCGCGCGTGTCGCGCGTCGGCGATGGTGCAATTCTTTTGTACGGTGTCGATGAGGGCGGAAAGGTTTTCAAGCATGTACGACTCCCGGCAACAGCTCCACCTCGAAGTGTACAAAGAAAAACAGCCCGATCAATCTATCTTTCACGGGCTGCGATGGGGGGATAGCTTTATGCCTGGCGCGGCAGCGCCGATCAACCAGGCCGCTGGTCAGTGGCGGCGGGCGGCGCCAAAGTAATTAAGGTCGGCGCGCGAGCGGCGGCTGAGATCGAATCGAGCCGCCTCAACGCCGCTGAACTGGCCTGCAAGCTGACCATAGACTTCGGTTGCCCAGGTTTTGTCGTTGAGGGCATCGGCAATCCCTTCGGCCCAGCGCAGCTTGTCAGCCGGCTTGCTTAAGTGCGTACCGCATTCGACGTACCATTTCCTGAGTGTCTCGGCAGGCATGGCAAAGCGCTTCAGGCGGTCGATGAACTGGATGCAGGCATCGCCATGGGTGCAGGCGGCCGCCGCAGCGGAAAAATACTCATCCGCCCGGGCGGCGTTGCCCATGCCCGCATACAGCTGGCCAATGTGCGTCAGGGCGTAATGATCGTTTGCCTGGGCGCGTGCGGCCTCCAGCAGGCGACTGGCTTCTGCCTTGTCCTGGGTCGCGGCAAAGCTGATTTCCGCCAGTTTGGCACTGTCGTACACGGTCGCATGGGCATCTGCAGCCAGCGCTGTTTCGCGCGCCGCGAGGAACGCGCGGGCTTTGCTTGTTCCAAGTTCGCGGTGTTTCATGTGCGCGGCAGTGACGACCAGGTCCTTGAACGCGGTGAAGTCGGTGGCGTTCCCGGCGGCGCGGTCGAGCAGGCGGTTGAGCCAGTCGGTGTCGTCCAGGTTCTGGTCCACCGCCAGCAGAATCGGCTTGTAGCGCGAAAACTGGTAGCCGGTGCCGTCGAGCAGCGCTTCGGCGGCCTGGATCAGTTTGGCGGCGTAGAACGGATCCTCCAGTTCGAGGCGCACGCGTTCGGCCAGCGCCAGAAACTGCTTGACGCTGGCGGCCTCTTTTTCCAGTTGCTGGAATTCCAGATAACGCGTGTGGTTGGCCTGGCGTTTTTCCAGTTTGGCTTTCACCCGGGCCAGGCGCTCGGCATCGTCGGCCAGATGGGCCTCGACTGCGGCGACCAGCTTTTGCATTTCGTCCAGACCGGCCACGGCTTCTTCGGCCTTGTCCAGCAGGGCGGCCGCACCCGGCTTGTCGCCCACACTGGCCAATCCCTCGGCCAGCTCGATGTGTTCGCCGGTGGCGCTGGCGAGTTCACCCGCTTTTTTCAGCGCAGCCTGCAAGAAAGCCGCGTCGCCTGCCTGCCTGGCCGATTCGACCAGGGTTTTCGCCGTGCCGAAATCAGTTGCGCCATGCAGCGCGCGCTCATACAAGGCCTTGGCGCGTGCCGGATCGCCCAGCGTCTTGGTGACTTCGGCTGCCAATGCCAGCAGATCGGGAACAGTGGAGAGCTTTTCCGCGGCCTTGTTGAAAATCTCGGCCGCATAGTCCTTGTCGAGCAGGTGCTCGGCCGAGGCCGCCGCCAGCTTGCTGTATTCCACCGCGCGCGAGATTTTGGCTTCGGCCTTTTCCAATACTTTCTTGGCAAACGCGCTGTCGGCAATCACGTGCATGACGTTTTTCGCCAGGTCGATCAGCGGGTCGAGATTGCCGGTTTCCTTCAGCGCCTTTTCATATGCGCCGACTGCCGCCGCCTTGTCGCCCAGTACCTTGAACTTGGCCTCGGCCAGCGCAACCTGCTCGTCGCCGCTCATGCAGTAGTCTTCGGCGGTTTGCAGCAGTTCTTCGGCGCGGCTTTGCTCGCCCAGCGCCTGATAGACGATGGCGCACGCCGCCAGGTCCTTGGTGAACTGGCAATCGTCCGCCACGCGGTCCATCAGCTCCTTGGCATACGCCGCGTCAGCCGGTTCCTGCAGGGCTTCCAGCGCCAGCGCGGCATAGTCGGCGCCGCCGCTGCATTGGGCTTCTTTGGGGGTGAGGGTGTCGCGGGTGGCCATGGCTTCGTCTCCGTGAAAGTTCGATCCGTGATTTTCCGCCCGCGGGGGGTGGGCAGCCAATAAGTAATGTCGATGGCGGCATGAATTCATTTAAAAACCGCCTGTTTACATTGGCCGGGCGTCGACTGTCGACCGACGCGGGCATGGCAATCAGGTGCAGGGCACGCTGGGCCGACGCATCCTGCTGGATGAGCCGATTGTCGGGCTGGCGGGCGCGCCAGCCTGTTGAATCAATGCTTTTCCGGGTGCGGCATCAGCTTGTCGATGTAGGCGATCGCCACCGCCGACACGATGAAGGCCATGTGGATCACGGTTTGCCACAGCAGGACTTTTTCATCCAGGTTGGGTGCGTTGATGAAGGTCTTGAGCAGGTGGATCGACGAAATGCCGATGATGGCGGTGGCGAGCTTGACCTTCAGCACGTTGGCGTTGACGTGCGACAGCCACTCGGGCTCGTCGGGGTGGCCTTCGAGCCGCAGGCGCGAGACGAAGGTTTCGTAGCCGCCGACGATGACCATGATGAGCAGGTTGGAAATCATCACCACGTCGATCAGGCCCAGCACGATGAGCATGATCGCTTCTTCGGAGAGCTTGAAGGTGCCGGAGACGAGATGTTCCAGCTCGACCATGAAGTGGATGACGTAGACCACTTGGGCGGCGATCAGGCCGAGGTAGAGCGGCACCTGCAGCCAGCGGCTGCCGAACAGGATGGAAGAAAGGAATCGGCCGCGGCGCTGGAGGGAGGGGGTGGTTTCAGGTTTCATGTTTTCGTTGAGGGGTGAAGGGAATTTGAGGTGAAGAGGATTTAGAGCACGTAGCGGGCGAGGTCTTCGCGGGCGGCCAGCGCGGCCAGCCGCGCGGCGACGGTTTCGGCGTCGACCACATGTTCGCCGGTGACATTGCCGGCGTCGAAAGAAATATCCTCCAGCAGTTTTTCCATCACCGTATGCAGGCGCCGCGCACCGATGTTTTCGGTGCGCTCGTTGACCTCGAAGGCAATCTCGGCGAGGCGGCGGATGCCGTCTGCGGTGAATTTCAGCGCGACGCCTTCGGTCGCCAGCAGCGCCTCGTACTGACGCGTCAGACAGGCGTCGGTCGAGGTCAGGATCTGCTCGAAATCTTCCACCGAGAGCGCCTGCAGCTCGACCCGGATCGGCAGCCGGCCCTGCAGCTCGGGAATGAGGTCGGACGGCTTCGACAGGTGAAACGCGCCGCTGGCGATGAACAGGATGTGATCGGTTTTCACCATGCCGTACTTGGTCGAGACCGTGGTGCCCTCGATCAGCGGCAGCAGGTCGCGCTGCACGCCCTGGCGCGACACGTCGCTGCCGTGGGCGTCGCCGCGGGTGGCGATCTTGTCGATCTCGTCCAGAAAAACGATGCCATTCTGCTCGACTGCTTCGAGCGCCTGCTGCTTGGTGTCTTCTTCGTTGATGAGCCGCCCGGCTTCTTCCTCGGTCAGCAGCCTGAAGGCTTCGCGCACTTTCAGCTTGCGGCTTTGCTTGCGGCTTTGGCCCAGATTCTGGAACATGCCCTGCAACTGCTGCGACAGGTCTTCCATCCCCGGCGGGGTGAAAATTTCCATGCTGGGGTGGGTCGCCGCGAGTTCAATTTCAATGTCCTTGTCGTCGAGTTCGCCTTCGCGCAGCATCTTGCGGAAACGCTGGCGCGCGGCGCCTTCTTCGCGCGGCGGTTCGGACTCGCCAAAGCCGACGCTGCGCGGCGGCGGCAGCAGCGCGTCGAGCACACGGTCTTCGGCAGCTTCCTCGGCGCGAAACTGCACCTTGGCCGTGGCCTGTTCGCGCATCTGCTTGACCGCGGTTTCCATCAGGTCGCGGATGATGGTGTCGACGTCGCGGCCGACGTAGCCAACTTCGGTGAACTTGGTTGCCTCGATCTTGATGAAGGGTGCGTTGGCGAGTCGCGCCAGCCGGCGCGCGATTTCTGTTTTGCCGACGCCGGTCGGGCCGATCATCAGGATATTCTTCGGCGTGATTTCCTGGCGCAAGGGCTCGCTCACCTGCTGGCGCCGCCAGCGGTTGCGCAGCGCAACCGCCACCGCGCGCTTGGCGGCGGCCTGGCCGACGATGTGCTTGTCGAGTTCGTGGACGATTTCTTTGGGGGTCATAGGGGTCAGGATTCAGGGGCCAGGGATCAGGGGGCTTTGTCGCTTCGCGGGTTTTTTAAGGAGGGCGGCCAGAGGCCGCTCATTCCCTGCCCCCTGAATCCTGACCCCTATCCCCTAAAACCTCGATCACGTGATTCTGGTTCGAGTAAATGCAGATATCGCCCGCAATGGTGAGGCTCTTTTTGACGATTTCAACCGGGGAGAGCCCGGTATTTTCAAGCAGCGCCACGGCGGCGGACTGGGCATAGGCGCCGCCGGATCCGATCGCGGCGATGCCGAGCTCGGGTTCCAGCACGTCGCCGTTGCCGGTGATGATGAGCGAGTGCTCACGGTCCGCCACCACCAGCATGGCTTCGAGCCGCCGCAGCATGCGGTCGGTGCGCCAGTCCTTGGCGAGTTCGACGGCGCTGCGCAGCAAATGGCCCGAGTGTTTTTCGAGTTTGGCCTCGAAGCGCTCAAACAGGGTGAAGGCGTCGGCGGTGCCGCCGGCAAACCCGGCCAGGACTTTTTCCTGATACAGGCGGCGCACCTTGCGCGCGGTAGCCTTGATGACGATGTTGCCGAGGGTGACCTGGCCGTCGCCGCCGAGGGCAACGTCCGCGCCGCGCCGGACAGACAGAATGGTGGTGCCGCGATATTGTTCCATGGGGCGATTATAAAGGATGGGCGATCGCAGGGTTCGGCGCCTGCCAGACGCTGGCGCGACCCGCGCACGGCGTTGCCGGAAATGGCGGCCGGTTAAGCCAGGCGGGGATTAGACGGAATGGCGGGGCAGCAGTTGCGCCAGCTGGTCGATGCCCATGACGCGGAAGAGTTCGTGGATGAGCGCATTGTGGCCGCGCAGGGTGATGGGCTTGCCGCTACCCAGACATTGCATCAGCACGCTGATGAACTGGCTGATGCTGGCGTAATCCACGCGGGTGACTTTCGACAGATCGACCAGCACTTCGTTGTGGGTGGCGGCATAGCTGCCGAGCTGCTGCAGCACGCTGTCGGTGGCGGGGGTGATTTCCCCGGAGAGATGCAAGGCATCGTCGAGCGGCTCGGCGGGCGCGGCCTGCACAACCACGGCGGCCTGCACCTCGCTCCAGGAGGGCGGCGACACTTCAAAACGCACCGCGTAGTCCACCGCCAGGTCTTCGAACGGCTCCTGCTGGCCGAGGGTTTGATACAACTCCAGCAACAGCAGCCAGTGGACCGCGCGGCTGTGGGTTGCGCGGTTGAGGTCCTGCAGCAGTGCAATGAGCCGGTCGACACCGCTGACCTGCAACTTGCGCTTGGCTTTGCGCGCCGCGCTCAGTATTTTGGCGCACTCGTCCGCCCCGGATTCGTCGACCATTTCAATGCGCGAAAAATTGATCCGCACCACGGCTTTTTTGTCGGCGGCGGCGATGCCTTCGCGCAGCGTGGCCGCCGCATTCTTGTCGAGCAAGCCGGGCAATTCCAGGCTGGCAGCTTGTTCCTGCTGGGCTTTGCTCGTCCCGCCGCCGTTGGTCTTTTGACAGACCGGGGGCGAGGATTCAAAACGAACCGCGTAATCCAGCGCCAGTTGCTCAAGGTCCTTTTCCCGGTTCTGGATGCAATACAGATCGAACAGCATGAGCCAGGCACGGCGATCGCCCGTTGCCAACACGCCCTTCAACATGCCCTCGGCTACTTCGACCTGGTTGCTGGCATACAGGATGGCCGCTTCGTCCACCGGCGACTGGGGGGCGCCGCTGTTTTCTTCAACCACGATGCCGCTCGTGCTCATCTCCATGGTCAACAGGGTTTCAGGCGCGCGCGACTCCATAGCGTGCGCAGACGCCGGCGCAGTTTTTTGCGCGTGGTCAGGCATCTTGTCTTTGTTTTTCTTGAAAAACGGGAGTGCCACGAGTAGGGGTGTTTGGATCAGGGTGTAGGTGAAGGATACTAGCGCTGTCGCGAGGTTGCGGCAAGCCGTAGCATCTTACCGGAGATCGGGGCTGCGGTTGCGAAGGCGACAATAACTGCGGGCCCGGCGGGTCCGTTGAACCGGGCCGGGGCGACGAGCCCGGCTGAATCGGCCCGCGCACCGAGCAGCCAGCCGGCCAACGGGCCTGTCCGGCGCCCTTAAAACTGCCCTCTGAGCCCGAGCACGAAAGCGCGTCCCGGCAACGGCGCGACATCCTTCAGATAAGAGGTATGCACGCGAATTTCATTGTCGAGCAGGTTCTTGCCTTGGACAAAGACCGTATAGCCGATGGACTTGTCTTGCTTGATACGGTAGCTCACTTCGGCGTTGGCCAGGGTGTAAGCGGGGGTCGCCGTTTCGAGTTCCGCCAGACGGTTTTGACGCGCCGCGCGGACCACGCTTAGGTTGGCCGCCCAGGCGCCCGCCTGATGGTCGAGTTGCAGCCCGAACCGATGCGGCGGCGTGCGCGGCACATTTCCGCCACGATCCAGCTTGCCGCGCACGGTGTCGGCAAACAGGCGCAAATCGAGGGCGCCGGGCAGCAGCGTGAAGACCGCTTCCGCTTCCGCGCCATAAAAACGCGCGCCCGTCTGCGCCACATTCTGCACCAGATACTCGCCATCGGGATCCAGCGTGCCGGCATCGTCGACGCGATCCGCCACGCCGTCGCCGTCGGTGTCGGCACTGCGCTCGAAAATATAATTGCCGATCCGGTTATGGAATACATTGGCCTTCCATTTCACGGCGCCGGCGGTCTTGCGCAGGGACAGGTCGATGTTGTGGGCGGTTTCCTTGACCAAGGCGTGATTGCCGGTCTGGTAGGCGCGCGTGGCGGTGTGCGGGCCGTCCGAATACAACTCTTCCGTCGCGGGCGCGCGTTGCCCCTGCGTAGCCGACAGGCCGAGTCCGTAGCCATCCTTGAATTTCCATAACACGCCCGCGGAGGCGCTGTAGAGATTGAATGCCCGCGACGGATTGGCGCTGTCCAGCGGGTTTTGCGTGGCGCGCTCGGCCCGTCCGCCGAGTTCCAGCCGCCAGCGCGCCCAGTTGCGTTCTTCGACCAGGAACAGGCCGGTGGAACGCGATTGGGTGGCCGGCACAATGGCCTCCTCGCCGATGGCGGAAAAGCTGCGGTCCTGTAATTGCACTCCGAGCACGCCCTGCCAGTTCGCTACCGGCGCATGCAGAAGCTCGACGCGGCCTTCGAAGCCCCGATTGTCAAACCGGGTTCCGGTCTCGCCGCTGCCTTCGATTTCGGCGTGCTGGTAGTCGTTGTAGCCCATGCGCAGCTTGAGCCGCTTGAATCCCCGGAACGGATCGTCCAGCTCGCCCGCTAAATCATAGCGGCGCTGCTTGAGGTCGATTTGCGTGCCATCGGCGCCGGGGATGCCATAGAGGCTTTCCAGCTGCGCAACCGATGCGCCCACAAAGCCCCGCTCGCCGATAAAAGACCCGCCCATGGACACGCCGTCCGAATCGATCGCGCTGTTGCCGACGCGGCCCGCCGGCGTGTCGTAATCGCCGGTCCTGCGTTTGAAGCCGTCCACATTCCAGGACGTCTGGCCGAGGCTGCCCGTCGCGTTGAACGCGCCGCTGCGTTCGTCCGTCGCCGAATTGCCGCGCAGTTCGACATTGCCCGTCGGCGAGTTGAACAGGCGGTTCGGAATGCGGCCCGTTACGACGTTGACCACGCCGCCCGATGCCCCGCTGCCGTAAAGCAGCGTCGCCGGGCCGCGCAGGATTTCGATTTGCGCGGCATTGAACGATTCGGCCGTCACCATGTGGTCGGGACTGAGGGTCGAGATATCCTGCGTGCCGATACCGCCTTCCAGCACCCGAATGCGCGGTCCGTCCAGGCCGCGAATGATCGGCCGGCCGGCGGCCGGGCCAAAGGCGCTCGATGTCACGCCGAGCTCATGGAAAAGGGTGTCGCCGAGGCTCGCTTCGCGTTTGCGGCGCAGATCGTCGCCCTGCAACACCGAAACGGGTTGCGCCAGGTCGAGTTCGTCGCGGTTCGCAAAGGGCAGGGCCGTCACGACTATCGCCGGCAATTCGGCTGCTGTGCGGCTGTCTTCGGCATGCGCCGCCGACATGCCCAGCACGGCAAGCGCCGAGGCAATGAGGCTCGGTTTAAACAGCCCGCCAGGGTTGCGCAAGCTTGCGCGGGTGAGATTACGGTTTGAGTATTTCATGCTGATTCCCTGAACAATGGAATGGAGGGGTCGCCTGCAACGGGCTGGTGCGGCGCGCGCCAGGCGCGTGCGGCTCCCGCGTGGTCGAAGCCAGGCGGGAGGGGCGGCACGCAACAGCCCGGCAGCGCGTCAAACGACGCGGTCTGCCAAGGCAAGCCGGTTAAATGAAAAAGGAGAGAGGAGAGGCCAACGGAGGCGCGCGCGCTTGATAGCGGCAGGTGACGCTGCCAAAAAATGGCAGTTGCGGGGCGGATGCAACAAACAGGCCGGGCGCGCTGGCAAAATGCAGCGTGTTGCTGCCTGGCAGCGCGCTTCCCAGGCCGTGTCCGACAAGGTGCTGGCACGCCGGCGAATGCGCGTTGCCGGCTTTTTCCCATGGATGCACCACGCCATGCGCCGCCACCGCCAGCTGCGCCAGTGTCAGGCACAGTGCCAGCGTCAGGGCAAGCAGGGGACGAATGCGGCGAGGGTGCATGGCTTGTATGGGTTGAATCCTACTGTTTGGGTGAATCAACCGGCGGCACCGGATCGTAGCCGTGGGCGCAGCCGGGGCGGCAGCGACCGATGCGTTTGGCGGCCAGCCAGCCGCCCTTGATCGCCCCGTGTGTTTCGATCGCTTCCTTGCTGTATTCCGAGCAGGTCGGCAGGTAGCGGCACTGCCGCCCGAGCCAGGGCGAAAGCGCGAGCTGGTAGCCGCGGATCAGCCCGACGAGCAGCGTTTGCGCGAGGTTCATGGCATCGCCCCGGCGTGGCTTTGCGCCGCGCCGGAGAAATCGGCCAGCAGCCTGGCGACGAATTCGGGTTCGAGGTCGCGCACGATGAAGACGAAGCGGCTGCGCCGGTCGTCGTCCGGCCAGGCGTCGAGCTTCACTTCCGGATACAGCACGTGCTGCACGCCATGCAGCACCACCGGTTGCGTCTCGCCCGCGAGGTTCACCAGCGCCTTGAAGCGCAGCAGGTTCTCGGCGCGGAACGAGGTGAGCATGTTGAGTGCCGACTGCAGGCCGTAGCGGTCGAGCGGGGCGTCGAGTACCACCGAGAAGGCCTGGATGCGGGCATCGTGCGGGGCCGTCGCGGGCTTGCCGCCAAGCGCGCCGGCGCGGGCCGGCTGGTAGCGCTGCGGCTTGAGCCAGCGCGCGATTTCAAGCGAGCGGGTTTCAGCGTTCCACAGCCCCAGGTTCTGGATCGCCGCGGGGTCGAGTTCACCGTTCGTGACGGTCACGATGTCGGCGGCCGGGTTGAGTGCCGCCAGCCGCTCGCGCAGCGCGGCGACAGTGTCGGCGGACGCCAGGTCGGTCTTGGTCAGGAGCAGCCGGTCGGCCACCGCGACCTGCTTCACCGCCTCGAAGTGTTCGTCCAGCTGGCCCATGCCGAACAGCGCATCGACCGTGGTCACCACGCCGTCGAGGCGGAAACGCGCGCGCACCCAGTTGTCGTGCAGGAGATTGTCGAGCACCGGCGCCGGGTCGGCGATGCCGGTGGTTTCGATGACGACGCGCTCGAACGGCGGGATGTCGCCCGCCGCGCGCGCCATCCACAGGTTCTTCAGGGTCGGCGACAGGCTGCCCGAAATCGTGCAGCAGACGCAGCCGCCGGAGAGCAGCGCCATTGGGCCGTCCATTTTCTGCAGCAGTTGGTGGTCGAGCGCGACTGCGCCGAACTCGTTCATCAGGATGGCGGTGCGCGGCAGGGTGCGCACCAGATGGTTTAGCACCGTGGTCTTGCCGCTGCCCAGAAAACCGGTGAGCAGGGTGACGGGGAGCGGGGCGTCGGTCATCGCGGTGGCATGGTCGCAGTGGCGGGCGGACGCGGAAAGCCTCAGGCGCGCAGTTTTTCCATCTTCTCGTGGCGTTCCTGCGCCTCGATTGAATATTCGGCAGTGGGGCGTGCCAGCAATCGGGCCAGACCGATGGGGTCGCCGGTTTCCAGGCACCAGCCGTATTCGCCGCTGTCGATGCGCGTCAACGCGGTGTTGATCTTTTTCAGCAGCTTGCGTTCGCGGTCGCGCACGCGCTGCTCCAGCATGTGCTCCTCTTCCACCGTGGCGCGGTCGTTGGGGTCGGCGAAGTTCTCGTTTTCCTTCAGGGTCGCGCCGGTGTCGGCGGCGTTGCTGAGCATTTCGTCGCGCAGGGCTTCCAGCCGGACGCGAAAAAACGCGAGCTGGGCCGGGTTCATGTAGGCCGCGGCCGGCATTTTGAGCAGCGCAGCTTCAGTGATCGGTTTGGACGTGGTCGGCATCAGGGGACTCCAGGTGTCTAATATCTATACTGTTTATCGTGCGCGAAACCAGGCAACCGGATGAGGAGCAGGCTAGCAAAACGCAAGGATGTTTATGGCTGTGTTTGATGACACAACCGTGCATCATAACCCCGTACGCAACTTATCGGCACCCCCGGGGCGCAGCCCTTGCCAGGCCGGCCCTGTAGCGGGTCTGGCAGGGGTGCGGACGGCGGGGTGGTCCATGTTGTCGCCCGCCGGCATCCCGGGGCCGGAAAAAATCCGAAAATGAGGGATGAGGGGGGATAGGCGATAATCCGGTGATGAAAACGAGCTTGTTGCTACCGGCCTTGCTGGCCTTGCTGGCGGCTTGCGGCCGCGATGCGCCGCCGCCCCCGGCAGACATTCGCCCCGTTCGCGCCGAACAGATCGGGGTGCAGACGGATCGCACCCGCACGCATTATGCCGGCGCAGTGCGCGCCCGTTATGAGACCGATCTGGCTTTTCGCGTGGCAGGCCGGGTGCAAACCCGTTTGGTGGAGGTCGGCGCGCAAGTCAAAGCCGGCCAGGTGATGGCCACGCTGGAGCCGCAGGATTACGCGCTGGCGGCGCGCGCGGCGCGGGCGCAGCTCACGGCCGCCGAGGCGGAAGCCCGGCTGGCGCAGCAGGATTTGCAGCGTTTTACCGAATTGCGCGCGCAGAGTTTCATTTCCCAGGCTGAACTCGACCGCCGCCGCACGGCGACCGCTGCGGCGCAGGCAAGGGAAAGCCAGTTGCGTGCCGAGGCCGCGCGGCAAGCTAACCAGCAAGGCTATACGCGTCTGACCGCGCCGCATGCCGGCGTGGTGACGACGATTGCCTTCGAGGCCGGGCAGGTGGTGGCAGCCGGGCAGCCGCTGGCGCAACTGGCGCGCTCGGGCGAGCGGGAGGTGCATATCGATGTGCCGGAGAATGCGCTCGACACGCTGCGTGCGGCACCGGAACTGACTCTGCGCTTGTGGTCGGCGCCCGACGCGAGCTACCCCGGTCGCCTGCGCGAGCTGTCGCCGATGGCCGATGCGGGCAGCCGGACCTACCGCGCCCGCGTGCGTTTTCTTAATCCCGATGCACGGGTGACGCTGGGCATGACGGCCACGGTGGAGGTGGGCAGCGAAGCCGCACCGGGTTTGTCGGTGGCACAGACGGCCCTGTTTAAAGTGAACGGCCTGCCGCAAGTGTGGGTGGTCGATCCCGCCACGCAAAAAGTGGCCGCGCGCAGCGTGCAACTGGGCGCGCTGCGCGGCGACCGGGCGGCGGTGGTTTCCGGACTCCAGGCGGGCGAATGGGTGGTGACCGCGGGCGTGCACAAAATCGCGCCAGGCCAGCAGGTGCGCCTCGCGCTACCCGGACAGCCATGACCGATCCGCACTCGTTCAAGCCTGGGCGCGGCAACCTGTCGCGCTGGGCGATCGATCACCCCGCGCTGGTGCGCTTCTTTATCGTGCTGATCCTGCTGGTCGGTGCGCGTGCCTATTTCCAGCTGGGGCAGGCGGAAGACCCGCCGTTTACCTTCAAGACCATGCTGATACAGGCGCAGTGGCCGGGGGCGACGGCGGAGGAAGTGTCCGCGCAATTGACCGAGCGCATCGAGAAAAAACTCCAGGAAATGCCCGAGCTCGATTTTGTGCAGAGCTACGCCAAGCCGGGCGAAACCACGCTGTTCGTCAACATCAGGGAAACCGTGCGTGGGCGCGACGTGGAGGCGGCCTGGTACCAGGTTCGCAAGCGTATCGGCGACCTGAAACCGCAGTTGCCTGCCGGGGTGCAGGGGCCATTTTTCAACGATGAATTCGGCGACACCTTCGGCTCGATTTACGCGTTCACCGGCGAGGGCTTCAGCCGCGCCGAATTGCGTCGCGCCGCCGAGGAGGCGCTGCGCGAAGTGCGGCGCCTGCCCCATGTCGGCAAGGTCGACCTGTTTGGTGTGGTGCCGGAAAAAATCTACATCGAGATGGCGGCGCAAAAGCTCGCTACGCTGAATGTCAGTCCGCAGCAGATCATGCAGGCGGTGCAGGAACAGAACGGCGTGGTCGCCAACGGGCGGGTGGAAAACGATGCGCTGTCGATACCCGTGCGCGTGTCGGGGCCGTATTCCGATGTCGGGCGCCTGCGCGAAACCCTGGTCAAGGTGGGAGCGCACAGCCTGCGGCTGGGCGATATTGCCGAGGTGACGCGGCGCTACGAGGACCCGCCTGCGACGTCTGTTCGCTCGCAGGGGGCGCCTACGGTATTGCTGGGGGTGTCGCTGGCAAAGGGGGGTGATGTGATCGCCATGGGGCGCGCCGTTTCGGTTGCCATGGACGCGCTGGAAAAGACCTTGCCCATCGGGATGGATATTCAGCAGATCCACGACCAGCCCCGCATCGTGAGCAGTGCGGTCAACCTGTTCATGATGAGTTTTCTCGAAGCCGTGGCCATCGTGCTGGCGGTGACGTTTCTGGCGCTGAAATGGCGCGCCGGACTGGTGGTTGCGCTCTCCATTCCGGTGGTGCTGGCGATCACCTTCACCGTCATGTGGCTGTTCAAGATCGACCTGCATCGCATTTCAACGGGCGCGCTCATCATTTCGCTTGGCCTGCTGGTGGATGACGCCATCATTGCGGTGGAAATGATGGCGCACAAGCTCGAGGCCGGCTGGGGTCGTTACGAAGCCGCCACCTACGCCTTTCAGTCCACCGCCTTGCCCATGCTGACAGGGACGCTGCTGACCGCGACCGCTTTCTTGCCGATTGCGCTCGCCCAGTCGATGGTCGGTGAATACACCTTCGCCATCTTTGCGGTCACGACCGTTGCGTTGCTTTCATCCTGGCTGGTGGCCGTGATGGTGACCCCTTATCTGGGCTTTGTCCTGTTGAAACCCGCCGATCGGGCGACGGAGGAAGACGCCACCTACCGCACGCCGTTTTACCGTCGCTTTCGTGCTGCGGTGACCTGGTGCGTGACGCATCGCCGCACCGTGATTGCGCTGACGGTGCTGGCATTGATCGTCGGCGTGGCGGCGATGCAGCGGGTCGAGAAACAGTTTTTCCCGCAGTCCGACCGGCTCGAGATCCTGGTTGAAATGTGGCTGCCGGAAGGCGCTTCGATTGACGCCACCCGTGCCGAAGCCATCAAGCTCGAAAACCTGGTGCGACAGGATCGCGATGTGGCGCACGTGCTCAACTACATCGGCCAGGGCGCGCCGCGTTTTGTGCTGGCGCTGGACCAGCGGCTGAACAACCGCAACTTTGCGCAACTGGTGGTGATCGCAAAAGATGTGCCGGCGCGCGAGCGTGAGCTCGCCCGCATCCGCACCTTGTTCGAGACCGATTTTCCCAACGTGCGCGGGCGCGCGGTGCGGTTTGAATATGGCCCGCCGGCCGGCTATCCGGTGCAATACCGGCTCTCGGGGACGGCTATCCCGCAACTGAAAGTCGAGGCCGAAAAGCTGCGCGAAATCGTCGCCGCACATTCGCAGGTAACGGCGGTGAACCTGGACTGGAATGCGCAGTCGCTGGCGGTCAAGGCGCTGCTCGATCAGGACAAGATCAAGGCGCTGGGCCTGAGTTCGGACAGTGTCGGGCATCTGGTCGCGATGCAGCTGGCGGGCGTGGCGCTTACCCAGTTCCGTGAAGACGACTTGTTGATCGACGTGGTGCTGCGCTCGCCGCGCAATGCGCATCGGCAAGTCGATGCGCTGCAGTCCCTGCCTGTCGGCAGCTTCAACGGCCAGAGCGTGACGCTGGGGCAAGTCGCCCACTTCAAGACCGGGTTCGAGGATGGCGTGATCTGGCGGCGTGACCGCTTGCCGACCATCGCGGTGCGCGGCGACCCGGTGGGCAATATCCAGCCCGCTACGGTTATCGATGCGCTTGCGCCGCAGGTGGCCCGCTTCAAGGCGCAGTTGCCCGATGGGTTCCGGCTGGAGGTGGGCGGCCCGGTGGAGAGCAGCGCCAAGGCCAATGCCGCTATTGGCGCCTCGTGGCCGCTGATCGTGATCACCACCCTGAGCTTGCTGATGCTGCAACTCGGCAGTTTTTCGCGTTCCTTGCTGGTGGTGCTGACGGCGCCGCTCGGCATTATCGGCGTAGCCATCGCGTTGCTGGTGAGCGGTCGTCCGATGGGTTTTGTCGCGCTGCTCGGCATCATCTCGCTGGCGGGCATGATCATGCGCAACGCGGTGATTCTGGTCGACCAGATCCAGCAGGATGTCCGTCGCGGCCTGTCGCAGCGGGATGCCATCATCGAATCCACGGTACGGCGGATGCGCCCGATCAGCCTGACCGCAGCGGCCGCTGCATTGGCTATGATTCCCTTGTCGCGCTCGATTTTCTGGGGCCCGATGGCAGTCGCGGTGATGGGGGGGCTGGTCGCGGCGACCTTCCTCACCCTGTTTTTTCTGCCGGCCTTGTATGCGGCGTGGTTCAGGGTAAAAGCGGCTTAGTTCCTTAAAATGACAGGGTGCAAGGAGGCGGAATGAAAGCAATGGTAGCGGGGCTTGCATGGTTGCTGGGCGGGTGTGCGTCGCTTGGGTCACCCAACCCGGCGTCGCCGTATTACGCATACAGCCCGGGTTGGGTGGCGCGACTTGAGCGGCCGTTGACGATTCCGCGGGATGCCGCCACCGTGCGGCTGCAATACGGCGAAGTGGTGCCGCGCAACAGCGTGCAGGAACACGATCCGTATTGCGTGGTGGAACTGAACACCGTGCGCGCCGAACCGCAGGTTCTGCAGCCGGGCCGGTTCGAAGTGTGGCGGGTGACGCGTAGCGTCGAAACCCTGGCCGCAACCGCCTCGCCTTTTCTCAAAACGCGTTATGCGTTCGATGACACCGGCCCTTCATTTTTATATTACAAAACCGAATTCCATCTGCGCGATCCTGCGCAGCCGGATTTACGCAGCCTGACCTGCGCATGGGATCAAATGGCGCCGGGAAACCGGGCGCTCATGCGCCATCTCGCGCTAGACGAGATACGCAGCGCGCTCGGCGACTGGATCGCGTTGATACCCCCCGGAGAGAGCCTGTGAAACCCGCTGATACACGCATCCCGCCCGGCGCCCGGGTCAAGTTGTCGCAATGGGACCCCGATGACCGGGAGATTATCGGCAACAAGAAAAGCGACGCGCGCGAACGTCTGGATGAATTTCGCGAGCGACTCGACTCGCTGCAGGAACTGCTGTACGCCGAAGGCAGGCACAAGGTTCTGGTCGTATTGCAGGCCATGGATACCGCCGGCAAGGACTCGACCATCCGCCATGTATTTCAGGAGGTCAATCCGCTGGGCGTTCGTGTCGCCAATTTCAAGGCGCCCACCCACTATGAACTGGCGCGCGACTATCTGTGGCGGGTGCATCAACACGTGCCGGGCGCCGGCGAGATAGGCATATTCAACCGTTCGCACTACGAAGATGTGCTCATCACCCGGGTGAATGGCTGGATCAATGCGGCCGAATGCAGGCGGCGTTACCGTCAGATCAACGATTTTGAACGCATGCTGACGGAAACCGGCACCACAATCCTGAAGTGTTATCTCCACATTTCGCATGAGG
Organism: Hydrogenophilales bacterium 17-61-9; assembly: GCA_002256785.1. Classification (GTDB taxonomy): domain Bacteria; phylum Pseudomonadota; class Gammaproteobacteria; order Burkholderiales; family Thiobacillaceae; genus Thiobacillus. The sequence continues at coordinate 26,596 of NCIF01000004.1, forward strand.
AACAGAAAGAGCGCTTGGAGGAACGGCGCGATATACCGAGAAAACAGTGGAAGTTTCATCCTGAAGATATCGCCGTACGTGCGCAGTGGGACGACTACATGAAGGCCTACGAGGCCGCGCTGTCGGCCACCAGCACGGTGCACGCGCCGTGGCACGTGATTCCTGCCAACAGCAAGCTGGCCCGCAATCTGATGGTGTCGGGCCTGCTGATCGAGGCGCTGGAAAAGCTGAAGATGCGCTATCCGGCGCCGGCCGAGGGGCTCGAAGACGTCGTGATTTCCTGATGGTTTAATGAACCAGCGTCAGGTGCGGCGAGTGTGGATTGGGTGTCGGTACAGGTTCTGATAATCCGGGCGCCGGCGGCCAGTTCGGCAGCGCTTCCTGGCGGTGGATATGGTCGCCCTGCAAATAGTCCACGCCCATATCGTTCAGCAGCGTGGCGGATGGCTCAGGATTTTTTGCGCGCGCGCGGATGGGCCTGGTCGTAAACCTTGGCCAGATGCTGCCAGTCGAGATGGGTGTAAACCTGCGTGGTGCTGATGCTGGCGTGGCCGAGCATTTCCTGCACGGCGCGCAGGTCGCCGGACGATTGCAGCACATGGGTTGCGAATGCGTGGCGCAGCATGTGCGGGTGAACGTGCTGGCCGAGGCCGGCCCGCAGCGCCCAGCGGTTGAGTCGCAGTTGAACGCTGCGCGGGGTGAGGCGGCTGCCGCGCTGGCTGATGAACAGCGCGGGCGTGTTGGCGCGCGCCAACGGAAGCCGGTGTTTCATCCAGGCGGTTATGGCGATCAATGCCTGGCGGCCGACCGGAACAATACGGGTTTTGCGGCCCTTGCCGGTGACCTGCGCTTCGCCGGTTTTCAGGTCGAGGTCGTTCAGATCGAGCGCGCTCAGTTCGGACAGCCGCAGGCCGGACGAATAAAACAGCTCGAACATGGCGCGGTCGCGTGCCTGCAGGGCGTCATCAACCGCAGCATCGGTCGCGCCGTTGAGGAGTTGGGTACATGCGTCGGGGGAGAGCACCTGCGGCAAGGCCCGCGCCGCTTTGGGCGGACGCAGGCCGATGCAGGGGTTGCGGGCGTAACCGAGGCGGCGGCAGGCAAAGCTGTAAAAGCCGCGCCAGCTTGAAAGCTGGCGCGCCACGCTGGAGGCCGCCAGGCTTTGGCCGCGCAATTTGACGATGGCGCCGCGGATGTCGGCGATCTCCAGATCGGCAAGCGATTTGTCGCCGGCCAGTTTGCTTAAATTTCTCAGGTCGCGCTGATAGGCCGCAACCGTGTGCGGCGAGAGCCGCCGTTCGGCTGCGAGGTGCTGCAGATACCGATCGACGGCGTTCACGACCTGCCGTGTCAGGCTGAGGGCTGCATCCGCAGCAGGGCCGCGCTGACCAGTTGCCCCACGCGTTCAATGTAGAGCGTGCCCATGCCGGGATAAAAACGTTTGGCTTCTTCCGACGCCAGCACCAGCAATCCGATCGGCGCCCCCTGCGGGGTGGGCCGTAGCGGAATGCAGGCAAACGCGCGCAGGTGCGGCGATATTTCTCCGAACCAGTCGCTGGCCTCGTCAATCGCCAGTGCGCCACACACGGGGTGCGTCATGGCCAGGACGCTGGCGCGGCCTGCTGCCGACATCGGGTCGCTGAGGCCGGGTGCGGCGCCTTCCGGCAGATCCCATGCGCGCAGGGCGTGGTGCGGCACTTCGAACCCGTCGCGTAGGTGGATGGCCAGCGCTGCGACAATATCCTGCGGGGTGCGGGCAGTCAGCAAGGCCATCGTCATGGCGTGCAGTTTTTCGGAAATGCCGTCGTTTTCCTCGCCAAACTGAATCAGCTCGGCCAGCTTGGCTTCCAGCATCTGCACCTTGTCGCGCATCGCGATGAGTTGGCGCTCGCTCATCGATATTGCGTGGGCGCCATGCGGATGCGGGATCTGCAGATCCGCCAGTAAAGCGGGGAATTCGTTGAAAAACCCCGGATGCCGGGTCAAAAATTCGGCGATGGCCTGCGGGTCGAGTGTGGCGGGTTGCATGTCCATTAGATTTCCAGTTCTCCCTCAAATACGGTTTCAGCCGGACCGGTCATGTAGACCGGCTGGTTTTTTCCTGCCCATTCGATCACCAGGTCGCCGCCCTTCGTATGCACGCTGACCGGGCTTTTCAGCCAGTCCTGATGGATGCCCGCCACGGCAGCCGCACAGGCGCCGGTGCCGCAGGCCAGCGTCTCGCCGGCGCCGCGCTCGTAGACGCGCAGGCGGATGTCGTGCGGCGTGAGCACCTGCATGAAGCCGGCGTTGACCCGCTGCGGAAAGCGCGTATGCGATTCGATCGCGGGGCCGAGTATGTCGATCGGCGCGCTGTCGAGATCGTTGACCCGCAGCACCGCATGCGGATTGCCCATCGACAGCGCGGCGATGTTGATGACGTGCTGGCCGACCTTGAGCGGATAGGTCATGGCTTCGGTTTCGGCGACGAACGGGATGTCGGCGGGCGCAAAACGCGGTGCGCCCATATCCACCCTGATCAGGCCGTTGTCGAGCAGGTGGGGCTCGATGATGCCGGAAGCGGTTTCGACGCGAATGCTGGTTTTGTTGGTCAGCCCGCGGCTGTGCACAAAACGCACGAAGCAGCGCGCCCCGTTTCCGCATTGCTCCACTTCGCCCCCGTCGGCGTTAAATATCCGGTAACGGAAATCGACGTCGGCACGGGTGGGTTTTTCAACCAGTAAAATCTGATCGCAGCCGACGCCGAAATGGCGGTCCGCGATCCGGCGGTATTGCGCGGCGGTGAGCGCAATGGGCTGTGCGATGCCATCGAGCACGACAAAGTCATTGCCGAGCCCCTGCATTTTGGTGAAACGAAGTCGCGTGCCATTTTGGGTCTTCATTCTGTTTTAAGCCTGACGTATTCCTTGAGGATGCAGCGGTCCATCACCACCACCATGCCGCCGGCTTGCGCCTGCAGCGCGGCAGTGTCGGCAACGATGCCTTCCTGTATCCAGATAGAGGGCAAGTGTAGCGCCAGGCATTGCTCAACGATAGCGGGGAGGTGCTCGGCAGCGCGAAATACATCGACCAGGTCTACCCGAAACGGAATGTCGGCCAGGCTGGCATAGGCCTTTTCGCCCAGCACTGCGTCCACCAGCGGGCGCACCGGAATGATCCGGTAGCCATACTGTTGCATGGCTTGCGCCACGCGGTAGCCCGGCCGCGCGGGCTGCGGCGAGAGCCCGATCACGGCAATGGTTTTGACGCGATCGAACAGGGTGCGCAGGGCGGCATCGTCCGGATTGGCAAAGCTCACAGTCGTTGCTCCATGAGGTAATCGTCCATCACAAACCCATTGCCTATATCGAACACCCGCGATTCGACGATGCGGAAGCCGTATTTCCGGTAAGCCGCGATCGCCTGCGCGTTGCCGCGATTGACTTGCAGCCATAGACGGCCGGCATGCCGTTGCCCGGCCCACTGCCGGATGGCATGCAGCAGTGTCTGGCCGACTCCCCGATGTTGCGCGTCCGGGTGCACGTAAAGTTTGTCGAGCTTGCAGTCAGCGGGGTCCATCATGGCATGGGCAAACCCGGCCAGCATCAGGTCCTGATGCGCAACCCACCAGCCGTGAGCGGAGTCATCCAGTTGCGCGCGAATGCGAGCGGGAGCGTAACGGTCGGACAGCATGGCATCGATTTGCGCCTGCGAAATCAGGGCGGAATAGGTTGACTGCCACACCCGTCGCGCCAGCGCACTGACGGGCGCGACATCTTCGGCATTCATCCGCCGCACCTGAAATCGAGCCTCACTCATACAGGCTGGATTCGCCTGGGGGCCGGGTTTTGAAACGGCGGTGCAGCCACAGATACTGTTCAGGCATTTCACGGATGCGTGCCTCGATAAACGTATTCATGCGGGCCACATCAACATCCAGGTTGCCGCTCGGATAGTTGTCCCACGGCGGATAAAAACGCACCCGATAACCCCGCCCGCCCGGCAGCTGGGTCGTGATCACCGGGACGACCTGCGCGCCGGTGAGTCTGGCCAGGCGCGGCAGCGCCGACACGGTGGCGGCAGGCACGCCGAAGAAGGGCACGAACACGGCATTGTGGCGGCCGTGGTCCTGGTCCGGCAGGTAGTAAAAGGGCAATCCGGACTTGATGATGCGTAGCGTTGACTGGATTCCCTCGCTGCGCGCGATCAGGACAATATCTGAAAAACGCGTACGCCCATGGCGCATGTATCGATCTACCACCGGATTTTTTGCGGGCGCATAGATTGAAGCAATTTGCCGATCCATCGTCAGCCGGACTCCTCCCATGTCGAGTCCGACAAAATGCGGCGCTAACCAGATGACCGGGCGCGCACCATCGCCCATTGCCGCCTCGGGATTGTCGACCTGCACCAGGCGGCGTACGCGCGCCGCCGAACTCCACCACACAATTCCGTGTTCAAGAACCGCTCGGACGGATGCCTGAAAAGTGAGCCGCAGCCAGCGTCTGCGCACGCTTTGGGGGGTGTCGGGAAAGCACAGGGCAAGGTTGGTGGCAACGATGTGTCGCCGTTTTCCGGGTATCAGCGCCAGCAGCCAGCCGAGTGTGTTGCCCAGTGCTGCCTGAAGTGGCAGCGGTAACCAATGCACCAGCCACAGCAAGCCAATGCCGGCCCAGACCGGAAGCAGCGAAAGGCGCAAGCGGTTTTCAGCGCGAGCCGGTTTCATGCTTCGACCGGACTATCCGGAGACGGGGCGCTGCCCGGCCGCTTGTGCCGGTTGTAACTCCACAGATATTGAGCCGGGAACCGCCGAACAACATCCTCCACCCCGCGATTGATGCGGATGGCTGCCTGGGTTTTGTCGGCAGGAAAGTCTTCGAGCAGGGGAAAAACATGCAAGTGATAGCCGCGTCCCCAGCTCAGCCGCTCGGCCACGACAAAAAAAGCAGCTGCACCGGTTTTGCGTTGCAGGCTGGCAGTCAGCGTTGGAGTGTAAGCCGGGCGGCCCAGAAAGGGCGCCCACACGCCGTCGCCACTGGACGCCACCTGGTCAGGCAAGATGCCTATTGCCTCATGACGCTTGAGTGCGGCCAGTTGCGCGCGCACCCCGGAAAGGTCGGTCGGCACCAGCTTCGCCTGCCCGCGCTGGCGTCCGGCCAGCATCAGGTCGCCGAGCACGGCCTGACGCGGCGGCTTGTAGAGGGCGGTGAACGGATGCCTGGACGCGTAATAGAGGTTGATCATCTCGAAACAGCCGATGTGCGGCGCGATGACGATCACCCCTTTTCCCGCCGCGCGCGCAGCGTCGATATGCGCCCAGCCGCTGGCGCCCTTGACCAGTTTCAGAACGTCATCATAGGGACGCAGCCATACCGGCAACAACTCGATAATGCCTTTTCCGGCCTCGCCGATGGACTCGCGCAGCAGGCGCCTGCAATCGCGCCCCGGACTGCACAGGCCGCTATCGAGCACATTGTTGCGCATGCGCCCGGAATGCCGGCCCGGCGCCCAGTAGATAACCCAGCCGAGCGCGATGCCCAGCCCATGCAGCACGGGCAGGGGCAAACGGGCCAAAAGCTTGAGCAGGAAAATCACGCGGGCATACGATCTTTCACGCGCTTCAGCGCGTAGAAAGTCGGAGTCCTCTCACAGGGCATACGACTCCACATGGGCTTCAGCCCATAGTGGATCGGAGTCCCCTTGCGGGGATTGACGCTTGGGGACGATGCGCGGCACAATGGCCGCTCGAAAGCCGCCGCGTTAATCTGGACAACTTGCGGGCGGGATACAAATACAGCTAAAGCGTCGCCGCTCTGTTTGTCCCTCGAGTCGGTTACGCAATCGGTAACCGGGACTGCAGGAGCTGTCATGCAAAAAGATTTCATTTTCACGTCTGAATCGGTGTCTGAAGGGCATCCCGACAAGATGGCGGATCAAGTGTCGGATGCGGTACTCGACGCGATTCTAACCCAGGACAAACATGCGCGCGTGGCGTGCGAGACGCTGCTGACCACGGGCCTGTGCGTCATCGCCGGCGAAATCACCACCTCGGCGGTGATCGACTACAACCAGATCGCGCGCCAGACCATCAAGCGCATCGGCTACGACTCGTCCGAAATCGGTTTCGACTACAACACCTGCTCGGTGCTGGTCACCATCGGCAAGCAGTCGCCCGACATCGCGCAGGGGGTGGATCGCGCGCACGACGACAACCTCGATCAGGGCGCCGGCGACCAGGGGCTGATGTTCGGCTATGCATGCAACGAAACCCCGGTGCTGATGCCGATGCCGATTTATCTTGCGCACCGGTTGACCGAGCGCCAGTCCGAACTGCGCAAGGACGGCCGTTTGCCGTGGCTGCGCCCGGACGCCAAATCGCAGGTGTCGATCCGCTACGTCGACGGCAAGCCGCATTCCATCGACACGGTCGTGTTGTCGACCCAGCATGACCCCGATATCTCGCATGCCCAGCTGTCCGAGGCGGTGATCGAGGAAATCATCAAGCCGGTGTTGCCGAAACAGATGCTGACCGCCGAAACCCGCTATCTGGTCAACCCCACCGGGCGCTTTGTGGTCGGCGGGCCGATGGGCGACGCCGGCCTGACCGGCCGCAAGATTATCGTCGATACCTACGGCGGTTCGGCGCCGCACGGCGGCGGCGCGTTCTCCGGCAAGGACCCCTCCAAGGTTGACCGTTCGGCTGCCTACGCCGGGCGCTATGTGGCAAAGAACATCGTCGCCGCCGGCCTGGCCGACAAGTGCATGGTGCAGGTGAGCTACGCCATCGGCGTGGCCAGGCCGACCTCGCTGATGGTCGATACTTTTGGCACGGGAAAAATCCCCGAGTCCAAAATTGTCGAACTGATCCTGGCACATTTCGACCTGCGCCCCAAAGGCATCGTCGCGATGCTGGACCTGTTGCGTCCGATCTACACCCGCACCGCGAGTTACGGCCACTTCGGTCGCGACGAGCCGGATTTCACCTGGGAAGTGACCGGCAAGGCGGCTGAACTCAAGGCCGCCGCCGGCTTATAGTTCGGCGCCGCTGCGGGCCTGTAATCAAACATGGCATAATCGCGGTTCCTGATTTTGGGCGAGCGTCTCGCCCCCTCGCACTGAGGAGCGCTGCGACTGTTGCCGGTTTAACCGAAACAACAGCCAGGCTCAGCGCGAGCGACGTTTCAACTGCGCTCGTTGACTTGCAGCGGTTTTGCGGGCGAACGAGCATGCACCCGACCGCTGCCATTCAAGGAGTCTCACCATGAATGCAGTATCCACCCTCTCGAGTTTTAACGATTACATCATCGCCGACCTGGCGCTGGCGGGCTGGGGCCGTAAGGAAATCAGGATCGCCGAAACCGAAATGCCGGGCTTGATGGCGATTCGCCAGGAGTTTGCCGCGGCGCAGCCGCTGAAGGGTGCGCGCATCACCGGCTCGCTGCACATGACCATCCAGACCGCGGTGCTGATGGAAACACTGACCGCCCTGGGCGCTGAATTGCGCTGGGCCTCGTGCAACATCTACTCGACGCAGGATCACGCAGCGGCAGCCATGGCCGCCGAGTGCATCCCGGTGTTTGCGGTCAAGGGCGAATCGCTGGCCGACTACTGGGATTACACCCATCGCATTTTCGAGTGGGCGGATGGCCCCCAGGGTGAGAAAACATTCTCGAACATGATCCTCGACGACGGCGGCGATGCCACCTTGTTGCTGCATCTGGGCGCGCGTGCCGAAAAGGACATCTCGGTGGTGGGCAATCCCACCAGCGAGGAAGAGCGCGTGCTTTACGCGGCAATCAAGGCCAAGCTCGCGACCGCCCCGACCTGGTATTCGGTGCGTCTGGCCGCCGTGAAAGGCGTGACCGAGGAAACCACCACCGGCGTGCACCGCCTGTATCAGATGCACGCGCGCGGCGAACTCAAGTTCCCGGCGATCAACGTCAACGATTCGGTGACCAAGTCCAAGTTCGACAACCTGTACGGCTGCCGCGAATCGCTGGTCGACGGCATCAAGGACGTGATGATCGCCGGCAAGGTTGCCGTGGTCGCGGGTTATGGCGATGTGGGCAAGGGTAGCGCACAGGCGCTGCGCGCATTGAGCGCCCAGGTTTGGGTGACCGAAATCGACCCGATCTGCGCGCTGCAGGCGGCGATGGAGGGCTATCGCGTGGTGACCATGGAATATGCCGCCGACAAGGCCGACATCTTCGTCACCGCCACCGGCAACTTCCATGTCATCACCCACGACCATATGGCGAAGATGAAGGACCAGGCCATCGTCTGCAACATCGGCCACTTCGACAACGAGATCGACGTCGCGGGCGTGGAAAAATACCAGTGGGAAGAAATCAAGCCGCAGGTCGACCATGTCATCTTCCCGGACGGCAAACGCATCATCATGCTGGCTAAAGGCCGGCTGGTGAATCTGGGTTGCGGCACGGGCCATCCGTCGTATGTGATGTCATCCTCGTTCGCCAACCAGACCATCGCGCAGATCGAACTGTGGCAGGAACGCGATTCCGGCAAATACCCGGTCGGCGTTTACACCTTGCCCAAGCATCTGGACGAAAAAGTGGCCCGGCTGCAACTGCAAAAGCTCAACGCGCAACTGACCGAACTGAGCGATTACCAGGCCAACTACATCAGTGTCGACAAAAATGGCCCCTACAAGGCCGATCACTACCGCTATTGATAGGCTTACCCAAAGGAGGGCGTGATGCGTTTATTGCTGTTGTGGATTTTGAACGCCGTCGCCCTGCTGGCGGTGACGTATCTGCTGCCCTCGATTCAGGTATCGGGCTTCGGCACAGCGTTGCTTGCGGCGCTGCTGCTGGGTTTTATCAACACGCTGGTGCGGCCGGTACTGGCTTTGCTCACCCTGCCGATTACGCTGCTGACGCTGGGGATTTTCTACCTGGTGCTGAACGGCCTGCTATTCTGGCTGGCCAGCGCGCTGCTCCCCGGATTCCAGGTGCAGGGCTTTGTGTCGGCGATGATCGGCGCGATTCTGTATGGCGTGATCGCCTGGGTGCTGTCCGCGCTCCTCCCCAACAAACAAGCTTGAACCATGACCGAACGTACCTTCAGCTTTGAATTCTTCCCACCCAAGACGGCGGAAGGCATGGACAAGCTGCGCGCCACGCGCGACCAGCTTGCGCAACTCAAACCCAAATTTTTCTCCGTCACCTTCGGCGCCGGCGGCTCCACCCGCGACCGCACGCTCGAAACCGTGCGCGAGATCCAGGCTTCGGGCAGCGAGGCTGCGCCGCATCTGTCGTGCATCGGCTCGACCGAGGCGAGCATCCGCGACATTCTCAGCGAATACAAAAGCCAGGGCATCCGCCATCTGGTCGCGCTGCGCGGCGATCAGCCCTCAGGCACCATGGATGCGGGCGAATTCAACTATGCCAATGAACTGGTAAGCTTTATCCGCCGCGAAACCGGCGACTGGTTCGAGATTGAAGTCGCGGCCTATCCCGAAGTCCACCCGCAGGCACGTTCCCACAGCGAGGATCTCGCCAACTTCAAGCGCAAGGTCGACGCCGGCGCGGACGCCGCGATCACGCAATATTTCTTCAACGCCGACGCCTACTTTCGCTTTGTCGACGATGCGCGTGCGCTGGGCGTCGCGCTTCCCATCGTTCCCGGCATCATGCCGATCGGCAACTATGTGCAACTGGCACGCTTTTCCGATGCCTGCGGCGCCGAAATCCCGCGCTGGCTGCGGAAAAAGCTGGAGACCTACGGCGACGACCTGCCGTCGCTGCGTGCCTTCGGGCTCGATGTGGTGACCGACCTGTGCGAGCGCCTGCTCGCCGGCGGCGCGCCGGGCCTGCACTTCTACACCATGAATCAGGCTGGGCCGACGACGACCATCTGGCAGCGACTGGGTTTGTAAGCCGAACATTGGCATAGGTCGCGGCGCGACGCCGGGTATCAATTTTTCCCTCGGCAGGCCGATACAGTGTTTATCCGGCCTGCTTCACGGCAGGGCCAGGGTTTTCAGCGTCTGTTGCAGGGAGTCGCCATGCACTTCATTTTCAGCCTGTCTGCGCCGGAATGCCTGATCCCGCACGGGTCGGCAGCCAGGCCACGGTTTTCGGTTCCCTGGCGGCGGCAAACCGGAACGCGTACGTGACCGATAAGCAGCCCGCCCAGATTACTTCGACCATTACGTGGATCGCCGGAGCGGTCGCGCTGATCGTCGCCGTGTCCCTGCCCCTGGGTTACTTCGCCTTGTCCTACCAGTACCAGGTTGGGGAGGTCGGCACCGAGAGTCAGTTCAACGCGAAACGGGTCTCCGAATTCATCAAGGCAAACCCTGAAAGCTGGCGGACCCAGGAAAGCCGCCTGATTGGTTTTCTGGTCGAGGAGGATCGCACCGAGACGGAATACCCCGAACAGCGCCTGATACTCGGCGCCGGGGGCGAGAAGATCGCAGTCAGTGGCGCAGCCCTTGTCTCGCCTCCCGTGATCTCGGTGCGTGAGCCGGTCATGGATAGCGGAAAAACGGCGGCGTATTTCGAGGTCAGCCGTTCGTTGCGCCCCTTGCTCGCGGTAACCGCGCTGGTCGCCCTGTTCGGCCTTGCCTTGGCGGCTGCCCTGTTCGCCGTGCTGAAAATCTTTCCGCTGCGCGCGCTCAATCGTGCCCTGATCAGTCTGCGCCAATCGGAGCAGCTGTTTAGCCAGGCGTTCCATGCGAGTCCGGATCCCGTGATGATCTGCCGCGCCGAGGACGGGCGCATCATCAATGTGAACAAGAGCTTTGAACGACTCACCGGGTATACCCTGCTGGAGGTGGTCGGGCGGACCTCCGGCGAAGTGGCGCTCTGGACCGACGAGGAGGTCATGGCGCACGCCAAGCAGCGCTTGCAACTGGATCAGCCTGTCCACAACCTGGAAATGACGCTGCTTACCAAAAGCGGCGAGCTTCGGGACATGCGGGTCTCCTCCGAAATAACCGAGATCGGCGACGCGTTCTGCGCGCTCACGGTCGCCCGCGATGTCACCGAACAAAAACGGGCCGAGCAGCGCATGATCTATCTCGCCAACTACGACCACCTGACCGGGCTTCCCAACCGTGCGCTGTTCCGCGACCGGCTGGCGGGCGCCATGCAGCGGGCGCAACGCGCCGAATGCCTGGTCGGCCTGTTGTATCTGGACCTCGATCGCTTCAAGCAGGTCAACGACAGCCTGGGTCATCAGGTTGGGGACCAATTGCTCAAACAGGTGGCGGAACGCCTGCGACAGTGCGTGCGGCTCAGCGATACGGTTGCGCTGCCGCCCGTTGCACGGGAGGAATCGTTCGGCAGCACGGTGGCCCGACTGGGGGGCGACGAGTTCATCATCGTGCTGGAAGATATCAGGCACATCGACGAGATTGCGTGCATCGCCCAGCGTACGCATTCGGAAATCTCGCAGCCGTTCGATCTGGGTGGATATCAGGTCTTCGTGGGGGCGAGCATCGGCATTACCGTCTATCCATTCGACGATGACGATCTCGACAATCTGATCCGCAACGCCGATGCGGCGATGTACCGGGCGAAAGCCATGGGGCGCAACAATGTCCAGTTTTACACCGGCGACCTCAACGCACATGCCGAGGAACGGCTGTGGCTCGAAACGGCGCTGCGCCAGGCGCAGGAGCGCAATCAGTTTGAACTGGTCTATCAGCCCAAATTGAATTTGCGCACCAATTTGATTGTGGGCGTTGAGGCATTGCTGCGCTGGCGCTCGCCACGGAATGGGCTTGTTGCGCCGGACACGTTCATCCCCTTGCTGGAGGAAACGGGCCTGATCGTGCCAGTCGGCGCCTGGGTGCTGCGAACCGCATGCGGGCAAGCCGCAGCCTGGGCCCACGCCGGGCTGGACCTGACCATGGCGGTGAACCTGTCACCGCGCCAGTTCTACGATGTGGGGCTGGCCGCGGTGATCCGGTCCGCGCTCGACGATGCCGGCTTGCCTGCGGACCAGCTCGAACTGGAAGTGACGGAAAGCCTGTTGATGGAAGATAGCGTCAGCAGCCAGACGGCCCTGGCAAACATCAAACGGATGGGGGTCAAGATATCAATGGATGATTTCGGCACCGGCTATTCATCGCTGGCCTATTTGAAGCGCTTTCCCCTCGACACACTCAAAATCGATCGCGCCTTCGTCAAGGATGTGGGCGTGGACCTGGACGACACCGCCATCGTGCGTGCGGTGATCGCCCTTTCCCATAATCTGCGGCTGACTGTCGTCGCGGAAGGGGTGGAGACACGGGAACAATTGGGGTTTCTCCGCGAAGCCCGGTGCGATCAGGCGCAGGGCTACTTCATCAGCCGGCCGATGGATGCGGCTTCTTTTGAAGCCTGGATGATGGAACATTATGAGGGGCAGACCGCTGGCATGATCCAGGCATGACCCGGGCACGCTCGGCAGCCTGCATCGCGAATCAGGGCAGGCAGGTCTTCAGCGCCTTCAGGCAATAGTCGACGTTTTCCTGCTTGGCCGAATAGCCCATCAGGCCGATGCGCCAGATTTTGCCCGACATGTCGCCGAGGCCGGCGCCGATTTCGAGGTTGAATTCGTTCAGCAGACGGGCGCGCACTGCGGCCTCGTCGACCCCTTCGGGCACGTAGATCGAGTTCAACTGCGGCAGGCGGGCGGATGCCTCGACCACGTAGTTGAGCCCCATGCCTTCGAGCCCGGCCTTGAGTTTTTCGTGCATCGCGCGGTGGCGCGCCCAGGCGTTTTCCAGGCCTTCTTCTTCGAGGATCACCAGCGCTTCGTGCAGGCCGTACATCGGGTTGATCGGCGCGGTGTGGTGGTAGGTGCGTTTGCCGGCGGACTGCCAGTAGCCCAACACCAGATTCAGATCGAGGAACCAGCTTTGCACGACGGTGGTGCGCGCCTTGATGCGGGCGATGGCCCGCTCGGAAAACGACACGGGCGACAGGCCGGGGGTGCACGACAGGCATTTCTGGCTGCCGGAATACACCGCGTCGATGCCCCATTTATCCATGTAAAGCGGGGTGCCGCCGAGACTGGTGACGCAGTCCATGATGGTGAGGGCGCCAAATTCCTGCGCAATTTTTCCCAGTGCTTCGGCGTCCGACTGCGCGCCGGTCGAAGTCTCGGCATGGACGAAGGCGAGCATTTTGGCATCGGGATTGGCTTTGAACGCATCGCGTACTTTTTGCGGGTCGACCGCTGCGCCCCAGGCGTCGTCGACCACCACCGGCACGCCACCGCAGCGCTTGACGTTTTCCAGCATGCGCCCGCCGAACACGCCGTTGCGGCACACGATGACCTTGTCGCCCGGCTCCACCAGGTTGACGAAACACATTTCCATGCCCGCCGAACCGGGCGCGGAAACCGGGAAGGTCAGCGCGTTTTCGGTCTGGAACGCCATCCGCAACATGGCCTTGATCTGCTCCATCAGGTCGACGAAAGCGGGATCGAGGTGGCCGATGGTCGGACGCGCCATGGCGTCGAGAATGCGCTGCGGCACGTCGGAGGGGCCGGGGCCCATGAGGATGCGCTTGGGGGGGATGAAGGAAGTCGTCATAACCTTGGTCTCAATGTGGAAAACGTCAACTAAAACAAGGGCTTGATTTTACGGGCAAACGGCGTTGGCCGGAAATCAGGCGGGCGGCTCACCCATTAATGGCTTCATCGCCGTCAGCATGCTGTTGTAGATGCGCGGGTGGGTTTTTTCCTGCTCGGCCAGCATCTGCTTCATCGCGTAGCGCTGCTGCGGTTTGGCAAAGCACGCCGGGCAGTTTTCGAAAATCACCGGCAGGCCGGAATCTGCCGCAAACGCGCGGGTCTGGCGCTCGCGCGCATAGACAAATGGCCGGATGATGCGCAGGTCGCCGGCGTCGTTGAGGTAATGCGGCGACATGGTCCGCAGCTTGCCGCCGAACAGCATCGACATCATCAGCGTTTCAGCGAGATCGTCCAGATGCTGCGCCAGCGCGACCACATTGCAGCCTTGCTCGCGCGCGACGCGGTAGAGAATGCCGCGCCGCATCCTTGAACAATACGCACAGTAGGAATCGGAATCCCTGGTCAGGGTTTTTTGCGCTTCGGCCAGAATCGGCTGCGATTCCAGAAAGTAGGGCACGCCGAGCCCGGCCATGTACGGGATCAATGGCGACGGGTCGTACTGGTCGGACTGCGGGTCGACCGTGCACGCCAGCAGCTCGAACTTCACCGGGGCCTTCTGTTGCAGATGGTGCAGCGTGTGCAGCAGCGCCAGCGAATCCTTGCCGCCCGACAGCCCCAGCAGGATGCGGTCGCCGTTGCGGATCATGCGGTAGTCGCCGATGGCGCGCCCGGCGGCGGTGGCGAGCGAGCGCGACGGTTTGACCCAGCCGGTTGCCGTATTCATGCGGAAAACTGTAGCGCGTGCAGTTGCGCGTAGCGGCCCTGCTTGGCGATGAGTTCGGCGTGGCTGCCGATTTCGACGATGCGCCCGCCTTCCAGCACCACGATGCGGCTTGCGCGTTCGATGGTGGAGAGCCGGTGCGCGACGACCAAGGTGGTGCGGTTGGCAATCAGGGTGTCGAGTGCGGCCTGCACATGGCGTTCGGATTCGTTATCCAAAGCCGAGGTGGCTTCGTCGAGAATCAGCAGCGGCGCGTTTTTCAGGATGGCGCGCGCGATGGCGATGCGCTGGCGCTGGCCGCCGGAAAGTCGCATGCCGTTTTCGCCGATCAGCGTTTCCAGACCGTCGGGCATGGCCTGGATGAAGTCCCAGGCGTGGGCGGCGATACAGGCGGCGCGAATCTCGTCGGAGGTGGCGTCACGTTTGTTGCCGTAGGCGATATTGTGGCCCAGCGTGTCGTTGAACAGCACCACGTCCTGCGATACCAGCGCGATGTGGTTGCGCAGGTTTTGCAGGCGGATGTTGCGGATGTCGATGCCGTCGAGTTCGATCGATCCGGAATCGGGATCGTAGAAGCGCGGCATCAGGTTAGCCAGCGTGGTCTTGCCCGAGCCGGAGGCGCCGACCAGCGCCACGGTTTCGCCGGGCGCGATGTCGAGCGTGATGTCGGCCAGCGCCGGCAGCGTTTTGCCCGGATAGGTCAGCGCTACGTGTTTGAAGGCCAGCCGGCCTTCGATGCGGTCGAGCGTGCGGGCGCCGGTGTCGCGTTCGGCATCCTGGTCGAGCATGGCGAAGATGGTTTCGGCCGCGGCGAGCCCGCGCTGCAACTGGTCGTTGACCGCGGTGAGCCGTTTGAGCGGCGCGAACAGCAGCAGCATGGCCATGAAAAAGGCGACAAAGCCGCCGACCGTGGTGGTGTTGCTGGAAGCTTGCCCGGCCGCGATATAGACGATCGCCGCGAGCGCGATTGCGGCGATGAACTGGATGACGGGTTCGTACACTGCGTTGGCGGCGACGCGCTTCATTTCGAACAGGCGCGCCAGATTGGCGGCATGGCGGAACCGCGTCTGCTCGTAATCCTCGCCGCCGTAGAGCTTGACCACGCGATGGCCGCCCACCGCCTCGTCGATCACCTGGGTGAGGTCGCCGATGTTTCGCTGCGCCTTGCGCGACAGCCCGCGCAGCCGTTTGCTGGCCACCCGCACCACCCACAGCGTCAACGGCACCAGCGCGAACACGATCAGCGTCAGCCGCCAGTTCAGCCACAGCAGATAGCCCAGCAGGCCCAGCACCGTGACAGTGTCGCGCACCAGCGTGGTGAGTGAACTGGTGGCCGACTGCGTGACCTGGTTGACGTTGAATGCAAGTTGCGCGATCAGCTGGCCACTCGGGTTCTGGTCGAAGTAGCGCGTCGGCAGCGTCATCAGCTTGTCGAACATCGCGCCGCGCAAGTCCATCACCAGGCGGCTGCCCACCCACGCCATGCAGTAGGTGCTGACGAAACCGGTGACGCCGCGCACCAGGAACAGCGCCAGCAGCAGAATCGGAATCCAGCGGATGAAGTCCTGATCCTTGGCCACAAAGCCCTTGTCCAGCAGCGGCTTGAACAGCGCCGGCAGCATCGGCTCGGTGGCGGCGGTCAGAATCAGCGCGAAGAGGGACAGCGCGAACATGCGCCAGTACGGCTTTACATAGCCGAGCAGGCGGCCGTAGAGGGCGCGGCTGTCGTGCCTTTCAGAATAAGGGGGGGCGGGCTTCATAGCAGCAGGATCGTGGCGAGGCCGAGGAAGATGAAAAAGCCCATGCTGTCGGTGATGAAGGTGAGCAGCACCGACGAGCCGATGGCCGGGTCGCGGTTCATGCGCTCCAGCGCCATCGGGATGAAGATGCCCGCCAGCGCGGCCACCAGCAGGTTCAGCAGCATCGCCAGCGCCATCACGCCGCCCAGCGCCGGGTAGTCGTACAGCAGCCAGGCGAAGACGCCGACCACCGATCCCCACACCAGGCCGTTCAACAGGGCGACGCTGATTTCCTTGAGCACCAGGCGGCGCGCGTTGGCCGTGGTGATATGGCCCAGCGCCAGGCCGCGTATGATCAGCGTGATGGTCTGGTTGCCGGAGTTGCCGCCGATGCCCGCAATGATCGGCATCAACGCCGCTAGCGCGGCGAGTTTTTCGATGCTGCCTTCAAACGTGCCGATCACGCGCGAAGCGATAAAGGCCGTGCACAGATTGAGCGCCAGCCACATCCAGCGGTTTTTCGCCGCGTGCCACACCGACGAGAACAGGTCTTCCTCTTCCTGCAGGCCGGCCATCGACAGCATGTCTGAATCCGCCGACTCGCGGATGTGGTCGACCACCGCATCAACCGTCACCCGGCCGATCAGCCGCCCCGCCGCATCCACCACCGGCGCCATCACAAGGTCGTAGCGCTCGAACGCTTGCGAAGCCTCGTCGGCTGCGTCTTCGGGCTGGAATTTGACGAAATCCTCAACCATCACCGCCGCCACCGAAACCTCGGGATCGGTCGTCAGCAATCGCTTCAGCGGTAAAACGCCGATGATCGCGTCGTCGTGGTCGACCACGAACAGCTTGTCCAGCTGGTCGGGCAGCTCACCCAGCCGGCGCAGGTAGCGCAGCGCCACTTCCAGCGTCACGTCGGCGCGGATCGTCACCATCTCGAAGTCCATCAGCGCGCCCACCGTGTCTTCCGGGTAGGCCAGCGCCGACTGCAGGTGCGCGCGCTTTTGCGCATCCAGCGTGGTCAACAGTTCGGTGATCACGTCGTGCGGCAGGTCGGCCGCGATGTCGGCGATTTCGTCGGTGTCGAGCGACTCGGCGGCGGCCAGCAGCTCCGCCTTGTTCATGGCCTCGATCAGCGATTCACGGACCGAGTCGGAGACTTCCAGCAGGATCTCGCCGTTGTGCTCCGGGTCGACCAGATCCCACACCAGCCGCCGCTCGTTCAGCGGCAAGGCTTCCAGAATGTAGGCGATGTCGGCCGGGTGCAGGGCTTCCAGCTTGCGCTGCAACTCCGCCAGGTTTTGCTTGTGGACCAGATTCTCGACCAGTGCCTGACGCGGCCCGCCCTGCTTGTGGACGAGATCCTCCACCAGACGCATCCTGGCGAGCAGGGACTGCACCTGCACGAGATGGGCTTCGAGATTGTCCTGCGACTGGTTTTCGAGGGAATCGGTCATAAGGCGGTTTGGGCAAAAAGCCCCGCGATTGTAACGCGCCAGAGTTTGCCGGCGTGTCCCGGCTTGGCTAAATGCTGCCAAAGTCGACCAATAGCGGGCTTACCCCGATGGGGATTTCTTTGGGTCGCAAAGCAAAATTGACCCGCAATGGACTTCAGGGATTTTCGGCGGACGTCTCATGTTCGGCCAAAGCGGCTGTTGGCAATTCGACGAACACAGGTCTGCTCGACTCAAAAAGCGGCCATACGATGGAACCGTTAGCCCGAAATCCTCTGCGTCAACTTGCCACCTATATAGGCAACGACTATCACTCTGCTCGCTGCGTCCACCCGGAAATGAACCCGGCCCGGGAAGACTCCATTGAAGCGAGTGTGCCAGTCGAAAAGTTCCTCCTTACCGGTCACATCGTCGTGTACCCAACATAGCTTTCGGCGCTGCTCATGCTCTGGAGTAGCCTTAGTAGAAAAATCCGGCCATCCGCTATCCGTTTTCCATTGGGTAACGTCTCTCGCCAGCGCAACGAGCGCCTCAACAGCATGAAGGAAAGGGGCGCCGCTGCCGCCCAATGTCAAGAGGTCCCTTTCCATCCGTGGTAGGAAGCGCAGGCCCGGAAATCTATCTCTTCGTTCACTCCAAATCTGATCGGCAGTTGGCACCTCAGTGAGACCGAGCAGCCTCAGCCAATCCACATGCTCATCAGCATGCGCTGCTTGGCTGGCGTTTTTGATGCGACTATCGGACTCAAGCAGATTCCCAACGTCATCCAGTGTGCGGTAGGACGTCTCGACCCATCCTTGAGACCAGTCCGGATGGGCGTCGAAGCTGACCGTCGCTGAGTCCAATAGCGTGGCCCACGCAAGCGCGTTGGACGAAACCTGTCCCGGTCGCGTACGGAACTCCATGTCTTCGATCTCTTGTGACATCCTGTCCTGCAGTCCCGACGAGAAAGGGGATCGGTCGCTGAGCCCTCGGACGAAGTCCCATTCTTCTTTGAAGGCGTTTCCCCCAAGGACCGCTTGCAGAGTCCAGTCATCGGAGATCTGATACTGGGCGATCGGCCGCGCCGTATTCAGCGCGATCCTGCTGTTGATTCTGCGAAGGCGTCTCAGCGTAGCGAGCAGCGTCCTGGCGGTTTGTTCTGCACGGGCTCGATCTATCGTACCGATATGACGCGACGCATCGTCAAGAAACAGAACGGGTATCGTCATTGTTCAGGGCTCAAGCAATTCATCCAGCGCTTTGCTCCATTCATCGAAGAAGCCGTCTGGCCAGTCGCTGAAGCGGCCGTTGGCATGCAGGACCGGCGAGGTGATTGAAGATTCGCCACTCTCGATGTCGCGGGAGAAGAAATGCACAGCAACGTTTTCGTTCGGAATCTCGGCGCGTTTCGCAGCGATCCGAATGCCATTGAGCACGTGATCACTATGTGTTTCGACGATGATCTGTACCCCATCTGCAGCGCAGCGGGCCAAGAGCTGCCCTAGCGCCGATTGGCCTCGCGGATGAAGATGTGCTTCAGGATTTTCAAGCAGAAGTAGCGCGCCCTGGGGAGCAGATAAGCACGCTACGATGATCGGCAAACAATAGGTCAGTCCGAAACCGACATTTGACGGACGATGGTCGCGACCACCTGAATCCATCGAAATCCCCGTGTACGAAAAGCGGAGAGAGGTAGCATCGGCGAGATCGACAGCCACTGCATGCGGTCGTACGCCTGGACTCAATTGCTGAAGCCACCCGGAAGTCTGGTCAATCAATCTTTCTGTCGGTGCAACCTGCTTGAAGAGGGCGGCCGGTAGTGATGCGTGCTCGCTCGGAAAAAGCCGTCGAGGCGAAACTTTCATGTCCTCATTGCGAAGCAAAAAATCGACTGTGTACTCGCCGCCGCACCCAAGCCACCCGCTGGCCCGCTCCAGAGTGCTTGCTTGCTCATATTGGGCCGCGGGCGTTATGCGGTCGGCCTGGATGAACTGAAATCCAGTCGCCAGTTGGACAGCGACGTCGTCAACATCCCCTTCGCATCTAAGCTGCAACGTATCTACTCCGGCAATTGCTGGAGCTGACATGCGTGTTTCGCCATTTGGCGTCGTGACTACAAACCTGATCTCGTCGTCTGTGGCATTTTCGAATCGCACATCCTCGCTGCGACCGAGGCGAACGAGCGCCCCTCGCAGGACAAGCTCCTGCACATCCTTGCCGACTTGTAGACTCTGTCGCAATAAGGCCAGCGCCTGTAGTACCGTGCTCTTCCCAGAGCCGTTGAGGCCCGCAAGCACCGTTAGTTGAGCGAGCTTGACCGGTAAGTCACGCGCAGACTTGAAATTGTGAAGTTCGATGCGTTCAAGCATGGATCGCCTCCTTGACGACCATGTTCAGAGCCGCGATGCGTGCGTTGGACGATTCGGCAGACCCAGTCCCGTACAGCAGAGACTGGATTAGCTCCTTGTTCTCGGCCAGCGCGGTGAC